>NZ_LAPV01000099.1 GCF_000971275.1 Devosia psychrophila | reverse complement strand
GTCATCACCAGCATGCGGCTGCTGGCAATGTAATGCGGGATAGTGAACGCTACCTTCTCGCGGCGCTCGCGCGTGTTGTTGGTCGAACCGCATTCGAGGTCTGCGCGGCCCTCGGTGATGGCGGCGATGCGCGTGGCTGGCGTCACGGGCACGTACTGCACCTTCAGGTCCGGCCGCTTGACCGCCACCTTGATCGCGTCGACCAGCCGCGCGCAGAGGTCGATCGAATACCCCACCGGCTTGCCGCCATCGACATAGGAGAACGGTACGGAGTTCTCGCGATACGCCAGCCGGACGGCGCCGGTATCGCGGATGCGGTCAAGCACGGGGGATGCAGCCAACGCCTGGAAAGCGCACAACGCCAGGCCGGCCGCGAGCAATGCGCGGGTCGGGTGCGGCACGGAATGTCTCCTGTCTGGTTATTTTTCTGGTGCCGGCGCGCTCGCGCGGCTCCCCTACCCTAGGCGATGTGGTCTTTCATCCCGCTTTCACGCCGGACTTCCCGCG
>NZ_LAPV01000098.1 GCF_000971275.1 Devosia psychrophila | reverse complement strand
TGCGGTGTTGTTCGAGCGCACCCGTAGAACGGTCAGCCTCACACCGGCCGGGCATCGCCTGCTGGTCGACGCGCGCAAGATCCTGGCCGCGATCGACGACGCGGCCTACGCGGTCAAACGAACGGCCGATGGCGACGAAGGGACCTTGAGAATTGGCCTGACGCCTTCCGCGCCGTTCAATATCGTGGTCCCGTCTATTCTCCGCGCCTATCGGTCGAGATTTCCGGCCGTGGATTTCGCCATATCCGAGAGCAACACGCCGGCGCTGATGGAGGCGTTACGGCGAGGCGCGGTAGACGGCGCATTTCTGCGGCCGACGGACATCGACACCACCGATCTCACCATAACAACCGTCCTGCAGGAGCCGATGCTGGCAGCCATCCCGGCTCATCATCCACTTGCGGAGGCGGAGTCCATCGCCTTGGAAGATCTGAAATCGGAAACCGTCATCCTGCGTCCGCGGCCGATCGGAGAGCGGCTGACAAAAGTCATCTTGGCTGCATGCGAGCAGACCGGTTTCAGTCCGATCATTACTCAGAAAGACGCACCGCAGATGACGTCGATCCTGAGCCTCGTCGCAGCCGGACTTGGCATCACCTTCGTGCCCGCGTCCATGAGCAGGTTCCTGGAGGGCTTCGTCGCGTACAAGCCGGTCAGAGACAGCAGCCTCCCGGAGGCGATCCTGTCATTCGCCCGGCTCGAAGCGTCGTCCTCGCCCACCTTGTCCAATTTCGAAAAAATCGCACTTACCCTGCGTGACGAACTTGGAACAGGCAGTGACGGCCCCCTGTAAGCAGAACGTCAGTCAGTCTTCGGCGGCCCGAAATCGACTAAGTCCCTTGATTACGAACGGCGCTATCAGAGCTAACGCCGCTAAGGACAGAAGCGTGGCTGCAATGGGGCTTTGTATCAGACCCATCGGACTGCCTACATCGACCTGAAGCGCACGTCGAAGCTGGGTTTCCGCCATCGGACCCAGGATGAGCCCGACCACCATAGGCGCAATCGGATAGTCGAAGCGGCGCATCACGAAGCCCACGATGCCGAAGCAAAGAAGCATGATCAGTTCGATGTAGGACGGGTTCGCGGCCAGCGTGCCCGTCGTCGCAAATACGAGAATGCCCGCGTACAGCCATGGCGTCGGGGTCCTAAGCAGTTTTACCCAAAGCCCTACGAGAGGAAGATTGAGTACGATAAGCATGAAGTTGGCGACGAAAAGCGATGCGATCAAACCCCAGACCAGGGCGGGATCGGTTGCAAAGAGCAACGGACCGGGCTGTATGTTGTACTGCTGAAAGCCGGCGAGCATGATTGCTGCGGTCGCGGATGTCGGAAGGCCGAGCGTCAGCAGCGGCATGAGAGTTCCGGCTGCGGCGGCGTTGTTTGCCGCTTCCGGTCCCGCAACGCCTTCGATCGCCCCATGGCCGAATTCTTCGGGATATTTCGAAAGCTTCTTTTCGATCGTGTAGGAAAGGAATGTGGGAATCTCAGCACCACCTGCGGGCAGAGCGCCAATCGGGAAACCCAGCAAGGTCCCTCTCAGCCACGGCTTCCACGAGCGCTTCCAGTCTTCCCTGGTCATCCACAGCGAACCCTTGATCGGCTGGACCTCTTCAACCCCGAAGGCACGTCGCGAACAGACGAACAGCGCCTCTCCGATAGCGAAGAGGCCCACTGCAAGAGTCGTGACTTCAATTCCGTCGAGCAGTTCAGGTATGCCGAAGACCAACCTCGCCTGTCCGGAAAGGGTGTCGATGCCGATCAAGCCTAATGTCAGCCCTACGAAGAGCGCGGTGATGCCGCGCAGGGGACTGTCGCCGAACGTGGCAGAGACGGTGACGAATGCCAGCACCATCAGCGCAAAATAATCCTCCGGCCCGAACAGCAGAGCGACCTTCACGAGATAGGGCGCGAAGAATGCCAGGCAGATGGTTGCGATCGTTCCGGCTACGAACGACCCTAATGCGGCGGTGGACAGGGCCGGTCCGGCCCGTCCCGCCTTGGCCATCCTGTTGCCCTCGAGAGCCGTGATCATCGACGCGGATTCACCGGGCGTATTGATCAGGATCGACGTCGTCGAACCGCCGTACATTCCGCCGTAGTAAACTCCCGCGAACATAATGAGGGAGCCGGTAGGATCCAGTCTGAAGGTTATCGGCAGAAGAAGCGCTACCGTAAGGGCCGGGCCGATACCTGGCAGGACGCCCACGAGGGTGCCCAGGAACACGCCGACGAGCGCGTAGACAAGGTTCATAGGCATCAGCGCGACCAGGAAGCCGTTCCCAAGTGCTATAAAAGTATCCATTTCAGAGCGCCAGCAGCTGTTCTAGCGGACCGCGGGGAAGGCTCAATGCGAGGAGCTTGGCGAAGGCCAGGTAGATTACGGCTCCGAGGGAGATGCCTAGCGCGAAGTCCGCCAAAAAAGCGCGTCGTCCGAAGCCACGGGCCGTCAATGTAAAGAGCATCCCCATGGGGATGATGAATCCGAGACGAAAATAGACTGCAAGAATAAGGATGGCGATCCCACCGACGACGTGGCCCGTTCCCTTCCAGTCGGCACGTTCGCGTGTATCTGCGGTCGGGCGAAACGCACTGATGATATGCCCGAACCCAAGCACGACGAGGCCCGAAGCCACCGCGTATGTCATCGCGCTCGGACCGACGCCATAGCCGCCGACCACGCTCATGTTGAAGGCGTCCCTTACGAGCAAAGCAGCGAGAGCTAGAAGTGTAATTCCGATTGCGGCCGTCGGCCGGTCGAGGCGCCTTGGCGAATTAAAGGGGCTGTTGATCAAATTGTCCTCCACTATAGGAGAGGCTCCGCACTCGCCTTCTAAAGGGTGCCAGCCGCCGAAATGGCGCCAGAGCGGTTTTGAATGCTTCTCCATCCGGACTATGAACAGGGCTGAACTACTGCGTCCAATACATGTTTGACCCTTATTGATACTTTTCCGGTATCAACCCACCCCCAAACGGGTCTAGGCGGCGGAACCGAAACTCGTCAGTAAACGACATCGGCAAGGGTGCCCACATCCGCTGCGATCCTGGCGGGGCGGCTGCGCTCGGGACAACTTCCCGATCGCCGAAAACATGGTGACGAATGGGCGACCGTGGGCATTGCGACGATAGAGGCGCGCAGGTCGATTGCGGCAGGCGGTCGGGAAACCGCCCTGTTCCTTCGCCCGGTGACGGATCGGAATTCATTTGCGGAGACGGTCTCCGACGCATGCTGTCCACCGCCAGAAGCTTGCTGCTGCGCACTTCGGCGAACGTTGCGACCTCCCATGCTCGAACCGCTATCCCACGGCCCTAGTCAGGTCCCGCTCGGGCAGGGTGTCTTGATCACGGTTATTGCGAGAATGAAGTTCACGCTGCCGAGTAGGACCGGGAGCGGTAGTCCGGACATCCCGGGTCGGCGACATACCGAATATCCGCCCGTATTCTCGAGTGAACTGCGGCACGCTTCCGTGCCCCACCGCATAGGCTAAGTTGCTGATCGTCCCGCCGCCGGCAAAGAGCATTCGCGTCGCCTGGTCGCCGCAACGCTTGTCGCGACGCTCCAGACTGCGGTGTCGTTCTTGCTGGACAGGCCGTCGGGGATCACTCTGGCTGAGACGGTATCGACCGCGATGAACCAGATCTCCATACTTGAGCCCACGCGCCTGAACCGACCGGGCACCTGACCACCCGTTTATCTATTGCGCATCCGCGCAGCCCGATTGTCATGGTTCAGGTCACTGCCGTGTCCGGCGGGAACGAGCCGGGCAATGCTTGCGACCGTCATGCCGACATCGGACAACGATCCTACGACAACTAATGGCGGTTTTTAGGAACCGAAGAGTTGGCCTTGAACGGCGGATATGGGTCGGAACCTGACTGGCCACTTCGGGTCGGTTGCGGACGTCCACGTCGAGCAACTATTCCACTGTTCCAGTCCGCATATTATGCGAATC
>NZ_LAPV01000097.1 GCF_000971275.1 Devosia psychrophila | reverse complement strand
GTGGGGACCCCGATCAAATCGATCAGCACGAACTTGCGGTAAGCGAGTGGCAAGGTCAGTGCCAGATCCATGAAGTCAGGCTGTCTGGACGCAAGCGTTTGGAAGTGAACTGGGATAACAATCGTAGCGCGTTTCACGTCACCTAGGGCGTGATGCAATCCCTCGATTGCTTTGGCGAACAGGACGGAATCCAGGTTGGCAAGGGCCTCAATCAAATCATCGAGGTGTTCAATTTCTTCGAGGTGTTTGGCTGCGGCAGCTCCGGCCAACGTATCCAACACACACCGATTTTTGGTCCTGCCAAAGTCCCTGTTCGAGTATAGGGGCTGGAACAGTGCTCCGGCATATCGAAGGGCTGGAATACTGTGCCGTTTAATTGCGCTAGCATTAACCGCATCTCGGATGGCCGTCAGACTGGCATAAAGAGCAGACATTGGATCCTTGGCATCGCGAATGCGCGCACTGGGCACCCGGGCTACGAAAGTGTCGGCTGACACTGCCCGCTCTGTCTCGACCAGTTCGCTTCCAATCCTGTCGTCAATGGCCTCTGCGATGCGTTGCACTTGGAGTTCGGCTTCGGCTTCGTCATTTGTTTCAAAACAAATTTGAAATGCAAATTCACCGATAGGACGATAAATGTCCCCGTAGCCAAGACGCTCGAAAAGAACTTCTTCAGCGATGACAAGGGCTTTTTCTGCTACATTTATCCACCGGGGCCCAAGGCGCCCCTTGATCCGGTCGAGCCCCAACAACTGAACGCAACCACCAAGCAAGGATGGGAAGCCCTGTTCATCCAACTGACCAATGATGCGGCGAACGTGGCCGGCCTGTGCTGCTGCAGTTTGACCGCGCGAATTCTGGCAATTTTCGGATATTGCCACATGGCCAGGACTTTCGACGTCGCTGACAAAAAGCCTCTTAATACGTCCAAGAATACTTTCGCGCACCTAAACTCCGATCTCAACCAAACTGTTAGCTTTTCTCTATGACCAGTGCTCTGCAAGCGGCCTGCGCATTGAAGGACTTTTACGCGCGCTCAACTTGACGGGTCATTAAAGGGACCAGAGTTTGGACAAAGCCATACTTTCCTCCGATTTGCCGCGACCGGGGTCCGGTTAATAGATTGCTCCCAATAGACCGACGATCCCAAACGATAGGTAGTCGGTTTCCTAACAATTTTACTAAATTCGTTGCAACTAGGCAGGTTTGCCCCGTGTACCGAATGGACTGCGGAGATGGATTTGAACAATGCACAATTTGGCCCAGCGCAGGGCTGGGCGGTTTTCGGCTTAACGTTCCTGCCTGCGCCGCCCCTGTTCTTTTTGGGATGATCGGGGCGGCCACCGCGGCGGGTTCCGCGGTGGCCGGCTTTTCCATGATGCATGCTGAGGAGGCTATTTAAGTGCGTGCCACGGGCGCCGCTAGGCAGATAGCATCCCGCGCAAAAAAAATTGGGGCCATCGCTGAGTACGATGCCAAGCGACAGATGTTATCCTGCGGTCAGGTTTGCCAGCGCTTTACGAAATCGCTCGATGAATAGCCGAATGGCATTGTCGAAAGAGGACCGATCGCTCGGGGGCTGTAAGAAAGGGGCTGGACCGCTGAACCGTCCATATAGGTGATGCCTGCCTTGACCCCAACTTGAGCAAGGCCGACAGAATCAATTCCCCGAGCAATGGTATTTAGCCCTACGGTGGAGGCTATCGCGCGGAGTTGGCATAGCTTTTGGTAGACTGAACCGTCAGTGCTCCGCCGTGTACTGAGGTCCGTCGCTAGCGCCCAGACAGGAGGTTGCGCGCACTCGGCAATGCGTGGGTCGGAAAGATCGAATGTCAACGACTGCCACCTCACCAACGGCGAGAGTTTATGCACGATCTCCAGTATTGCATGCGACGTATGTGAGCTGTCGATGTCCATAATCTGCAGCGCAATCAGAGGGCGGTATTGCGCGCGAACCGATTCAATCAGCTTACTATAGGTCGCAAAACTCCGGGGATGGCTAAGCGTTTCATACTGGACAGGGACTAAGACGGGTGCTGCACGTCCTAGATGCTTTAACTCATACAGCGTCATTGCTACGCGCGACAGAACGAGAAAGTCCAAGTCCGCAGCTGCTTCTCCATAGCTGCCATATCGCAACTTGATTTGACTGTTGACGGATCCGCGTCCTTTGGCATCCAAAATGCAACGGTTGAGTGCAACCACATTCCTGGATCGCTTCCAGCAGGGTGAAAATAGAACTCGTGAACGCTCCACTAACGAACGCGTGCTACCTGCGGCCTTGCGATGTGCCTCGGCCTTGATCGCGCGCGTATATTTAAACAATCGATCGACTAATTTACCGTCGCCGTTGTGCAAGGCCACACCATTCAACGTACCGAGGAAGGACTCGGGACGGACGCGGTCTCGTATGAAGGGGAACTCTTTCGCCAAGGTGTCGCGGATGCCCTGAGAAATAAGGGCAACCCTATTGCGAGCGTCTGCTTCGGATAGCTCAAAAAGGCAAATTAGATAGGTTGAAGCATTATAGATGCGGTAAAGGTCAAGCGGTCCCAAATGCCTTTGTAGCTCGGCTTCGGTAATCTGGCGCACGCGGTCACGCACCATGTCCCAGGTCACGCCCAATGCGGGTCGGATTTGGCTCAAGCCAACGAGCTCAAGACTGCCGCCGATCGCTCGTGTTGAGGTTGGTTGAGTGCCCTCGAAAATGGCCTGCAATCGTTGGTCGAACACATCCGTGCGAGGGGGATCCACAAGCGTGCGCTGCACTAGGCGCCTGCTCGGTACCGGTCGCTTCGGTTTTAGCCCAACCATGTCGGCTAACGACCCAACCCATGCTGCAACCATTCGGCGATGAACCCCGGTATTATTTGTAGCAACAGCGCCGCGCTTATGTGCCGAAGCCACCACCTGCCCTCGGCTGACAATTGATGGGCTCGTTAAGCAATCGTTAACAGACAACGTTAAGCTTGCATGCCACACCTCATAGCCGCCTTCTACTGCGGGTTGGGAGTTATCACCCTTATTAACAAGGGATGTTCCGTATTCCGGACAAGCGTCCTGGCGGAATTAATCGCGGCGCCTACTGCGCATCTGGAACATAGGCATGAAGCACGAACGTGCGCAGAGCATCTAAATGTCGATACAAAACAAACGCTTATCAACATATTAGCTGGAGGAAACGGTGAGGTGGTCCCGATCGTTTGGACAGTTTGGCGGCTTTGCCAAGCTAATCCGAGGTTTCGATCACGCCGCCAGTTGGAGTGTTTCGGATGTCGGGGTGGGCCCCTCGACCGGTCGGTGTTCGTTCACCCCATAAGCCTCATTGGGGGTCTGTCCGGCAATCCCGGAGTGCGGTCGGTCCCCATTGCAGCAGCCGATCCAGCGGGTCAGACCAGCGCGCCGCTCCGAGCCGGTCTCGAACGCGTGGAGATACACGCACTCGTATTTCAGCGATCGCCACAGCCGTTCGATGAACACATTGTCCATCCAGCGCCCACGGCCGTCCATGCTGATCGCGATCTCGGCATCCTTGAGCACGGCGGTAAAGGCGAAGCTACTGAACTGACTGCCCTGGACGCCCTTCTAAGTGTCAAGCAGCAGTTTGGATGCTACCGATCTCCCGATTGCGTCGCCGGATCACGGAATAGACCTCACGAGCAATATACCGCTTGAGGCATCGGATCGCCTCCAGTTTGGAGTGGCCCTCGGTCAATCGCCTGGCAACGTAAGCCTCGGTTCTCGGATCAGTTCGCAGTTTTCCAAGCGAAATAATGTGAAGGGCGCTGTTTGCAGCCCGATCTCCCCGCGGTTGAGGCGGTGCCTGGTGACCTTGCCCGAAGACGCCGGTACGGGATTGACGCCACACAGCGCGGCGAACCCGGGCTCGGAGCGCAGGCGGTCAACATTGTCTCCTGCGGTTAGCAGCAGCTGCGATGCCGTCTCCTAGCCCACCGCGTTCAGAGCAACCAGGTCGGGAGCGAGTTCATCAGCC
>NZ_LAPV01000096.1 GCF_000971275.1 Devosia psychrophila | reverse complement strand
GCGGCTTCCACGATTTGGGCGATGCCGGTTTTGAGTCCGGCTGGTAAAGCTGGCGGAATCCGGAATAGGCGTTGGCCTGCAAGATGCCTGCGAACGCCGCGAGATGGGTTTGGGAATGAACGTCCTTGCGATGGGGCAGAAGAAGTAGGCCGCAGCCGGCGGGTCGCTGCCGGCAAAGGGCGTGTCGTCGCGGACATAGACCCAGATACGCCCTTCCTTGACGGCGCGCCGGCTTCCCCCTGAGGCAATCGCCACCTTGGGATCAAGCACCTGGATCCGGGTATCGTCGGCATGAAGTCGTGTGCTGGCCAACACATGCCCGTCAGGAGGGCGCCGGAACATTCCTCTCTCGGCTGGTCGCCTCCGCGTCATGAGGGCTTGCCCTGGCGCTCGCCCGGGGCCAGAATCCGTACGGGGGAGCCCGGATGGTCTGCAGTGATTAACGGCGAAGTACAGTTAACCCGAGAGCGGCGGCGTTACCGCGCGACATACTTCATGGAAGGTGGACTCGTCGCCATCACCGGGCGCGGTGCTTCCATCAGCATGGCGGCCGGGGGTCTGCCACCGGAGACCGCAGCCAAGCTGACCTTGGGCCGATGGGTCGAGGAGGGTAGCGTGCAGGCCGAACAGGACCAGGCTGAAAGCGGTCCCGACGCGCCGCTTTAGCGCCGATGGAACCGGGAAATGCAAGCGGGCCTGCCGGTGCTTGCCCCTGGCGGGCTAGGCCGCAGAAGGGCCGACGGCCTCCCGATCGGTCCACCTGGCTCGGACAGCGCTGAAGATCAAGAGGCACAGCAGCGCCCAGGCGGACCCGATCGACCAACCGGCGACGACGTCGGTAGGGTAGTGGACGCCGAGATACATCCTGCTCAATCCGACCAGGACGGTGAGGAAGGCGGCCGCCGAATAGAAGAACGTTGTGAGATTCTGCGATGCCGAGATCTCGGCCAATATAGCGCCTAGAGTGAGGTATACCACTGCCGAGATGGTGGCGTGGCCGCTTGGGAAACTGGCGGTAAAGACTTTGGCTACTCCCGTTAGCTCCGGTCTGGGACGGTCGAAAAGAGCCTTTAACACGGTGCTGACCGTTGTTCCGCCCAGTACGGAAGCTGTCAGAAAGACGGCGGTCCCGCGTTTGCCGACTAACGCCAGGAACGCCACGACGCCGGCCACCAGTATCGTGAGGACGGAAAAGCTCCCCAGGGCGGTCACATCGCGTGCGGCTTCCGGCAGCCAGGACGGACCGATTGGCATGGAGGGGTCCCCAGGCACGCGCAGGGCCAACAGCACGGCGTTGTCGAAACCGAGCGTCTCGCCTTCGGAAACCTCGTCGGCGACGATGCCGAAGCCGCCAAGGAGCGCCGCCAGCACGCCGAGGGGAAGGTCGCTCTTGAGTTTCATGGCTTCGATCCGTTCGTTGCCGTGCAGTTTATCGTGACGGCCAGTCCGGGGTTGGCGCACGACAGGGTGATTGACGCACCGTGGAGATCCGCTATGGCCTTGACCATGCTCAAGCCCAGCCCGGTTCCCTCCGTGCTCCTGCTCTTTTCCAGACGGTAGAGCCGTCGGAAGACCTTTTCGCTTTCATCCTTCGGAATGCCGGGGCCGTCGTCGACGACGCGCGCGCTGACCATGCCCTCCCGCCGATGGACATACATGGCGATGGCCGTCCCGTCCTTGGCGTGGCGAATGGCGTTCTCGATGAGGTTGGCGAACAGCTGCGTCAGTAGATCCCTGTCGCCCCTGACGATCGCAGCATCCCCCGCTTCGGTGGATAGCGACAGCGTCTGACCGTTCTCGATCGCCACGTCCTCGTAGGCCTCGGCCAAGATCGAAAGGACCGAGCCAAGGGAGACCTCGGTGAACCTTTCGCGTCGAGCACCGGATTCGAGCTGCGCGATGCGGAGCAGGGCCTCGAACGTCGCGTTGATCCGCCCGGCCTCGTTTTGGGCCTGGACCAGCTCGGCCGAATTGCCTTCCCCCCTTTCCGCCATATCCAGGGCTCCCTCGATGATGATGGACAGGCGGTTCAACGGGGTCTTGAGGTCGTGCGCGATATCGACGCTCACCTGCCGCATCCCTTCAACCAAGGCGGTAAGGCGCTCCAAGGCGGCGTTGACCTGCCCGGACAGGACGTCGATGTCGTCTCCCGACCCCCGCAGCGGGATCCTGGCGCTCAACTCGCCCTGGCCGACCCGGTCCATGGTCCCCCCGATGGCGTCCATTCGCTTCTTGACGGCGCCAGCCAGCAGCAGGCCGGCGGCTACCGCGATCGCGGTGGCGATTACGCCGGCCCAAGCGAAGCTGGATAAAGCCAGCCCGCCCAGTTCGTCGGTTTCCTCGTAGCTCCAGGCGACGACCAGAGTGTTCCCGGCGATCATCCCCTTCAGGGCACGATAGCGGACGTCACCTTCAAGTCCGAAGGCCGCACCTGCCACCGTCGACAGGCCCGACGCCGCCGGGGCGGCGGAGACGTTCCCCGCGAGGACCTGCCCGGCGGCGTCGGCGAAATAGAAGACGCGGTCGTGATCCCGCGTGGATGCCGCGTAGGTCCGCACCGTACCGACGAGGTCTTCCAGATCGCCGTCCCCGTAGGAACTTGCGATCATTTCGAAGGTCTCGGACAAGGTCAGGTCGAGGCGGTCATGCAGATCCGTCGAGATGATCCTGTAAGCCAGGAAACCCGCGATGACGAAAGTGACGAAAAACAATCCGCTGAAGATCAAGGCCAGCCGGAACGCCGTACTCCGGAAGGTGTCAGAGCGGAGCATGGATACTGTAGCCGGTGCTGCGGACGGTATGCAGGAGCGCCACCTCGAACGGTTTGTCAATCTTGGCCCTCAGTCTGCTGATGTGGGTCTCGACCACGCTGGTCTTCGGGTCGAAGTGGAAATCCCAAACCCGCTCGAGCAGCATGGTACGGGTCACGACCCGGCCTTCGTTCCGCATCAGCACTTCAAGGAGAGTGAACTCGCGCGGTTGCAGGTCTATCTTCTGCCCGCCACGCTTGACCGTTCTCCGCGCCATGTCCAGCTCCAGGTCGGCAACCCTGAGGACGGTCTTCTCTGCCTGGACCGCGGGACGTCGTCCGAGGGCGTTCACCCGCGCCAGCAGCTCCGAAAACGCGAACGGCTTGACGAGATAGTCGTCTCCGCCGGCCTCGAGGCCGTCCACCCGGTCGTCGACGCCGCCGATCGAGGTCAGGAAGATTGCCGGCGTCTGCACGCCCGAAGCCCTCAGCGCGCGGACCAGCGACAGCCCGTCCAGGCCCGGTAGCATACGGTCGACCACCAGCACGTCGTAGGGGGTGTGAGTCGCATGGACCAGCGCGTCGCGTCCGTCCGCCAACGCCTCGGCAAGATGCCCGGCCTCGGACAGACCCTTGACGACATACTCCGACGTACGCCGGTCGTCTTCGATGATGAGAATACGCATGGGGTCCCCTTTCGAATCCGGGATCCGCCTGCCGGTCGGGCAGGCGGCAAGGCATCTCGTTCTTATCTGACGGCCCGTGCGCCGTCACCCGGACCCCGCATGACCGTCATGTAGACCACGATAGCGGCGATGACAGCGAGGAACATCGCACTGGTGACGATGGTCCCGAAGCCCATCCCGCCGTAGTCGGTGGGCTGGGAGAGCAGGTCGCCCAACGAGGCGCCGAGGGGCCGGGTGAAGATATAGGCGAGCCAGAAAGCCAGGATGGCGTTCATCTTAAGCACGTAATGCGCGAAGGCGATCGCCGCGATGATCGCGCCGAACAAGGTGCCGGTAATGAGATAACCGACCCCCAAGGCTTCCGACACATATTCGCCCGCCGCCGTTCCGAGAGCGAAAGTGGCCAGCACGGCCAACCAATAGAAGACCTCTCGACGCGTCGTCACGACAGTGTGGATGGAGAGTGTCTTCTCGCTGGCGTACCAAGCGGCAAAGATTACCGCCAGCACGACAGTGCAGGCGATCGTCGTGGTTGCCAGCGGAACGCCGAACGTGTCGATGAGATTATCGGTCAGGAGCGTGCCGACCACGCTGACCATCACTACGGCGGACCAGTAGGCCCAGGGCACGTAACGCTTTTGCGCGAACTGCAGCGCTATCACCCCGACCAGGATGGCCGACATCAGGTAGGTCG
>NZ_LAPV01000095.1 GCF_000971275.1 Devosia psychrophila | reverse complement strand
GTTCATTCTGATCGCGGTGCTCATTATCGCTGGGCAGGCTGGTTACCCAGGATTGCTGACGCGAAGCTGGTTCGCTCAATGTCCCGCAAGGGATGCTCGCAAGATAACGCTGCGTGCGAGGGGTTTTTCGGCAGGTTGAAAACAGAACTCTTCTACCCTCGGGATTGGACCGCCACCACGGTCGAGCAGTTCGTTATCGAGGTTGATTCCTACATCCGTTGGTACAATGAGAAGCGCATCAAGATATCCCTTGGCTCTCTTAGCCCAATCGAATACCGACAAAGTCTTGGCATTACAGCATAACCGGTCCAAGTTTTCGTCCGCACCCCCTCTGACGGAAGTCCTCAAAACTCAGACCAATCGCCTTTGATCGCAGCATTGCCGTGGGGACTGTAATATAATGTCGCGCTTTTCAAACGCTGCTGCAGCCCCTTGATGCCAGCGACGGCCGCCGGCTTCTGCTCGATACGGTTCGGCTGAACTTTGGCGTCAAGCCGGAAAATATCCACTACGCGGTCAAGTTCGGACGCCTGTACCTCGTTCTGTTCGACCGCGGCATTGATCTCTTCAACCAAAGCCGCGTTGTGCTGGGTCATTTCATCCATGGCACGCACCGCGGTGTTTACTTCTTCGATTGAGGCCGCCTGCTCGCCGCTGGCTCGAGCAATGTCATCGAGCAGCGAATTGTTCTCCTTGATCGATTCCAGCATCGACAACAGTTTGCCTGCAGCGTCAGCCACCAGCTTCGAACCACCCGACACTTCATGGGCGCTCTGGTCTATCAGAACCTTCACCCCGGATGAGGCCTGCGCCGCGGACTGAGCGAGGCGCCTCACCTCGATGGCAACCACGGCGAAACCTTTAGCCGCCGCTGAACCCATGCTCGTCGCGCAACCGCTCGAAGATCCGCTTGGCCGTGTGGCGCTGCTTGACCGGGCCAGCCCGATCTTCCTCCAGGATCGCATCGATCACCGGCACCATCGCGTCCAGCTTCGGCCGCGCCACCGGCTTGCTGCGCGTATAGCCCGGTGGCAGCGAAAACCGGCACATCTTCAGCACCGTGTCCCGGCTCAGCCCAAACACCCGAGCCGCCTCCCGCCGGCTGTGACCCTCCACGAGCACAAACCGCCGAACCGCCCCATAAACCTCCACTGCGAACATCCCCGGCGGCCCCGCAAAGGAAACCAGCCTAACCACTGGTCGACTTTTACGCCGCCCGCATCAGCTCAAATGCCGACCCTCAGTGGCCTAACTTCTCACCGCCATGCACAACGGGGTATGCTTCGACCTCGATTTGGCTCCCTAATTCGAGGGTGCAGCCGATAGGTTGACCATACAACAATCGGCTGGGGACTTGCCTACAGCTGGCTGCAGGCTACAACTCATTCGGATGAGTGGAACTTCGAGCTACACACGCACCCGACGTGCCGTTCTTGGCAACGATACGCCTGTGAGAAATTTGCATCTTGCTGCAAAGTCCCATGGCTAAGTTGCTGCGGACAAACGATTTCGGGATAGGCAGGCAAGTCGCTGCGCTGCCTTGGCGACTTGAGGAGGACGGGTCTAGGTCCATCCTTCTGGTGACATCGCGCACCAATCAGAAATGGATGTTGCCCAAGGGTTGGCCAATGGCCGGTAAAAGCGATGCGGAAGCGGCGTTGCAAGAAGCTCGGGAAGAGGCCGGCATAGAGGGAACCGTATCGGACACACCGATCGGATCCTATCATTTCATCAAGCTGCTCGATGACGGCACGACAAAACCGTCCCAAGCGGTGATCTACTCCGTACGAGTGCTCACTCAGTTGAATAAATGGGACGAGAAGGATGAACGGCGGAGGAAGTGGTTCTCGCTTAGGAAAGCTGCCAAGGCTGTCTTCGAGCCTGACCTTGCCAAGTTTCTATCAAATTTGGCGTCGGGTCGACCTGCCTTGTTCTAGGCCTGCGGCAACGTCATCGCGCCACCCAATGACTGATCTGGGCCGATCCAAGACGTAGCCCCTCGGATTGGACGTCCGCTATTTCGCGCCGCATGCGCCCGAAGCGGTCAGGCCGCTGACGGCCCCAACCTCGGTGTTCCATACCAGATATTATGCGAATTAGTGGCCGCCGCCCCTGCCCTGCCCTGCCCTAGTTGATCGGTACATCGGACCGCGGCGCTCATACGTGCCAATAACTTCGCCTTTGTGGACATGTCGGACGTTTGTCGACAGCCCCCGCCAAATCACTGCATATGATAGAGCGCAAAGGAGATCGGGGATCCTTACTGTGCATTGTGTAGCTGACAAGCCAGAGACGATCCTATGGCGCCCAATTATCTGCTTGGCATATCTCACTGGCGCGATCATGCGGGCGATCTTGATGGCCCGCATCCACCCGCAAACATCAGTACCCTGTTGTATGGGTGCGAGAGGTGGCTGGAGCTCAATCCAACGGCGGTAGATACTGACGTTGGGCGCCGTCTTTTGATGATCAAGCGGGAGCTAGAGGACTATCTGGACCGCCACGCTCAGTTGCGACTCCATGGCCTGCCTGCGTCACCCCCCAGAACTTAAGAAAAACGACGGTTTTGTATGACTGTGTTGCGCGGCGTCGTAGGGTTTAGCTGGAGGAAAAGATATGGAACTGATCGTTGCCTTAGCACTAATGGCGGCTATTGTTGCTTGGTGGATTGCCCGGACTAGAGCGCAGCAGAAAACAAGGCAGAATGCGGCTCAGCGGGCCCCCTCCGACGGTGGCTTAACCCTGCCTGTGATCCGAACCGGTGTTTCTCCTGAACGACCTTCCCCATTAGAGGATAGCGTTACAACGCAGCCAAGGCTTATGCGGCCCTACGCCGAGATGGCAGATCAAAATGGTGGCGTTCGAGAAGCTTCCGCTGAGGAAGTAACAGCACTTTTCCAACCAATTCGAACAAGGCTTGGTAGCCTTCGCAAGGTCGCTGCTAATTCGACTAGAGTTGCTCAAGCCTTTGGTAGAACGGGTGGCGCTACACCAAATCTCGATATCTATAGGGGCGCCCACAGTGAAGCCGCTGGCCTTGCTGAAAAAACGGAGGCGCTACTGGATCTTATTCTCTTTGCCACAGATGGCAGTTCGAATGAATATAATGATCTTCTGGAACGTTTGATCGATGTTGGGGTGGAGTTAGAAGAAAATTTAGCATTTGTCGCCGACGTAGAAGCCAAGGTCGTTTCAGGAACATTTATCCCAATTGAACCAGTGAAAGCTACCAAGGCGCGGTTGTCGACCAACGCGGCACCCAACAACCGAGCTTGAGTTCAGCAGGCTTCAGAGTCGCTACTTAGTAATCAATGGGCCATGGCATTTCAGCCGTACTTCAGGCTGTCTCGCGATCTAGCGGCCCCGAATAGTATCAGGTGACATCGCCGCTCAAGGCGATGATGGATCGCCTGGTCTGCGCCGATGGCGGTAACCCCGACCCGACGCTGATGCAGGGCAAGGAGGCAGCCTTGGCCAAGCAGATCGAGCTCGATGGCTGGGACTATCCCAAGCATCTCAAGGGGCGGCTGTTCTCGGTGGTGGTACATGGTGATGTCGAGGGCACTAAGGATGTGCGGCGCTCGATTTCGGACTGGCTCAAATTCATGGACCTGGCGCCGGCCGGGCCCTTGGCCGAACTCGACCGCTATATCGGCTATTGGGAGCCCTATGCGACCAGTCCCCAGGCGCTGGACAAGGACCAAGCTATGCAGGGCGAAGTGCGGAACGCCGCCAAGACGCTGCGCGACGCCATAATCGGGCAACGCAAAGGGACTACAATTCCCGGAAGCGACCTTGTTGCACCGCGCCAGAAGTAAAGGCATCGTATTCCAATCGGGAAGCTCGATGCAGGGCCCGTCATGCGGGGTTGTTGGGCATCCCCCTTCGGGCGCAATGCCAGCTGACGGGACTTGGCCTCAGGCTGCCACGTTTCCATCTCGACCAATGAACCACTACTTTTTCGAGCCGCGGCGAACTGCCCGCTCAGGCAATGCATCAGCTACATCACCTTCACAAATCTTCATCTTGGTCATGAACGGGAGAAACACCGCGGGGTCATCTTCACATCATCACGGCAATCAAGCCGCATGTGAAAGAGACTAGGGTCCGGACCCAATAAGTGGATTCCCATACCAATCGGGCCGTGATTCACTGCCTCATTGAGGAGGCGGTGATTATGGGTGATTTCTTTTGGTTTTCCGATGCGCAGTGGGCCCGGATCGAGCCGCTGCTTCCAACCGACGTGCGCGGCAAGCCCCGGGTAGATGATC
>NZ_LAPV01000094.1 GCF_000971275.1 Devosia psychrophila | reverse complement strand
GAGTGCGGGTGGGATTGACAATAGTCCTCCATCCATTCCGGCAAAGACCAGGATGGTATCGGTGTCGGGCAGGATATGGGTCGAGGCGTAATCGCGTTTGAGGGTTTTGACGAAAGACTCGGACATGCCGTTTCTCTGTGGGCTGCGGACGGGGGTGAAGAGCAGAGTCAGCCCAAGGGCTGCGGCGGTTTGGGCGGTCTGGCGGGCGATGTAGGCACTGCCATTGTCGGGCAGCCATTCCACTCGGTGGCTGGTTCTGGTGCTCCCGAAGCGACGCTCCACCGATGTGATCATGAGGTCGCACACCATTTCGGCAGAGATCCCGGCATTGGCGATGGCGAGCCAGCCAATGATTTCGCGATCACGGGCATCAATGACAAAGAGAACCCGGACCACCTGGCCATCACGGCTCCGGATCTCCAGATGATCCGAGCATCAGCGCACGTTGGAGCGCAAGGCCACGACGACGCCATCATGGGTTCGGCCAGGGCGAAGCGCCGTGTAGCGCTGCAGCGTCAGGTGATGCTGGCGCATGACCCGCAACACCCGCTTGGCGTTGACGACCGGTTTGCCTTCGAGCCGGCGCTGCCGGTTGATCAACGCGGTGACGCGGCGATAGCCATAGGTCGGGCGCTTGTCGATGATCGGTCGCATCTCG
>NZ_LAPV01000093.1 GCF_000971275.1 Devosia psychrophila | reverse complement strand
GCGCCCCTGTTCGAGGCACGCACTCGATCACCCCAAAACAGCAAAACCCATAGCGCAACACCTGCGGACCACGGGTTCCTGCATGAGAGGCTTTCGTACGCCAAGAGGCACCCGAAACCCTTCACCATTGCGGTCATTAAACGCTTGGATGAGCTCTCCCGAAAGCAGCCATGGTCTTATCTATCCTGCGGCTTATGGAGTACTTAGTGACCGGCGCAGCTGAGACTGAAAGGCCTTAGGATCAGCCCTCCAGGCCTCAAGAACACCGCTTGGTGGCTGCCCTTCTTTTGCCGTGTTCCCCAGTTGCTCAGCTCCATTATTACAGGAACCAGGTCGAGCCCCTTGGCAGTGAGGTGGTAAACAGAGCTGTGGTCATCTTCTGGATCCCGTTCGTTGGCTATGATCCCGTACGCTCGCAGTCTTGTCAGGCGGCTCGCCAGAATGTTGGTCGCCGGACCTAAAGATATGGGCCTCGGCGATCACGCGCGCTGGCGGCGTTGGCGCTGTGAAGCCTCCCACTTTTCCCAGAGCGCCGAATCGTCCCCGTTGATTGGGTCGCGCACATCGTCGGAATCAAAGCCTGCGTCGCGGAGCAGATGCTCATCAAGACGGGCTATACGGCCGACGGTTCGGCGCCCAAGGTGCCACGCTGCACTGCGGCAAGCGCTTGCCCAACGGCCGCGAAGCGATGCTTCCTCGCCCCTTGCTTGCCCGCCTGGTTCTCGAATTCAATCGTCGTCATGGTCGACCTCCTTTGCTACCGGTACCACTCATCGGTCTGGTTGGGGACTGGGCATCCAGAGGTGGCAGTTACAAGTTTGACGGTATCGCCACGGACTCCCTGATCCAGGCTGTGACCCACGCCCTCGCCGCCGGCAAATCGCAGAGGATTTGTCCCTCGAAGCAATGGCCTCGGAAGCGGCGGTGAGCCGCTTCCAATTAATGGCATGCTTAACGCGGTGCACGCTCGTCACCGCGTTAAGACGCAACACGCACAGCGCGCCGACTGCAATCGTCAATAGAATGCTGCTCCCACGGGGCCGCCCGCAAAAATGCATGCCGGCCACACCGGCATGCTTGGGACCTTCGGCCCGAGCTTACGGCTAAGTTTTCAGGTAGGTCGCAAGAAGCGAACCCGTGTCACAGAGAACACAAGAAGCTAGCTTGAGAGTAATTGGCCGAGGGTACTCGCCAAAAAGGCGCTTCCCTGAGCCGATCACTATGGGATCAATCATCACTCGTAATTCGTCAATGAGTTCAAGTTCAAGAAGTGAGCGGGCCAAAATCGGACTTCCGATGATGAGTATTTTGCCGTTGACCACGGACATCAGCTCAGAGATTGATGCTTTCAGGTCCCCGCGCAGAACCTTGGTGTTCGCCCACGTCGCGTCAAGTGGGTGAGATGTTACCAGATACTTGGGCTTGGTATTAAGCGGTTCAGCGAGAACTGACTCATCAGGCCCCGCGTTGGGCCAATGCGCAGCAAAAGAATCGTAGGTGGTTCGCCCCAGCAGGTATCCTTCTGCGCCGGCGATAGTGTCCACAACCCATTGCATCGAGACGTTATCGAGAAAAGGGCGGTGCCATCCGCCATGCTTAAAGTCACCGCTTGAATCTTCGTTAGAATAAGATGGCGCCTGGACCACCCCGTCGAGACTCATAAATTCAATCGCGACCAGAGTCATTCGATCACCATTGCCAGGGTTGCCAATACATCCTGCCAACCGACATCA
The DNA here is from genome assembly GCF_000971275.1 of Devosia psychrophila. Lineage (GTDB taxonomy): Bacteria > Pseudomonadota > Alphaproteobacteria > Rhizobiales > Devosiaceae > Devosia > Devosia psychrophila. The sequence continues at coordinate 322,301 of NZ_LAPV01000093.1, read as the reverse complement.
ACATGTGCGGCCACTTCTGGCAGCGCCGCGTTCAAGTCTTCCAGCTTATCGTGAACCAGAAGCAGACGCGTCCCTGAAGGTATGGGATAAAAGGAAATGGCGAGCCGAGAATCATACCGTGGACCTCGATCGAGTTCGGGTCCCCAAAATCCCCAATCGAGCCCGATGCGATTAGCGCGATCGAGTTCCACGATCCTGGCGTCAAAACCGCCGACAGACCGACCGGCTACCGAATGAAACACTTGATAGTGGCCGCCAACTTGGGGGTCGATCTTCGCGCTCGCTGCAATTTGTCCGGGCGCCATCCATTTGGCTACTGTTGCTGGATCCAGCCACGCATCAAAGACTCTCTCGGGCGGGGCGTTATAGGTCCGTTCCATGCGAACGGAGGCAATTAAAGTACCAAGCATCTATTTTTCCTTCTCATCATTTATTTCGACTAGCTCACCGAGGGCATCGAGCCCTTCGGTCCAGAAGCTCTCATAGAAGCGGAGCCACTCGGTCACTTGAGCGAGCGGCCGCGCGTCGAGCCGGCAGAGGTGTTCGCGGCCCACCACACGCCGGCGAATTAGCCCAGCGTCTTCAAGTAGTTTCACGTGCTTGGATGCAGCAGCCAGCGACATAGCGTGCGGTCGTGCCAAGCTAGACACACTGAGTTCCTCACGGGCGAGGCTCGCCAGCATTTCGCGCCGCACCTCATGTGACAGCGCCTGAAATACGATCCCAATTTGCAGCCCTGAATGCTCAACCATAAGGTTGTTTATATCGAGGGATGCTGAAACGGTCAACCTTTTAGTTGACTATTTCTGGCCGCTGATCTTGACCCCCAAATGTGGGACATCGCGCATCAGGCGTCCGCCGCATAGGAGGCGGCCGTTTACTGGATGACGAGTACTCGAAACAGCGGCTCGCTGAGGTGAGGCGCGTCTAGTCAGCCCTTGTGCGCCGTCTGCTTTGACGGGTAATCGCTCGAAAGCCGACTGTCCGTTTCCCACCCCGTTGCCGACTGTGGCAGAGATGATTGCAAGGGCAGATATGGCGCCCATAATGAGTTAGAGGCGATGTCTTAACTGACCCCGACACGCTACAACGGGACACTTCACGCAGGAGTTGTGCCATGGCTACGTCCCCCATCATTCCGGTCATCTGCGTCGAAGAGGGTGATTTGGCCGGGGCGGAATTGACACCTGCGCACCGCGCCTGGGCCACCGCGAATGGCTTTACCGGCCAACGCGGAGGCTTGCTGGCGCTACCCGGTAGCGAAGGCGCTTTGGCCTCCTATCTTTTCGGTCTTGGTGCATCGGCCGGTCGTCCCGCTCTTGTTACCGGCCTCGCCGGCGCCGCGCTGCCTGGCGGCACCTATCGCCTCGAAGGCAAGTACGGCGACCCCAATCTGGCGGCCCTCGGTTTCCGCCTCGGCGCTTATCGCTTTGATCGCTATCGTGAAGCCCGCGCCGCGCCGCTGCTGGCCGCTTCCGGCGATCTAGATGCTGGCCAAGTCGACTGCCTCGTCGAAGCCGCGACGCTGGCCCGCGACCTGATCAATACGCCCGCCAATGACCTAGGACCGGATGCGTTCGAGGCCCAAATTCGCTCCTTTGCGACCGCCCGCAACATGCAGATCGAGGTCACCACCGGCGACGAATTGTTGCACGCCAATTTTCCCATGATCCACGCCGTCGGCCGCGCCAGCGCGGAGGCACCGCGCCTAATCGACCTTACCTGGGGCCATGCCGGCGATCCCAAGGTGACCCTGGTCGGCAAGGGCGTGACCTTTGATACCGGCGGTCTCGATATCAAGTCCTCGGCCGGCATGCTGATCATGAAGAAGGACATGGGCGGCGCCGCCAATGTGCTGGGCCTCGCCCATGCCATAGTCTCGGCCGGCCTGCGGATTCGCCTGCGCGTGCTGATCCCCATCGTTGAAAACTCCATTGCCAGTGCATCTTTCCGCCCCGGCGACATCCTCAAGTCCCGCAAGGGCCTGACTGTGGAGATCGGCAATACCGACGCCGAAGGTCGCCTCATTCTGGCCGATGCGTTGGCGCTGGCGGATGAGGAACGCCCCGACCTGCTGCTCGACATGGCAACGCTGACCGGCGCCGCCCGCGTTGCGCTCGGTCCCGAACTGCCGCCGCTTTATTCGACTGACGATGGGCTGGCGCGTGACCTTATGGTCCAAGGTGCCCTGAGCGACGATCCCCTATGGCAGATGCCGCTGTGGTCGCCCTATGACGCGATGATGAGTTCCAAGATTGCCGACGTGAGTAACGCCGGCAGCGGTGGCTTTGCCGGCTCGATCACCGCGGCCCTGTTCCTGCGCCGCTTCGTCACCAATGCCGCCGCCTGGGTTCATCTCGATATCTACGGCTGGGCGCCCGAAGCCCGTGCCGGCCGCAGCCATGGCGGCACCGACCAGGGCATCCGCGCCGTCTATGGCGTGCTCAAACAGCGCTATCCGGCATAGTTAGCCCTGTCCTGAGCGCCAAAGCCTAAGCGGCCTTGCCCTAACGCGCCCTATTGGTCTCAGTAGCCGCGGCTACGGTCCACCACATTGACCAGCGGCTTGCCCGCTTCACTGTCGCGGATGACCTGTGAGAAGTAGCGCACGCCGCTGCTTTCGTTGGAAATCGCTGCGACGTGGGGCGTGATGTAGCATGTCTCGAGCTCCCACAGCGGGCTGCTCGCCGGCAGCGGCTCAGTTTCGAACACGTCAAGGCTCGCCGCCGCCAGGGTGCCGTTGCCCAGCGCCTTGACGATATCGGCCTCTCGCTGATGCCCACCCCGTGCCGCATTGATGATCACCGGACCACCCTCCAGCCCGTCGCGCCTCAGCTTCCCGAAAGTCTCGTAGTTCAGGATGCCCGTAGTCTCCGGCGTCAGTGGCAACAGGTTCACCAGGATATCGGTGCCGCCCAGAAATGCGTCGAACTGCTCCTGACCTGCAAATCCCTCGACGCCGTCGATGTTCTTGGGCGTCCGACTCCAGCTGCGCAGGGCGAAACCCAACGGCTTGAGCCGGGTCACCGCATCCTGCCCCAGCACGCCCATGCCCATGATCCCAACCGTGGTTTTCGATGCCGCCGGTGGATAAAGCTGGCTCCAGCGCCTGGCCATCTGGTCGGCTCGGAACCGCGAATATAGCCGATGATGCATGGTGACATGAGCCACTACATAATCGCTCATGCGCTGGCTCAAATCCTGATCCACGAAGCGCACGATCGGCGCGTCGGGCAACTTGGGATGTTTAAGCAGCGCGTCGACGCCAGCACCCAGCGACAGGATGGCCTGCAACCCGGTCAGCCCGTCGAACGCATCCGTTTTGGCCTTCCACACAAAGATATAGCGCACCTCCGCCGGGGCGAACTGATCGCCGCGCCGCACCACGGGGTAGGGGGCCAGTTCCGCCCCGAGCTTGGCCGCCCAACTCGCTTCATCGACATCGGAAAGGTGCAGCAGCAGCATGGCGTATCCCTCATAAGAAAAGCCGCGCCGTTTGACGGGCGCGGCTGAATATTTTCAGGCGGTCGTAAGGCTTTACTGCGCTGCGGGAGCAGCGGGGGCCGGAGCGGCAGGGGCTGCGCCATTGGTCGTGCCAGCCGGCGAACCGCTACCAGTTGCAGTGCCCTGCACCGGGCTCTCGCCCTGGGTAGTGGTCGGCGTCGCGGTTACTGCGGCCGGAGCCTCAGGCTCGGCTACATTTTCGGGAGTTGTCGCAGCCGGGTCGGTCGGAGCGGTCGCATCAGGCTGTGGCGTGCCGGCGGCCTCCGCTGCCGAAGCTGCTGGATCGGCACCTTCGACAGGGGCCGGAGCGACAACGTCGGCAGCCGGGAACGGCACTGGATCGGCCGACAGCGTCTGCAGATAGGCCAGGATATCCGCGCGTTCTTCGGCGGTACGGATGCCGGCAAAGTTCATCTTTGTGCCGGGCACATAAGCGCTCGGCTTGGTCAGGAACAGATTTATATTGTCATAGCTCCAGATGTCGCCGGCAGCGTTATGCGCCATGATGCCTTCGGAATAGGCGAAATCCTCAATTGCGCCTTCGGGGCGACCGACGACGCCATACAGATGCGGACCCTGCTTGCTGGGCTCACCTTCACCGAAATTGTGGCACGACTGGCACTTGCGAACCGATGCCTGACCGCGCTCGGCGCTAGCGCTGGCCAGCAGAACGCCGATCGGCACTTCCGGTGCGGCTTCCACGGCTTCGCCGCCCGCGACCGCTTCCGGCTCCGGGAGGGCATAGCCCGGGCCACGGCCCTCGATGGGCTGGTAGATGGCCTCTGCGACGAAGCCGGCGCCCATGACGAACAGCAGCGTGCCGAGCACGGCGCCCATGATCTTGTTTAGCTCAAACGAATCCATTTGGTCTTCCTGCCAGCCCATCCCTTGTGGACGATACGCGAACCCGCCCAACTTTCGATAGCCCCAAAGGGTTATCGGCTCAACGGAGGGGTCCGAATGCGCGCGGAAGATAGTCGCAGAGCCTTGGCTGCGCAACAGTCCAAAGCCGTCCTGCGACACTTCGAGCCGCCCCATTGGGCAAAATCGCTCCAGTGAAACGATTTTAGGCGAGGAGGCCACGAGACCTGCGGTCGAATGGCGGCTCGAATGGCCTCACCCCGTGCCCAACGCGCTGCCGTGCCGGCAGGTTCAATTGACTCCGCCGGTCACCGGGTTCAAAAGCCTCTCGCCTTCCAGATACGGACACTCCCGATGACCAAGAAGATCGCTTTCCAGGGCGAGCCCGGCGCTTTCAGCCATGCCGCCTCGAACAATGTGTTCCCCGGTGAACAAGCGATTGGCTGCGTCACCTTCGAGGAGACCATCAACGCCGTGCAGTCCGGCAAGGCCGACTTCGCGGTGGTGCCGGTCGAGAACTCGCTCTATGGCCGCATCACCGATATCCATCACCTGCTGCCCGAAAGCGGCCTGCACATCATCGGCGAGACTTATCTCCGCGTCGAGATGACCCTGCTCGGCGTGCCCGGCGCCACGTTGGCCGATATCAAGGCCGTGCAGTCGCTGTCAGTTGCGCTCGGTCAGTGCCGCAAGTTCATCGCCGAAAACGGCTACCGCACCATCAATGCCGTCGATACCGCCGGCTCGGCGCGCGAAGTCGCCGAGAAGGGCGACAAATCCGTCGCCGCCATCGCCTCGCGCTTCGCTGGCGAGATTTATGGCCTCGATGTGTTGGCCTCCAATATCGAGGACGCCGCGCATAATACCACGCGCTTCCTCGTCCTTTCGCCGACGTCGCAGGAAGCCCCCGCCAACATCGGCAAGGTCAAGACCACCTTCGTGTTCCGCGTCCGCAACGTGCCAGCCGCGCTCTACAAAGCGATGGGCGGCTTTGCCACCAACGGCGTCAACATGACCAAGCTCGAAAGCTACATGGTCGGCGGCGCCTTCACCGCCACTCAGTTCTACGCCGATATCGAAGGCCACCCGTCCGATCCAGGCGTCGTCCACGCCTTCGAAGAGCTCGGCTTCTTTACCGACCATTTCAAGATTCTCGGCGTCTACCCGGCGACAGAGAATAAGTAGGCTTGCGGGGGATCAATCTCCCCGCAACACCTCGTCGACCACCGGCAGGTCATAGAACTTGCGCACCACTTCCCAGCCTTCTTCGGCGGTGTCGACGAAGTGGAACAGCTTGGTGTCGTCCGGCGCGATGGTGCCGGCTTCGGCCAAGGCCTCGAAATTGATAACCTTGCCCCAGAATTCCTTGCCGAACAGGATCAGCGGGATCGGGTCCATACGCCGTGTCTGGATCAGCGTCAGTGTCTCGAAAAACTCGTCCAGCGTGCCGAAGCCGCCGGGGAAAACCGCAACCGCCTTGGCGCGGATCAGGAAGTGGATCTTTCGCGTCGCGAAATAGTGGAAGTTGAAGCTCAACTCCGGCGTCACGTAGATATTGGGCGCCTGCTCATGCGGCAGCACGATATTGAGCCCGATCGAGGGTGCGCCGACATCGGCCGCGCCACGGTTACCCGCCTCCATCACCCCCGGCCCGCCGCCGGTGGTCACCACGAATTCCTTGAAATCCAGCGCCTTTGAGGTGGCCGACGCCAGTTGCGCAAAACGCCGCGCCTCGTCGTAGTATTTGGACGCCGCTTCGAGATTGGCCTTCTGCACCTCGTTCTTGGCCGCCCAGGCCGGCTTTCCCGGCGCCGGAATGCGCGCCCCGCCAAACAGCACCACCGTCGAATTGATGCCCTGCTCGCGCAGCCGGAATTCCGGCTTCATATATTCGAGCTGAAAACGTATGCCCCGCGTGTCTTCCGACGTCAGGAAGTCATCATCGGCAAAGGCCAGCCGAAACGCCGGCGACTCGGTTTGCGGCGTCGATGGCGCCCGCTTGCTGGCAGCGACGTCCTGGCTCGAGGTACGCAGCGATGTAGGACGTCGTTTGGCCATGCTTTTCGTCTCTTCTCTAATCGACCCGACCGCATACCGGGCGGCGCCCTGTCGAGCAAGGCATGGCGGTGGATAAGCGGCGATTGATCCGCAGGACCGAGACGCTGAGAGCGAGATGTTGCGCGCCACACTGGAAACGCTCTCCAACATCTTCGCCCCCTGAGGTCTTGCACTCGCCCTTTTTTATCAGCATATAGCGCTTCGGGAGGTTGGCGCGGACGTGTTCCTCGCCAACCGGGTCAGGTCCGGAAGGAAGCAGCCCCAACGAGACCTTCACGGGTCGATGCCAGCCTCCTACTTCGGCCTTTTGCGTAAAAGCTACCCAGCTCAGGCAGAGGCTTTCCCACCCGATGTGGTAAGAAAGCGAAATGGCTGGTTCCGATTCCCCATCATCGCCCTATCTCGTACTCGCCCGCAAATACCGGCCGCGCGATTTCACCACGCTTGTCGGCCAGGATGCCATGGTCCAGACGCTGGGCAATGCCTTCGCGCAGAACCGCATCCACCATGCCTTCATTCTCACCGGCGTGCGCGGCGTCGGCAAGACCACCACGGCCCGCATTCTGGCGCGCGCCTTCAACTACGAAGACGCCAATGGCGCTCACCCCACGCTCGACCTGAGCGTCGAAGGCGAGCACTGCCGCGCCATCATCGAAGGCCGCCACGTCGACGTCATCGAGATGGACGCCGCCAGCAATACCGGCATCAACGACATCCGCGAGATCATCGACTCGGTGAAATACGCGCCGTCCTCGGCCAAGTACAAAGTCTACGTCATCGACGAAGTGCATATGCTCTCGACGGCAGCCTTCAACGGACTGCTCAAGACGCTCGAAGAGCCGCCGCCCTATGTGAAATTCATTTTCGCCACCACCGAAATCCGCAAGGTTCCGGTGACCATCCTCAGCCGTTGCATGCGCTTCGACCTGCGCCGCATTACGCCCGAGATCATGTCCACCTATCTCGAGTCCATTCTTGGCCAGGAAGGCATCGGCTTCGAGCCAGAGGCGCTGGCGATGATCGTCCGTGCCGGCGAAGGCTCGGCCCGTGATAATCTTTCTCTCCTCGATCAGGCCATCGCCCACGGCAATGGAACGGTCACCGCCCATGCCGTCAAGGCCATGCTCGGCCTCGGCGACCGGGCGCGTATCATCGACCTGTTCGAGGAACTGATGGGCGGCCAGATCGGCCAGGCCATCGAGACCATGCGCAGCCTTTATGACATGGGCGCCGACCCTCAGACTCTGATTGCCGACCTCGCCGATTTCACCCATCTGGTGACCCGCATCAAGGTTGTCCCGGCCGCTGCTGACGATGTCTCGTTGACCCCTGATGAACGCAAGCGTGGCGCTGAACTCGCCGGCAAGCTGCCGATGCGGGCGCTGACCCGCGCCTGGCAGATCCTGTTCAAGGGCTATGACGAGGTCGCCCGCGCCAGCAATGGCCTGCAGGCTGCCGAAATGGCGCTGATCCGCCTGGCTTATGCCGCCGACCTGCCGAGCCCGGACGACCTGATCGCCAGGCTGGCCAACATGCCCGCGCCGGCACCCAGCCTGCCGCCCGCCGCGCCGATCAATCGTGGCCCCTCCGGCGGCGGTGGCGGTGGTGCTTCCGCCATGCGTGTCGACGCCCCGCGCCCGGTCATGACCGAGGCGGTTGCCATCCAGCCGGCGAAGCCGCAGGCCAATTTTCAACCAGCCCAGCCGCAGCCCGTCGTGCAGCCGGCCATGTCCACGGTCGGCTCTTACAAGGAACTGATCGCGCTGGCCGGTGCCAAGCGCGACGTGCTGGTCAAGCTGGCGCTCGAAGGTTCGATGCGCCCGATTTCCTTCGAGCAGGGCCGCATCGAGGTCGCGCTCACCGATGGTGCCGATCCTGGCATTATCGCGACGCTCTCCGCCCGCCTCCAGGCCTGGACCGGCCAGCGCTGGCTGATCATGGTGTCGACCAAGCCGCCCGAAGGCCTGACCGCGCGGCAGGAAAATGAACAGCGCACCGTGGCGGCTCACGCGGCGGCCCATGAAGATCCGCTGGTCAAAGCCATTCTTGAGACATTTCCCGGGGCCAAGGTTGTGAATGTGAAGGTGCGCGACGATGCCACCGTCGCCGAACCCGAAGTGCCCCCGCCACCACCTGAAGAGGACGACGAATGAAAGACATCATGGGTATGATGAAGGCTGCCGGTGAGATGAAAGGCAAGATGGAGGCCATGCAGGCCGAGCTTGCCGAGCTGGTCGTCGAAGGCCGTTCAGGTGGCGGCATGGTCGTGGTGTTGCTGAGCGGCAAGGGCGATCTCAAGGGTCTCAAGATCGATCCGTCGCTGTTCAAGGAAGACGATGTGGATGTGCTCGAAGACCTGATCATCGCCGCGCATGCCGACGCCAAGGGCAAGTCCGAAGCCGAAATGCAGCGCAAGATGAGCGAAGTCACCGCGGGTCTTCCCATCCCGCCCGGCATGAAGTTTCCGTTCTAGACCCGGCGCATGGCCAGCGGCGGACCCGAGATTGAACAGCTGATCCAGCTGCTGGCGCGCCTGCCAGGGCTTGGGCCGCGTTCGGCTAGGCGTGCCGTGCTGCATATGGTCAAGAAGCGGGAGCAGCTGATGCTGCCCCTTTCGGCAGCGCTGGACCGGGCCGTCGCCGTGGTGCGGACCTGCGAAGTCTGCGGCAATATCGATACCAAAAGCCCTTGCACCATCTGTGCCGATCCACGCCGCGACAGCGGCATGCTGATCGTCGTCGAAGATGTGTCGGACCTTTGGGCGCTCGAACGCGCTGGCGTCGGCCAGGTTAATTATCACGTCCTCGGCGGCGTGCTGTCCCCACTCGACGGCGTCGGCCCCGATGACCTGACTGTCGATGCACTGATCGCTCGCGCGCCGGATTTCGCCGAGATTGTGCTGGCAGTTAACGCCACCGTCGAAGGCCAGACCACGGCGCATTACATCACCGATCGCCTCGCCGGCTCTGGGTTGAAAGTTACCCGCCTAGCCCACGGCGTCCCCGTAGGCGGCGAACTGGATTATCTCGACGAAGGCACGCTGAGCCAAGCGCTCAAGGCCCGGACAGAGGTCTAGGGGGCACGCCATCTCACTAACCTTTTCCTCGGGCTCGACCCGAGGGCCATTCGCCGTTTGCTCCGGGTTGCTAGTGGCCCTCGGGTCAAGCCCGAGGGAGAAAGTTTAGATAAGCCTGAGCCAGTAACCTCTACCTCATGCCATCCTCCGGCTTGAACCCGTCGCCCTCATCCCACTCAGTTTCATCGAGCGGCTCGGGTTCTTCACCATCATCATCACCCTCAATGGCCTCTCTGGCCTCTTCGTCGTCGGGTGACAGTGCGTCGAGGCGGCTGGCTGGATCGATATCGAAGGTCGGCGCCAGACCAGCAAAATCATCCGCCTCGTCGGCGTTGGCGAGAGTGGCACTAAGCTCGTCGATTGCCCGGTCCAACTCGTCCAGCATCGCAGCCGGGTCTTCATCTCCCCAATCACCGCTCTCGCGAATGGCGTTCTCGTCTCGCAACTCGCGCAGACGGGCCAGTCGTTCGGACGCCGGGCGGTCTTCGCCATAAAGCAACTCTTCAACCTCGGCCTGCGTGTAGGGTTGGGCAATGCCGGGCTGGTCGGCATTATCGAAGTTGGTGTCCTGCGGCACTATGGTGTCGTGATACTGAGCCATTTCCGTCTCCCGCTTGGGTTGATCTGGCTAGCCAACGCTTCAGCGCGCAGGTGGTTCGAGCCGACGGAACGCTTGTGATCGCTCTCCGGTTGTTCGGGAGCACGACAGGAGAACGAAATGGCCTTCCGAACGGGATCAAAAGTCAGCTGGAAGTGGGGCGCCCATACCGCCCATGGGAAAATCGTTGAGAGCTTCACCGAAAAAGTAACCCGTACTCTCAAGGGCAGCGAAGTCACCCGTGGGGCGAGCCGGAAGGAGCCTGCTTATCTCATAGAACAGGACGACGGGGACCAAGTACTCAAGAGCCGCAGCGAGCTGACCGCCGACTAGGCCAGGTCGCCCGGCTCGTCCTTGCCGACGATGCGCAGGGTAGGGGGCTCTTCCGCACCACTGTCCCAGCCGGTAGGCAGCGTCTTGTTGGTCTTGGCACCCAGGTCGCGCAACAACTCCACCTGCCGGACCACATTGCCTCGCCCCGTCGAAAGCTGCCCCTTGGCATCCTCGAAGCTCAGCCGGGCCTTCTCCAGATGGCCGTCCAGCTTGTCCATGCTGGAGAGGAAACCGGCAACCTTTTCGAACAGCGCGCCAGCCCGCTCGGCGATCTCGTCGGCATTGCGGTGGCGCTTTTCGATATCCCAGACGTTCCGCACCGTGCGCAATACCGTCATCAGCGTTGTCGGTGTCGTCAGCATCACGCCCTGGCTCATGCCATATTCGAACAGCTTCGGATCGGCCTGGATCGCCGTCGCAAGTGCGGATTCGATCGGCACGAACATCATCACATAGTCGAGGCTGCTGCGCGCATGCTTCTGGTAGGTCTTCTCGCCCAGCGTGCGGATATGGCCGCGTACCGATACGATATGGGCGGCGAGATGGCCGGGGCGCGTGTCGTCCTCGCAATTGGTATAGGCCTCGAAGGCGGTCAGCGACACTTTGGAGTCGATCACCAGCCGGTCGTCGTTGGGCATCAGGATTTCGACATCGGTGCGCAGTCGCGAACCATCGGCGCCAGTATGGCTCTGCTGCGTCACATACTGCTCGCCCTCGCGAAGCCCCGAACGTTCCAGAATAGTCGAGAGGATCATCTCGCCCCAGGCGCCCTGGGTCTGCGAATTGCCCTTTAGCGCCTTGGTCAGGTTGTTCGCCTCGGTTGTGATCTGCACATTGCTCTCGAGCAATTGCCGGATCTGCTCGCCCATGGTGGCGCGATCCTTGATCAGGCCGACGTGAAATTCGCCGATCTTCTCGTTGAGCGGCCTGAGCAACGTGTCGACCTGCTCGCGGTTTTGCTTGGTGAAGGTCTCGCTCTGGTCCTTTAGCGCGGCTCCGGCAATCAGCTTGAACTGGTCGGTCATTTCCTGCCGCACCGCCATCAGGCGCGCTTCGCTGGCTTGTGCATGCGCGGCCTGGGCGGTCATTTGCGCCTTCAGCGCGGCGTTTTCCGCCAGCAAGGTCTCGGCCTTCGCCCGCTCGGTGTCGAGCAGATCGCTGCCGCGCTGCCGCTCCACCCGAACCTGATGATCCAACTCCTGGATACGCCGGTCGCGTTCGCCCAGCTGCGTGGTAAATCCCTCGCGCAATTGCTCGACCAGGTGACCGCTGGCTTCGGCCGACCGGCTGGCGCCCGAACGCATCACCGCAATGGTCACGACCACCAGCACCAGCGCAGCCAGCGCCACGCCGCCGATCAGGGCCACGGCCAGCCTCACGGGATAATCGGCTATCGAGAAGAGTACAGTGTCCATCCAAACGTCTTACCGCGATTCGTCTGGTCGCAGAATGTTCTCGTATCGGCGGGGCACAAGAGTTGACCCAGGGCGCGGAAATACCATATCGAAGGTCAAATACTTTTTCTGCCGGACCTTCAGCATGGCTGTACGCCCTATTCTCGTCCTTCCCGATGCCCGCTTGCGCGCTGTCGCCGATCACATCATCGAGGTCGATGACGAGATCAAGGCGCTTGCCAAAGACATGCTCGACACTATGTACGATGCCCCCGGCATCGGCCTTGCCGCGCCGCAGATCGGCGTGCTGAAGCGCATCGTGGTGATGGACCTGGCCCCCGAAGGCGAAACGCCCGAGCCGCTCGTCATGATCAATCCGGAGATCACTCATTTCGGCGAGCAGATGCAGGTCACCGAAGAAGGGTGCCTGTCCATCCCCGAGCTGTATTACGAGGTCGAGCGCCCCAATGACGTCACGGTGACCTACACCGATCTCGACGGCAAGGAAGTGGTCAAGCAAGCCGAAGGCAAGCTTGCCGTCTGCATCCAGCACGAACTCGATCACCTCGATGGCGTGCTCTATATCGACTACCTCAGCCGCCTCAAGCGCGACCGCGTCATCAAGAAATTCGACAAGCAAGCCAAACGGGCCGCTGGCTGATGCCACGACCTCGTGGTTCGACTGGCTCACCATGAGGTCTACTGCTAGTTCAACGGACACCCCGTAGACCTCATCCTGAGCCTGTCGAAGGACGAGGTCGTGCCCAGGAGTTTGCCACAATGCGCGTTATTTTCATGGGCACGCCGGATTTTTCCGTTCCCACCCTCACCGAGATCGTCTCCTCGGGCCACGAGATTGTTGCGGTCTATACCCGGGCGCCCAAGCCCGCCGGCCGCGGCCAGGAAGAGCGCAAGTCGCCGGTGCATCTGGCGGCCGAAAACTTCGGCATTCCTGTTTTTACGCCGAAATCGCTCAAGGGCGAGGCCGAGCAGATCATCTTTGCCAGCCATGGCGCCGAACTGGCGATCGTCGTGGCCTATGGCCTGCTGCTGCCCAAGCCCATTCTCGACGCGCCCGAACTGGGCTGCCTCAACCTGCATGGCTCGCTGCTGCCACGCTGGCGTGGCGCCGCCCCGATCCAGCGCGCCATCATGGCCGGCGACACCCAGACCGGCGTCATGGTCATGCAGATGGACGAAGGCCTCGATACCGGCGCTGTTGCCGTCGGCGAAGTCATCCCGATCGGCCCGGATATGACAGCCGGCGAATTGCACGACACCATGATGCGCACCGGCGCCGATCTGATGGGCCGGGCGCTGGCAGCGCTGGAACGCGGCAGCCTCACGTTCACGCCGCAGGTTGAAACGGGCGCGGTCTATGCCAAGAAAATCGAAAAAACCGAAGCCCGCATCGACTGGTCGCGTCCTGCAGATGAAGTCCACAACCACATCCGCGGCCTGTCGCCGTTTCCCGGTGCCTGGTTCGAAGTCGATCTGGCCGGTAAATCCACCCGCGTAAAAGCCCTGCGCTCGACCCTCGGTCAGGGCGTAGGCGCGCCCGGCACCCTGCTCGATAACCTCACCATTGCCTGCGGCACCGGCGCCGTCCGCCTGACCCAGGTGCAGCGCGAAGGAAAAGGCGCCATGGACGCCGCCACTTTCCTGCGTGGGGCAGGGGTCCTGCCAACCACAGTCAACTGAGGGCAAATGTGCGACGAAGGATATCCATCAGGGCCTCTGCACCAACTCGATCAAGCTGAATGGTCTGGGAAGCCATATCAGGGTATTTTCTGCCGGGTTTGCCGTAAGTTTTAATGACAACATACGTCTCGCCGTTGATTTCAGCTCTCCCCGCTCTTGCTTCAACTTCTTGCTGGGCTGAAACACGCTCGGTCTCGAGCGAAGAGAACTTTCTTACTAGTGCCACCTGGGCCTCCAACATTTGACATATCGTTATAAGCTGACAATTGAATATGACGGAACGCCGTTTTCAGGCTGGCAGCGCCAGACCGAGCGTCCGAGCGTTCAGCAGGCACTAGAGGATGCGATCTTCGCCATGACCGGCGAAACCGTCACCACCCAGACCGCCGGCCGCACTGATGCCGGCGTGCATGCGACCGGGCAGGTGGCCCATTTCGACCTCACCAAGCAATGGGAGCCGCTCCGCGTCCGCGAGGCGCTGAACTTTCACCTGCGCCCGCACCCCGTGGCGGTCCTCACCGTCGAGGCCGCGCCCCACACCTTCGAGGCTCGCTTCTCGGCAAAGGCTCGACACTATGAGTATCGCATCCTGACCCGGCGTGCGCCGCCGGTTCTTGAGCGCAACCGCGTCTGGCACGTCTCAAAAAAACTCGATGCCGAGGCCATGGACCATGCCGCCAGTCTCATCCTCGGAACGCATGACTTCACCACCTTCCGCTCAACGGAATGCCAGGCTAACTCACCTGTGCGGACCTTGGATAAGTTTTCAGTGCGGGCAGAGCCGGACCATATCGTCATCAGCGCCAGCGCCCGCAGCTTCCTGCATCATCAAGTGCGCTCTATGGTCGGCTCGCTGCGGCTGGTGGGCGTGGGCAAGTGGTCGCCCCGCGATTTCCGCGCCGTGCTCGACGCCAGGGACCGTAGCCGCTGCGGCGCCATGGCGCCATCTGCAGGGCTATATCTGACCGGCGTCAGCTACTAGAGCGCTGGCGGTCCCATCAGCACGGCGACCACGGCCAGTGCCAGGAAGACGCCGACAGCCTGCGAAATAAACACCACGCCGATCTGCATCGGCTTCAGCGTGACGATGAAACGGCCAATATTGATAAAGGTCGTGATTGCAAGGATCGCCACCAGCAGCAGGATGATGATGCCGCTCGGGCCCAGCAGCGTGGACAGCAGCAGCAGGATGGACGACGCCAGCGTGACCCAGTTCGACGCTACGAGATATGGCACGAAGCCGTCCTGCCTTCCCATCTGGCGCAGCGCCACAAAGGCAGTCGCAGCCTGGGCGAGAAACAGCACGACGTTGATGATGATCGACTGCGTTGCACCGCCGGGCGGCAGCGGCACGCCCACCAGCACAGGACCAAAGCCGGCAAGGGCGACGGCGACCAGCGTGGCTATCAGGCTGCCGACGAGGCCGCGCTGGCTGAAATCGAAATAGGAAGCCGCCTCGCGACGGCCCATCACCAAGGCAACGCAGCCGCGCGCCGCAGCGCTCAGTTCATCGAGGAAGGTCGTGGTCGGTTTGGCCAAGGGCTTTTCTCGAAAGTTCAGAACGCAGGATTGCTGAGCATGTAGAGCGCCATGCGCATCGCCACAAGCAGCACGACGGTCAAAACTGCAAATCCTGCCGCAATGCCAATGTTCCAGCCCGTCGCGGCGCGCACCAGCCGATACAGCAGATAGCCTAGCGCGAGCCACGCCAGAATCACCACTGGCCCGCCGATCATCGCCAGCACGCCTTCGACGACCAGGAACACCGTGAGCGCATAAATGCCGGGGATCAACACCGGATAGACCGGCTCAGCGCTCTTGAGCAGGCTGCGCGTGCCCAGCAGGGTCAGCACCAGCGCGATCACCGGCAAGGCCAGAACGAACATCGCAGCGAGGATACCGGCGATGGACGGCATGCCGATGCTCATGGAGGCCAGGGCTACGGCGAGAAACGTCATGAAGGCATAAATCGCCAGCGCCGCCAGCAGGCCCGGCGTGGTCAGCGAAAACCGCCCGCGCCAGCCCGCCTCGCCGCGCAGTATAAGCATCCAGCCGGCCAAGGCGTCGCTGATCGCCTTCCAGATTTTCATGCGGCCTCTCCAAAGAAGCGGACCATGAAGGCGCGATAGATTTCGGTCAACCCGTTGAGGTCGGCGATCGAGATATGCTCGTCGGCCTTGTGCATCGAGGGGCCGACCAGTCCGCATTCCACCACCGGACCATGCTGCGCGATGAAGCGCGCGTCCGAGGTGCCGCCGCCGGTCGAGAATTCCGGCTTGCGGCCGGTGACGTCACTGATGACTGTGCCCAGTATTGCGACATCGTCGCTCAGCGGCGACAGGAACGAGCGCGCCGGGGCACCGGTGATATTGAACGTGACCGTGGCGCCCTTGGCATCCACCGTGGCGATCCGCCCGCGCACCCAATCCGCCAGCGTCTCGGGGGTCCACAGGTCGTTGTAGCGAATGTTGAACTTGATGGTCCCCGCCGCCGGGATCACGTTGCCGGTCGGGTTGCCGACGTCGATGGAGGTGACTTCGAGATTGCTGGCCGGAAAATGCTCGGTGCCGGTATCGATCTGGCTGTCCAGCGCCGAAACGATCCGCGCCAGTGCCGGCATCGGATTATTGGCCCGCTCGGGATAGGCCACATGGCCTTGCGTGCCGGCGACGGTAATAAGGCCCGACAGCGACCCGCGCCGCCCGATCTTGATGCTGTCGCCCAGCAGTGCCGCCGAACTCGGCTCGCCGACCAGCGCAAAATCGAAATGCTGCTGCTGTGCCTCGGCCCAGGCCATCAGCTTGGCAGTGCCGTTGATGGCGTCGGCTTCCTCGTCATTGGTAATGGCCAGCATCACCGTGCCCGCATCGGCGGGAATAGCCGCAGCCGCCGCAACAAAGGCTGCGACACCCGACTTCATATCAGCCGCGCCACGCCCATAAAGCATGCCATCGGCCTCACGCGGCGTGAAGGGATCCGACGTCCAGTTCGCCAGATCGCCCGGCGGCACCACATCGGTATGCCCGGCAAACAGCAGCCGACGACCACCAGTGCCGCGAACCGCAAACAGGTTATCGACCGGATACGACCCATCGCCCTCAAACCGCAGCCGCGTCACGACAAATCCGATCCCGCTCAGCGCCGCCTCCAGCACATCCAGCGCCCCAGCCGCCTCGGGCGTCACCGAGGGGCAAGCGATCAGGCGCTTCAGCAGGTCGAGAGCATCAAGGCTCATCTCTTAGTCCCGCAGCAATTCGTTGATGGCGGTCTTGCTGCGCGTCTGTGCATCGACCGTCTTGACGATGACGGCGCAGTAAAGGTTGGGGCCGGGATTTCCATTGGGCAGCGGCTTGCCGGGCAGCGAGCCGGAGACCACGACCGAATAGGGTGGCACCTTGCCGATATGGATTTCGCCGGTTGCACGATCGACGATCTTGGTCGAGGCGCCGATGAACACGCCCATCGAAATCACCGCGCCTTCGCCCACCACCACGCCCTCGACCACTTCGGAGCGCGCGCCGATAAAGCAATTGTCCTCGATGATCACCGGCCCGGCCTGCAGCGGCTCAAGCACGCCGCCAATGCCGACGCCGCCCGAGATATGCACGTTCTTGCCGATCTGGGCGCAGGAGCCGACGGTGACCCAGGTGTCCACCATGGTGTTTTCGTCGACATAGGCGCCGACATTGACGAAGCTGGGCATCAGGATGACGTTGCGGCCGATAAACGCCGGACTGCGCACGATGGCGCCGGGCACGGCGCGGAAGCCGGCATCACGAAAGTGGTTCTCGCTCCAACCTTCGAACTTGGTGGAAACCTTGTCCCAATAGTGCGAGCCGCCCGGTGCACCTTCGATCAGGCGGTTGTCGTTGAGGCGGAAGTTCAGCAGCACGGCCTTCTTGAGCCACTGGTTGACCCGCCATTCGCCATCGACCTTCTCGGCCACCCGCGCCACGCCGGTATCGAGCAGGCGCAGCGCCTCTTCGACGGCGTCGCGGACTTCGCCTTTGGTGTCGAAACGGATCTCGGCGCGGGCCTCGAAGGCATCATCGATGGTCTTGGCGAGATCGGCATAGCTCATGGCGGACGGTCCTTTTGAATGCAGCCGGACCATAGCCGGGACGCCACAAGTGTCAACCAGCGGACATGCCGAAGCGCCGCCTGTGTTGCGGGTTTCGCTAGACGAGCGGACCCCGAGACGGCAACCGCCTCGTAATGGGTAGATAAAAGTGAGACGACAGCGTCTCGGGGTTGCTGGGACTTTGTCGGAAGGCGGATCGTGACCCCAGCGTTTGCCGTAGCGCCCGCCCGATTGTCCCGTCCGCGCAGCCCAGGGTGAAGCGCGACCTCCACCCTCCCAACTGTCCCTCCGGACACCGGTCGCTGCAGCGCCGCTCGTATCCCGGAAGATGGGAGGATTATGCGGGAGGGTGAGGGGGCGGGGATAAGATGGATAAACTTGATGATTGGACACCGGCCGATGGCTCCCTCTCCCCTGAGGGGCGCATCCCAGCTCTTTCTTATCCCTCCCCCTTGTGGGGAGGGTGGCCCCGCAGGGGTCGGGTGGGGGTCCCCTTACTTTCGGCTTGCATCCCAGCTCTTCCACCATCCGCATTGCAACGTTTGCGCCAGTGTCACACTGTCCCGCTAGGCGTTCGCAGCGGCGAATCGGGGATTGTCTTGCAACATTTCAATATCGTGGTCATCGGCAGCGGTCCGGCTGGGCGTCGCGCGGCAGTACAGGCGGCCAAGCTGGGCAAATCGGTAATGGTGGTGGAAAACCGCCTGCGCCTAGGCGGCGTCTCGGTCCACACCGGCACCATCCCGAGCAAGACCCTGCGCGAGACCGTGCTCAACCTGTCCGGCTGGCGCGAGCGCGGCTTTTACGGCCTGTCCTATCGGGTCAAGAAGGACATCGAGGGCAAGGACCTCGGCGCCCGCCTGCGCATGACGCTCAATCACGAGATTGAGGTGCTGGAGCACCAGTTCGCCCGCAACGGCGTGCGCACCTTCGGCGGCATGGCACGATTTATCGATACGACCCATGTCGCGGTGACGCCGCCCGATGGCGACGAGGTGACATTCAGCTTCGATCATGCGGTGATCGCCGTGGGAACCACGCCCTACCGGCCGTCCAATATTCCGTTCAACGACCATTCCGTGCTCGACAGCGACAGCCTGGTGTCGGAGCCGCGCGTGCCGCGCAGCCTGACCGTCGTTGGCGCCGGCGTTATCGGCATCGAATATGCCACCATCTTTTCGGCGCTCGACGTGCCGGTGACCATCGTCGAGCCCAAGGATACCATTCTCGACTTCATCGACCGCGAGATCATCGAGGAATTCACCCATGACCTGCGCCAGCGCGGCGTGACCCTGCGACTGGGTACAAAGGTCGAAAAGGTCGAGCTCGACGAGCAGGGCTGGGCCGTCTCGACCCTTGCCGACGGCCGCCGTCTCCGCTCCGACATGCTGCTCTATGCCGCCGGTCGCTCTGGCGCCACGGCCGGCCTGGGGCTGGAAAACGCTGGCATCACCCCCGTCGATCGCGGCCGCCTCAAGGTCGATCCGGTGACCTTTCAGACCACGGTCCGCAATATCTACGCGGCCGGTGACGTCATCGGCTGGCCCTCGCTGGCCTCGACCTCGATGGAGCAGGGCCGTATTGCCGCCCTGCATGCCTGCGGCGCGCCCATGCCTCCCGCCCCCGAATTTTTCCCCTATGGCATCTATGCCGTGCCGGAAATCTCCACCGTCGGCCTTACCGAGCAACAGGTAAAGGCGCAGGGCATCCATTATGAAGCCGGCATTGCCCGTTTCCGCGAGACCTCGCGCGGCCACATCATGGGCCTGCAGTCCGGCATGATGAAGATGATCTTCGCGCTGGAAACCCGCAAATTGCTCGGCGTACACATCGTTGGCGAAGGCGCCACCGAGTTGATCCATATCGGCCAGGCGGTGCTCAACCTCGGCGGCACGCTGGATTATTTCGTCGAGAACGCCTTCAATTATCCAACGCTGGCCGAAGCTTACAAGATTGCCGCGCTCGACGCCTGGAACCGCATGCCAAGAGCCCTGCCGGTCGCGCCGGTCGAATAGGACGACGCACCAACCGCCACTAGCGCTAAGCCCTTCAAAGTCATAGGCTTGCGCCCAATGGAGGCCACCATGTCAGAACAGTTTGATGCCATCATTATCGGCGCCGGCCAGTCCGGGCCGTTCCTGGCTGCCAGGCTTGCCGATGCCGGCAAGAAAGTGGCGCTGATCGAGAAGGAACATCTCGGCGGCACCTGCGTCAACGACGGCTGCACGCCCACCAAAACGCTGGTGGCCAGCGCCCGCGCCGCCTGGTCGGCGCGCCACGCGGCGGAGTTCGGCGTCGTCCTCACGGGTTCGGTCACCGTCGATATGAAGGCGGTCAAGGCGCGCAAGGACAAGGTCGTCGGCGCCTCGGTCAAAAGCCTGACCGACTGGATCGGCAGCCTCAAGACTCTTGAATATATCAAGGGCACCGGCAGCTTCGTCTCGCCAACCGAAGTCAGCGTCGATAACCGCGTGCTGACCGCGCCGCAAATTTTCATCAATGCCGGCGCCACCGCCTCGGTGCCGGACTGGCCGGGCATCCGGACGGTGCCCTACCTCACCAATACCTCGATGATGAATCTCGACACCCTGCCGGGGCATCTGATCATTGCCGGCGCCAGCTATATCGGGCTCGAGTTTGCGCAGATGTATGCGCGCTTCGGCGCCAAGGTGACGGTGATCGAGCGCGGCGCACGGCCTGCGTCACGCGAGGACGAAGATGTTTCCACCGCCATCCGCGAAATCCTCGAGGCGGAAGGCGTCACCTTCCTGTTCGACACCACCATCGAGGCCTTGGCCAAGGCCGGCAACGGTGCGTTGCTGTCGCTGAAGTCCGGCGAACGCCGCGCCTCGGTGGAAGGCTCCCACTTCCTGGTCGCCGTCGGCCGTACCCCCAACAGCGCCGGGCTCAACCTTGAAGCGGCGGGCATCAAGACCGACGAGCGCGGCTATATCCCGGTCGACGATCACCTTCGCACCAAGGCCAGGGGCATCTGGGCCATGGGCGACATCAACGGCCGCGGCGCCTTCACCCATACCTCATATAATGACTTCGAAATCGTCGCCGACAATGTCATCGACCACGGCAAGCGCTCCATTGCCAAGCGCGTGCCGGTCTATGGCCTGTTCATCGATCCGCCACTCGGTCGCATCGGCATGAGCGAGACCGAGGTCCGCAAATCCGGCAAACCGGCGCTGATGGCCATCATGCCGATGAGCAAGGTGGCTCGGGCGCGCGAGCGCGGCGAAACGCAGGGCCTGATGAAGGTGCTGGTCGACGCCGAGAGCAAGCAAATTCTTGGCGCAACTATCTTAGGTATCGGCGGCGACGAGGTCATCCATTCGCTGCTGCAACTGATGGTGGCAGGGACGCCCTACACCACGATGATGCATACCGTACATATCCACCCAACGGTAACCGAGCTGATCCCATCGCTACTAGCAGACCTGAAGCCGCTGGAGTGAAGCAGGAATACCCCCACCCGACCCCTTCGGGGCCACCCTCCCCACAAGGGGGGAGGGATGAGAAAGAACTCGGACCGTCAGTCTGGCGCCTCCCTCCTCTGAATGGGGAGGGATTGAGGGTGGGGTGATGGGAGCCACGAAGATTATATTCGAAGGGCAGCCCCCCCTCACAAATCCCGGAAATGCACCGCTATGCCGCGCCCTCGGGCCTTGGCCGCATAACAGGCGGCGTCGGCTTCGCCCATGAAGCCGAGGGGGGAGGATGGCTGGTCGTCGATCGAGGTGATGCCGACGCTGGCGCCGATGTGATAGGTGCGGCCGGCCCATGAAAAGTCCAGCGAGCCGATGGCCCGAACGATCTTGTCGGCGAGGCGCTGGCCGCCCTCGCTGGAGCAATCGTTGAGCAAGACTCCGAATTCGTCGCCGCCGATTCGGGCTGCCAAGTCATGGCTACGGCAGGAACCGCGAATGGTTTGCGCCACTTGCTTGAGCAATGCATCGCCCGCCGCATGGCCGGCATTGTCGTTGACCGGCTTGAAGCGGTCGAGGTCGACATACAGCAGGCAATGCTTTCGCCCGCCACGTGCCGAAGCAATGGCCGCGTTCAGCGCCCGCTCGAAGGCGGGGCGATTGGGCAGGCCTGTCAGGTCGTCATGGGTGGCAGAATGGGCCAGTTCGCGCTGCATGGCGCGGCTTTGGGTGACGTCCTGGAACACCAGCACTGCGCCGCTGAGCCTGCCGAGTGGTGTCTTGAGTGGCGCGGCGGTGCAGCGGATATCGCGCTCTAAACCGCCTTTGCCGACCAGGATCATGTCGTCATCGAGATGAACTGGCATATCCCCCCCGAGGCAGAGCGCCACGGGGCAGGGCTGTATTTCGCCAGTGGCGCCATCCCGGACCCGGAAGATCGTCCGGACTTCTTCACCCACGGCATCGCTGGATTTCCAGCCGGTCAGCAGTTCGGCCGCGGGATTGATGAACACCACATGGCCGGAGTCATTGGTCGATATCATGCCATCAGCGATGGAATTGAGCGTTACGCGCAACCGCTCTTTTTCGGCCGCCAGTTCAAGCTCGACGGTTTTGATCCGGGTAATATCGGTGTCGGTGCCAAGCGTCCGCGTCGGCTTGCCGGCCTCGTCCCATTCCACCGGCTTGCCACGGCTGAGAATCCAGATGTAACGACCATCTGCGGTGAGTTCCCGATACTCTAGGAAATCAA
Source organism: Devosia psychrophila (assembly GCF_000971275.1). Lineage (GTDB taxonomy): Bacteria > Pseudomonadota > Alphaproteobacteria > Rhizobiales > Devosiaceae > Devosia > Devosia psychrophila. The sequence goes on along the minus strand of NZ_LAPV01000093.1, from coordinate 300,009 downwards.
AGGTCGCATCGCCCTCATCCTGGCGATGCACGTTGCTGCGAACATAGTCCACGTCGTCGGGGTGAATGCGGGCGAGCCACTTTTCCTCGTTACCGTCTACAATTTCGTCCGGCGCAATGCCGCGCATCATGCGCCACATGCGCGAATAAAACATCGTCTCATTGACGATGTCGTGGTCCCAAACGCCTTGCCCGGCGCTTTCGAGCGCGAAATTCAACCGGCTTTCCGAGTGCGCCAAGGCAGCTTCGGCCTTCTTCTGCAGCTCGATACTGGTCAACTGTGTGATGAGGTAGAGCGGGGAGCCGGCCGCATCGTCGCGCAGCAGCGACGCCGCCACGGTAACCCAGACCGTCTCGCCATCGGCGCGGCGGAAGCGGTGGTCGCCGCGAAAGTCTTCCGCCTCGTTGCGCATCAGCCGCTGCAATTGCAAACGGGCTATGCCGGTATCGTCTGGATGCATGATGTCGAGGATGTTCTGGCGGCCGTCGTCCTCGATCTGGTAGCCCAGCAGCGCGCTGAACGCCCTGTTGGCATAGACCATGCGACCGCTCATTTCGGACACCACCATGCCTACGGCAGCGTTCTCGACCACGCCCGCCAACATCGACCCGATTCGTGAGAAACGGGGCAAGGTCGGCGTTGCTATGGTCGGCGCGTGGACGGGCATGGGATTAATCTGCGTCACATCCCTTAATAACTGGCTTAAACCTGATTACAATTGAGTGCATGTGATCACAGTGGAAGTGACGCGATGAAATCGCGTTCGATCGCCAGCCCGTGCCATTCATTGGGGATTTCACTGTCGAAGATCAAAGTGTAGGGGCCCGTATAGCCGGCTTCCTCGGCCAGCCTGACGCAGGCGCCATAATCGGCTTCGTCCAGATCGCCGTCAATGAAGCCGGCCTTGGCATGGCACAGTTCGGCGACACCGAAGATCGACTTGAGATCGGAATACTTGTTGGGTCCGCCCCAATTGCCGAAATCGCCGAGCAGCCCGACGCGGCCATCGAGCTTGTCGAGCAGGTAATGCACATGCGCCGGTTCAGCCAGCAGGTCGAACCAGTTCTCGGTCACCAGCCGCACCGATGAGCCGGCATTGCCTTCGGACAAGGTGTTCAACGCCTTGATCGAGCGGTCCAGCGCATCACGGGTCGGCTTCTGCTTGCCGGCGATGACACGCGCATTTTCGGCGCCCAACTCATTGGCGATCTCGATCCAGCTGGCGATCCAGCGCGTGTCGCGCTCGCCATGCTCGGGATGGCTGATATCGCCGGCATCGATCAGCAGGGTTTGCAGCCGCACATTGGCGATACGCAACTGATCCTTGAGTTCGGCCAGGTAGATCGGGTCGCGGCTGCGCAGGTGGAAGGAGACGATTTCCAGCCGATGATAGCCATGATTGGCCAGAACCGACGGCAGGCCCAGCAGCGATTCCTCGCCTTCGCCGTAGCTTTCCTGCATCTGCCCGATCTCGGTGGTGGTCAGGTCATGCGGGTAGGTCATGCCCAGCAGGCGGTGCAGCGACCAGGTCGATACGGCGATGCGGTCAGCGCTGACGCTCATAAGTCTCATCCCTTTTCTTGCTATTGGATAAGACTGTGCGCCGGGCAAGCGTTCCGTTCAAGCCGCTTATGTCGCAATCGAAATTGTAAATAATGTTTTCATATACAAATAAATCTGACTTACCTTCGGCGATCTTGTCATGCGGCGCACACGGTCCAGGCCGTTAAATCTGTCCGGATTCCCGTATTGATCGACCCTATTTCGCCGTTCAGAATCCGTTCATCGTGCCCGTTTGACTTGAGTATAAGCCTGTCCTCAAGCTGGACGAGAGTTAGTTGAACGGGCCCCTGATGGCTCCCATCACCCCACCCTCGATCCCTCCCCATTCAGGGGAGGGAAGCCTGAGTTCAGCGGTCTGGACTCTTCTTATCCCTCCCCCTTGTGGGGAGGGTGCCCCCGAAGGGGTCGGGTGGATTTGGCCCCTAGACCTTGTAGATCCGCTCGGCGTTGCCGTGCAGCAGTTTGGCTTGTTCGTCTTCGCTGGCGCCGCTGATGATTTCACGCGTCGCGTTGACCCAGTCGGTGAGTGTGCCGCCGGTGGTGGTGGCGACGGGGTGGTCGCTGCCCCAGACCAGGCGGTCCCAGCCAAAGCTTTCGATCATGTGCTCGACATAGGGGCGCAGCGTCTCGGCGGTCCAGCCTGGAGCGCAGTGGTTGACCAGACCCGATATCTTGCCGATCACATTGGGATTGCGGGCGATTTCGCGCAGCGATGCGCGCCAGGGGTCGAGCCCTAACCCCTTGATGTCGGGGTTGCCGCAATGATCGAGGATGAACGCCACATCCGGCGCCCGCTGCACCAGATCGACGCCCAGATGTAACTGGTCGGCACGCAGGCAGAGATCAAAGCTCAGGTCATAATCGGGCAGGTGGCGGATGTTTTCGATGAACAGGTCGGACTGGCTGAGATCATCCGGCGCCTCATGCAAAATCCGGCGAACCCCCGTGATATGGGGGTGATCGCTAAGCTGCTCGATCTTGTCGACGAAATTCATATGCTCCGGGCGGCAGGCAGCGACGGCGCCCACAATACGGGGCAGGGTGACCACGAATTCGCTCTCGGCCATCATGTCACTTTCGGCGACATCGACCTCCATATGTAGCGCCGATTCAATGCCCAGCGGCACTGCCTCGGCGAAATAATCGTCGACCGACCATGGCTTGTTGATGGCCGGCGCGCCGCCAAGCCATGGGTAGTCGAACCGCTCGGGATAGATCAGGTGCAGATGGGTATCGAGGATGCGCATTGAACTATTCCTTGGCCCGGCGGGAAAGCTCGTGCCCCGCCACGCGGATCAACTCGAGCGCCTGCTGCATGTTGGGAGCATCGTATTTGTCGAGCCGCTGGGTGTATGGGCTGGTGATGACGGCCAGCACGCTGCCCATTGGCCCAAAGACCGGCACCGACAAATTGAACACACCCGGCGTCTGGGCGCTAGGCATGCTTTCATAACCTTGCTCGGCGATCTGGGTGAGCCGGGTTTCCAGCCCCTTGGGCATGGCTTCGGGATTCGAGAGGCCTTGCGCTTCGAGCATCAACGCGCGTTCTTCCGACGTCGCAAAGGCCAGGAACACATGTCCCGAGCCGGTGTTGACCAGCCCGATGCGGGAGCCGACGCGGATCGAAACGTTCCAATATCCGGGCCCGTCGACCTGCGCCACGACCACCAGGATGTTGCGGTCCCGCACCACCAGATGCACCGCCTGCTCGGCCTTGAGGGAGAAGCGGCGCAGCACCGGCGTCGCCTGGCTGATCAGCCGGTGCATGGGAGGCCGCGCATGGGCCATCTCGAACAGCTTGAGCGTGATCTCATAGCGGTCTTCTGGCGTGCGGCGAACATAGTCGCGCCGTACCAACCGGTCGAGCATGCGGTAAATCTCATTGGGTGAACGGTTGAGCGCCTTGGCGATTTCCGCCTGGCTCAGCCCGTCCGGAGTGGCCGCCAGCAGCTCGAGAATATCGAGCCCCTTGTCCAACGCAGGCGCGCGATAGCGATCTCCATCATCCTCGATCGCCACGTCTATCCCCCTCTCACCAGACCGCGCTAAAGTGTCACCTTCAGTCACCGATCGGTTAGCACACCGTTGGCATTTGAGTGCCCGTTCCGTGACCATTTCATAGCACCAACGGCACAACGACCGGTCTCGGATTCACTGCTGCGCAATCTGACATGTTAGTCTTGCGCGTCACCTTCATTTATGAATAGGTTGTTCGTATGCGCATCGCAAGAATGTGCGGAGGATATAATCAGCATGCCGATCAGCCCAGCGACAGCATTGTCGTCGAGCGTGGACGCCAGCGTTACGCCGCTGGTGGAGATGGTCGATATCGACAAGGCCTTTCCGGGCGTCCGGGCGCTGTCCCGTGCCCGCTTCGAACTGCGCGCTGGCGAGGTCCACGCCCTGATGGGCGAGAATGGCGCCGGCAAGTCGACGCTGATGAAAATCCTGTCCGGTGTGTACACCCGCGATGCCGGTCAGGTGCGCCTCAATGGCCAGCCGGTCGAGATCACCAGCCCGCGCCAGGCTCAGGACATGGGCATCGGCATCATCCACCAGGAACTGGCGCTGATGCGCGACCTGACGGCAGCGCAGAATATTTTCATCGGCCGCGAACCGCGCCGGGCCTTCCTTCTCGATGAGGGCGCGCTGAACCGCGACACCCAGGCGATCTTTGATTCGATGAATCTGAAGCTCGAGCCGACGGTGAAGGTAGAGACGCTGACCATTGCCAAGCAGCAGATGGTCGAGATCGCCAAGGCGCTGAGCTACCAGTCGCGTGTGCTGATCATGGACGAGCCGACTGCGGCGCTCAACGACGCAGAGATTGCCGAGCTATTCACCATCATCAATCGGCTCAAGGCCGAAGGCGTTGGAATTGTCTACATTTCCCACAAGATGGACGAGATCAAACGCATCTCGGACCGCGTGACGATCATGCGCGACGGCGAATACGTTGGTACCGTGCCAGCCGCCGATACTCCAATCGAGACCATCATTTCCATGATGGTGGGCCGCACGTTGACCAATGATGCACTGGTCATTCCCGATACATCGGCCGCGCCGGTAGCGCTCGAAGTGCGCAACCTCAACCGCGGCCGCGAAATCCGTGACGTCAGCTTTTCGGTACGTAAGGGCGAAATCCTCGGCCTCGCCGGCCTGATGGGCGCCGGCCGAACCGAAGTGGCACGCGCCATCTTCGGCGCCGATCCGCGTGAGAGCGGGGAAATCTGGGTCAACGGCAATCGCGTCGGCATCTCTTCACCGCAGGACGCGGTGCGCGCCGGGATTGGCTACCTGTCGGAAGACCGCAAGCAGTTCGGTTTGGCGACCGGGCTCGACGTGCGCAACAACATTGCGCTGGCAAGCCTGGAACGGTTCATTGGACCGGGTGGCGTCATCAACGATAGCGCGATGCACGAGACGGCGGAGAAGTTCATTCGCCAGCTCTCGATCAAGACCCCGAGTGACACTCAGGAAGCCCGGCTGCTGTCGGGCGGTAATCAGCAAAAGGTGGTCATTGCCAAATGGCTGCTGCGCGATTGCGATATCCTGATCTTTGACGAGCCGACGCGCGGCATCGACGTCGGCGCCAAGGCCGAGATTTACAAACTGCTCAATGCACTGGCCGAACAGGGTCGGGCGATCATCGTCATTTCTTCCGAGCTGCCGGAAATCCTGCGCCTCAGCCACCGCATCGCCGTGATGTGCGAGGGCCGCCTGACTGGCGTGCTGCCGGGTGGTTCGAGCCAGGAAGAAATCATGCGGCTGGCGACCTTGCGCCCGAGTGCCGTGGCCGAAACCAATTCTGAACGGAAGTCCGCATGACCGACACAACCGCTCCCGCCGCCAAATCCGGCGTGCGCATCTCTGGCGCTTTCCATCGACTGCTGGCCTTTTCGGGGCTGATTGCGCTGGTGGTGGTGTTCAGTATCGCCTCCCCAAATTTCATGCAGACGCAGAATGTGCTGGCCATCCTGCAGGCAACCTCGGTCAACGGCGTTCTCGCCATCGCCGCGACGCTGGTAATCATTACCGGCGGCATCGATCTGTCGGTCGGTACACTTATGACTTTCTGCGCCGTGATTACCGGCGTGGTGCTGACCAATCTCGGCATGCCACTGCCGCTTGGCATCTTGGCCTCCATCCTGGCGGGCACGTTCTGCGGGCTGATTTCGGGCACCATCATCGCCAAGCTCAAGGTGCCGCCCTTCATCGCAACCCTGGGCATGATGCTGATCCTCAAGGGCCTGTCGCTGGTGATTTCGGGCACCAAGCCGATCTATTTCAACGACACACCCGGCTTCAACCAGATCGCCCTCGGCTCGGCCGTAGGCTCGATCTTTCCGTCCTTGCCGGTGCCCAATGGCGTGCTGATCCTGTTCCTGGTCGCCGCTATCGCAGCTTTCGTGCTGAGCAGGACGGCGCTCGGTCGCTACACCTTTGCGCTGGGCAGCAATGAAGAGGCCGTGCGCTTGTCGGGCGTCAATGTCGACCGCTGGAAGATCGCCGTCTATGCCACCGCGGGCGGCATCTGCGGCGTAGCGGGCCTGCTCATTGCGAGCCGCCTCAATTCGGCGCAGCCGGCGCTGGGCCAAGGCTATGAGCTCGATGCCATTGCGGCCGTAGTCATCGGTGGTACCTCGCTCAGCGGCGGTCGCGGCACCGTTGTCGGCACGCTGATCGGCGCGCTCATCATTTCCGTGCTGGCCAATGGCCTGCGCATTCTTTCGGTGGCTCAGGAGTGGCAGACGGTCGTGACCGGCTCGATCATCATCCTGGCCGTCTATGCCGATATCCTGCGGCGCCGCACACTTTAAGCGCCGGTTACGCTGTGCCCGCTCGGGCGCCAACAAGAGGGCGGCAACGCCTCGCCAGACGACGAATTCATCTTAATGGGAGGACTACAATGCTTCGACGTACCCTGCTTGGCGCCATCAGCGCGCTAGCACTTCTCTCGGCCAGCGGCATCGCTTCGGCCCAGGAAAACTATAATATCGCACTGATTTCCAAGGGCTTCCAGCACCAGTTCTGGCAGGCCGTGAAAGCCGGTGCCGACAAGGCTGCCGCCGATCTTGGCGTGACCGTGACCTTCGAAGGTCCGGAAAGCGAAACCCAGGTCGATCGCCAGATGGACATGCTGGCCGCCGCGCTGTCGCGTAACCCCGACGCCATCGGCTTTGCCGCGCTGGACAGCCAGGCTGCAACGCCGCTGCTGCAGCAGGCCAAGGACGCCGGCATCCCGATCATCGCATTTGACTCCGGCGTCGATAGCGACATTCCGCTGACCACCGCGACCACCGATAACGTGGCCGCCGCCGCTTTGGCGGCCGACAAGATGGCCGAGCTGATCGGTGGCGAGGGCAAGGTGGCCGTCGTCGCCCATGACCAGACCAGCCGCACCGGCATCGATCGCGTTGACGGCTTCGTCAACCGCATGAAGGAAGCCTATCCCAAGATCGAAGTTGTGAGCGTTCAGTATGGCGGCGGCGACCAGCTGCAGTCGACCGAAATCACCAAGTCGATCCTGCTGGCCAACCCCGACCTCAAGGGCATTTTCGGTGCCAATGAAGGCTCGGCCATCGGTGTTGCCAACGGCAAGACCGAACTGGGCAGCAAAATCGTTGTCATCGGCTTCGACTCCGGCGCGGCCCAGAAGGGCATGATCACCTCGGGCGTGATGAACGGCGCCATCACCCAGAACCCGGTCGGCATCGGCTATGAAACCGTCGCCGCCGCCGTCAAGGCGCTCAAGGGCGAAACCCTGCCGCCAATCATCGACACCGGCTTCTACTATTACGACGCTGCGACCATGGCTGATCCGGCCATTGCTGCCGTGCTGTACGACTAAGATCTTTCGCTACTCTCGCAGTCGACACCCTCCCCTTGCGGGGAGGGATCAAGAGTGGGGGAAGTTTGGCCCCTAGATCAGGGCTAAACGACCCCCCTCCTAGCCTCCCCCGTCAAGGGGGAGGTACCGTCCGGCGTATCTGGTGGGCGCCAGCCCAACCTCACCCTGGGAGGACCAACTGCAAGGAATTTCCATGGCTGATCTCACCGGTAAAATCGTTCTCATCACCGCCGCCGCTCAAGGCATTGGCCGGGCTTCGGTGGACGCCTTCGTGGCTGCTGGCGCCAAGGTGATTGCCACCGATATCAACGCGGCCAAACTCGCTGAGCTTGACGGCGTTGCCGCGGTGACGACGCGCGTTTTGGACGTGCTGTCGGCCGATGCGGTGAACGCAGCGGTGGCCGAGATTGGCCGGATCGACGTGCTCTTCAACTGCGCCGGCGTGGTGCATTCCGGCGCCGTGCTGGAGATGAGCGACAAGGACATGGACTTCGCCTTCGACCTCAACGTCAAGGCACAGATCCGCACCATCAAGGCCGTGCTGCCGCAGATGCTGGAACGCCAGGATGGCGCCATCATCAACATGGCGACGGTCGCGAGCTCCATCAAAGGCGTGCCCAACCGCGCCGCCTATTCGATTTCCAAGGCCGCAGTGATCGGGCTGACCAAGTCGATCGCTAGCGACTACACCACCAAGGGCATCCGCGTGAACGCCATCTGCCCTGGCACGGTGGACAGTCCCAGCCTGCACGAGCGTTGGCACGCGACCGGCGATTTCGAGGCGGCCAAGGCAGCCTTTATCGCCCGCCAGCCGATCGGCCGTATCGCGCGCCCTGAAGAGGTTGCAGACTTGGCGGTTTATCTGGCCGGCGCGACCTATACGACGGGCCAGATTCACATCATCGACGGCGGCTGGACCGCCTGAGTTCAGGACGCCCGGCGCACCGCAGTTGCCGACACCATCACCCGATTTCGGCCGGCGGCCTTGGCCGCATAGAGCTGCCGATCGGCTTCATTGAGGATATCATGCAGGCTTTCGCTGCTCGCGAGATAGCTGGCGACCCCAAGGCTGACCGTGACGGTCGGCGGCATGCGGTTTTCGAACGCCAGTACCGCGACGGTCTTGCGCAGGATTTCGGCGACGGCCGTGGCGCCGGCCGTATCGGTCAGCTGCAGCAGCGCAACGAATTCCTCGCCACCGAAGCGCGCGAAACAATCGCTGGCGCGCAGCGCAGCCTGGCAGGCTTGCGCCACATCGCGCAGCACGCTGTCGCCGATGCTGTGGCCATGCGTATCGTTGATGGCCTTGAAGTGATCGATATCGATCATGACGATGGTGAAGGGCGTACCGCCCGCCTTGGCATTGGCGAAGGCCAGTTCGGCCTGCGTCATGAACGAGCGGCGATTGGAAACGCCGGTGAGCGCATCGGTTTCCGCCGCCAGCTTGAGCGCCGCCTGTGTCGTGTTCAGCTGAAATGCCATCTTGAAAGCGATGGAGCTAAGGCCCGGCGCTGTCAGCGCAGGCGAAACCACGGCAACAATCATCCCATACCAGAAGAAGTCTTTTGGCCCCGGAATCAGCAGCATGACGACAGCGGTGGTCAGCACCGATCCGACAATGGCGACCAGGGTTCCAAATGCAACGGCACCCGACATGCCCAGTCCCAGCAGCCACACATAATAGCGGTGATAGGTCTGCCTAATAATCTTGTTCATCACCCTGCGTCCCCGTCGTCCACCGTGGCTCGCGAACAATGCCATGACCATTGCTCCGTCCCGTTAATCCGCATGCTTAACGCAACCCTGCGTCGCAGTTTTTCAGTTCAGTCGAGTTTGAAATGACCAAGATCACCTCCCTCAAAACGCACGACCTGCGCTTCCCGACCTCGGCTTCGCTGGATGGCTCCGATGCGATGAATCCCGATCCCGACTACTCGGCGGCCTATGTGATTCTTGGCACCGATGGCGACCATGAAGGCCACGGGCTGACCTTCACCATCGGGCGCGGCAACGAGGTGGTGGTGGCGGCGATCAAGGCGTTGCAGAGCCGGGTGATCGGGCTGGAGCTGAGCTGGATCGCTGAAAACCCAGGCCGGTTCTGGCGGCATGTAACCGGCGACAGCCAGTTGCGCTGGATCGGCCCGGACAAGGGCGCCATGCATCTGGCAACCGGCGCCGTGGTCAATGCGGTGTGGGACCTGTTGGCCAAGGAAGCCGGCAAGCCAGTGTGGCAACTGGTCGCGGACATGACGCCCGAGCAACTGGTCGCCATCGTCGATTTCCGCTACCTCACCGACGCCATCACGCCGGAAGAAGCGCTGGCAATTTTCCGTAAGGCCGAAGTCGGCAAAGCTGAGCGCATCGCGAAGCTCAAGGCCGAGGGCTACCAGTGCTACACCACGTCGGCCGGTTGGCTCGGCTATTCCAACGAAAAGCTGAAACGGCTGGCCACCGAGGCAGTGGCCGAAGGCTTCCAGCATATCAAGATGAAGGTGGGTCGCGACCTCGACGACGACATCCGCCGGCTGGAAATCGTGCGCGAGATTATGGGGCCGGACCGGGTTTTGATGATCGACGCCAACCAGGTCTGGGAAGTCGATCAGGCCATCGACTGGGTCAAGGCGCTGTCGCGGTTCAACCCGTATTTCATCGAGGAGCCGACCAGCCCGGATGACGTTTCGGGCCATCGGGCGATCCGCAAGGCGATCGCGCCGGTCAAGGTCGCGACGGGCGAGATGTGCCAGAACCGGATTTTGTTCAAGCAGTTCATCAAGGATGGCGCCATCGACATTGTGCAGATCGATGCCTGCCGTATCGGTGGGCTCAACGAGGTGCTGTCGGTGCTGCTGATGGCCGCCAAGTTCGGCCTACCGGTATGGCCGCATGCCGGCGGCGTCGGCCTGTGCGAATATGTGCAGCACCTGTCTATGATCGATTATCTGGTCGTGTCGGGGACCAAGGAAGGCAGGGTGATCGAATATGTAGATCACCTGCACGAGCACTTTATCGAGCCGTGCGAAATCAGGAATGCTGCCTATATGCCGCCAAAGCTGCCGGGATTTTCGATCCAGATGAAGGCGGAGTCGATCGCGGAGAATGAGTTTAGCGGCTGAGGTTTTGACCGATACTCTTCCCCCTTGAGGGTTGAGTCCTATCTCGCTTTCCCTCCCCTCAAGGGGGAGGGTGGCCGCCCAAGAAAATTGTCCTGAGGCAAGCGTCAGTACGTCATCCTTGCGGTGACTTTACCCCAGGCGCCCATATCGCCCTCGATGAGGTGCGCGGTCGCCTGGGGCGCGAGCGCGCGCGCACCGGTGATGATGACCTGGCCAGCCTGCAATGGCAGGCCGCGCGAAGCAGCGTGGCTGGCGAGCCAGCGCACGGCTTCGACGATGGCCGCCCAGTCGGCGCCAGTGTCGGTCGATTTGGCCTCGACGCCGTCAAGGCGCAGACTGACTTTTAGAGTGGCAAGATCGGCCTTGATGGCATTGTCCAAGGCCGACCCCACCACTACCGCGCCATTGCTCTGCAGGTCGCCGTTTTTGGCCATGCTATCGATCTTGTCACGATCAACGAACGGGCTTCCGACCATTTCCATGGCTGGGTGAATGCTGGCGATTGCCGCCTCGACCTCTGCCGCTTCGGCGCCGGCAGGCAGGTCGCTGCCCAGCTTCACCGCCACTTCAATCTCCGCCAGCACGAAGCGATGCTGGGTGGAACTGATACTCTCGCCGTCGACGTAGTAGCGGTTGGCCGGGATCGGCGAGCACATCGGCTCCCCTTGACCACCGGCCATCACTTTCCAGCCGCCGACCGGTCCGGTGTGGGCAATGATGGCATCCTGAATGGCGTAGATGCCGGACCGGTCGGTCGGCACCAGATCGACGGGAAAGCTCTCGACCAGCGGGCCGCCATCGTGGCCGGCAACCAGGCGAGCGGCGAAATCCTGAAGTGTTTCGGTCATGTTCAGTTCGCCCACTCGCCGCCGCGCATGACGGGCTCGGTTGTTCCATCGGCATGCACGCCGTTGATGTCGATCTTGTCGCTGCCGATCATCCAGTCGATATGGATGTTGGAGGTGTTGCCGCCCTGTGCCGAAATCTGTTCCTGGGTGAGGTCCTTGCCGCCTACGAAGCAGTCCGAATAACACTGGCCCTGCGCAATGTGGCAGGACGCGTTTTCGTCGTACAGCGTGTTGAAAAACAGGATGCCCGAGGCTGAGATCGGCGATGAATGCGGCACCAGGGCCACTTCGCCGAGACGACGGCCGCCCTCGTCGGTATCAAGCACTTTGTTGAACAGGTCGCCGTTTTTGCCGGCCTTGAACTCGACCAGCTTGCCGCCCTCGAAGCGGGCCTGCATTTCTTCGATCAGCGCACCATTGTGGCTGAGCGGCTTGGTGCCGGCGACATACCCGTCAACGCGCAGCTTGTGCGGCGTGGTGAAGACTTCCTCGGTCGGAATGTTGGGGTTGCAGGTGATGCCATTCTTCGCCTCCGATGCGCCGCCCTTCCAGCGATGGCCATCGGCGAGACCAACGGTGAGATCGGTGCCGGGGCCGGTGTAATGCAGCGAGGCAAAGGACTTGCCGTTGAGCCAGGTCCAGCGCTTTTTCAAGTTGGCATTATGCTCGGCCCAGGCGGCGATCGGGTCGTCCTGGTCGACGCGTGACGCCTTGAAGATGGCATCGGCGAGCTTGCTGACGGCCTCCTCTTCGCTGTCGTTGGGGAACACCAGCTTGGCCCAGGCCGTCGTCGGATAGGAGACGATGTTCCAGTTGATGTCGAAGCCGGTGATCAGCTGCAGCGCCGGCTTGTAGGCGGCCGAATTAGCGCGCATGGCGCGGGTGACTTTTTCAGGGTCTTGGCCGGCCAGCATCATCGGATTGTCGCCCGAGATGGCAAGACGCGCGGCGTTGTTCTTGAAGGCGTCGGCCATGCCCGAATAGAGCCAGCCGGCGGCCTTGTCGAAGCTGGCGCTATTGGCGTGCTTGTAGCGGGCGAGGGTGGCTTCCTCGTCGGAATAGATGGTGGTGACGAGACCGGCGCCGGCCTTGTAGGCATGCTCGGTGATGCGACGGACCAGCGGAGCGGCGGTCATCGGCGCGGTCATCACCAGGTCCTGGCCCTCGGCGAGTTGCAGGCCGACCTTGATGGCGACCTGAGCGAGCTTGTCGAGCTTGACGGGATCGATAGTCATTTGGGCGAATGCCTCTTGGTTTTTGAGTCTGGTTGGCAGGGAGGTTACCGCCCGGTTGCGATCATTGCCACCCGCACCAATCGGAAAATCCGTTGACCTGGATCAAGCGCGAAAGTCGGGGTGGGAGGAGGGTGCGGCAGGTTTTCAAGGAGACGGGCAATGGCTGCAGGATTGGTGCTGGGCGCCGTGGTGGGAATGTTTGGCGTGTTCATGGTTGGGCTGGGATACGCGCAATGGGTGACGCGTGATGTGGAGGTGTTTCGGGCGGGGAAGTGAGAGCGTCCTTGTTGGGGGTACCCTCTTACTCAACACCTCACCTCCGCGAACGCCCCCTGTGTCTTTTCCGCATCATCACCTGTGCGCTATCAAAATACCCCGTTGGCAATTGCAGACGGTTTGGTTACAAAACGTCCACTGCTATAGATTCAAGCTGGGGAGACGTGAATGCCAGTAATGTTCATCTGCCTCCCTCGCATTGGTATGACCAGACTTTAGGTTATTGCCATTCGCGGCCCCCCTTGCGGCCGCCAGCGGTTTCCCCTTTACAGCCCGATTGATCTGACGGGATTATTTCGCCCCGTTCTGGCTGTGCTTTTCATCTCTCTGTTTTGAGGGCCGGTTGCCGGAGAACGGTGCCGGACTGCCAATATGAGTTCCAAGAAGCTCTTCAAGGCCGACGCGTTTTCCAACGTGCTCGGCTTTACTTTCCGTCACTGGGCCAAGCAACCGGTTCGTGCGGCTTTCATCGCCCTGCTCGTGCTGGCGGCAACGCTGGCCGAAGCGTTCAGCCCCATTTTTGCAGGCCGGCTGGTCGACGCCGTTGCTTCGGGCAGCGGGCAGGACGACGCGTTCTGGATTCCGGCCGTCACTGCCTTCGCGACCATGACTGCGCTGTATCTCGGCTCAGTGATCCTGCGGCAGTTCGTGTTTTTCAATTTGATCCCGTTCACGCTCAAGGTAATGAATGACGTCATCACCGATGCGTTTGTTCGGGTGCAGCGTTTCTCGACCGACTGGCATGCCAACAGCTTTGCCGGCTCGACCGTGCGCAAGATCACGCGCGGCTCGGGCGCCATCGACCTGCTCAACGACGTGCTGCTGATTGCGCTTTTGCCCTCACTGGTAATGCTGGTTGGGGCCAGCGTGATCCTGGGCATGTTCTGGCCGGTGATGGGCCTCGTCGTGGGGCTCGGCTCGCTGATCTATGTCGGCGTCACCACCTGGTTGTCGGTAAGCTTTGTCGCGCCCGCCGGCACGCTGGCCAATAGCTGGGACACCCGCATGGGTGGCGCCCTGGCCGATGCTGTCAGCTGCAATTCGGTGGTCAAGGCCTTCGGCGCTGAAACGCGCGAAGAAGCGATCCTCGCCAAGGTGGTCGGCAAGTGGCGCAAGCGCACCAAGCGGCTGTGGCAGCGCGGCACGCTCAACGGCGGTGCGCAGGGCCTGATGATGGCCGTGATGCAGGCGGCGATCCTCGGCACGGCGCTGTTGCTGTGGCAGCAGGGTGCGGCAACGCCAGGCGATATCACCTTCGTTCTGACCATGTTCTTCGTGTTGCAGGGTCACCTGCGCGACGTCGGCCAGCACATTCGCAACCTGCAGCGCTCGGTCAACGACATGGAAGAACTGGTGGCGCTCGACCGCCAGACCTACGGCATCGAGGACATGAAGGCTGCGCCGGAAATCCGCATCGGCGAGGGCGCCATCGCCTTCGACAACGTGACGTTCCAGTATGGTTCGCACCGCACGCCGCTGTATCGCGATTTCTCGGTCAAGATCGAGCCGGGGCAGCGCGTGGGCCTTGTCGGGCATTCTGGGTCGGGCAAGACGACCTTCGTCAAGCTGATTCAGCGGCTCTATGACGTCAACCAAGGCGCCATCACCATCGACGGGAGCAACATCGCCGATGTGCAGCAGTCGAGCCTGCGCGGGCAGATTGCTATCGTACAACAGGAGCCGATCCTGTTTCACCGGACGCTGGCCGAGAACATCGCCTATGCCCGCCCCGGCGCCACGCGTGCCGAGATCGAGCTGGCGGCGGAGCAGGCCAATGCGCATGACTTCATCGTCAACCTGCCCAAGGGCTATGAGACCATGGTGGGCGAGCGCGGCGTCAAGCTGTCGGGCGGCGAGCGTCAGCGCGTTGCCATTGCGCGGGCGTTTCTGGCGGATGCGCGGGTGCTGATCCTCGACGAGGCAACCTCGAGCCTCGACAGCGAGAGCGAAGTGCAGATCCAGGAGGCGATGGAGCGGCTGATGGTCGGGCGGACGACGCTGGTCATCGCCCACCGGTTGTCGACGGTGCGGGCGCTGGACCGGCTGCTGGTGTTCGACAAGGGTCGCATCGTCGAAGAGGGCGATCACCAGTCGCTGATCCGGCTCAATGGCGGGATTTACCGGCGGCTGTTCGAGCGGCAGGCGCTGGAACTGACCAAGGGGCTGGTTGCATAAAAACAGGAACGCCGGGGTGTGAGCCCCGGCGTTTTGTATTTCGACGATGCCTAACAAACTTCGATGTCATCCCGGCCTTGAGCCGGGATCCATCCTGAGATGTCTGGATGGACCACCTTGCGGCGGCGGCGTTATTTCGGGATGGGCCCCGGCTCAAGGCCGGGGTGACACCGTGGATGTTGGACGATTGGCGGCTACAAGTTCAGAGTTAAGCAGCGCGGGACAGGCCGCGGCGGGCGGTGGGGGTCTCGTTGACCTTGAATATCTCCACAATCGCGTCCAGCTGGGTGGCCTGGTTTTCGGTCTGCTCAATGGCGGCGTTCATTTCTTCAACGAGCGCGGCGTTGTGCTGGGTCATTTCATCCATCTGGCGGACGGCGATGCTGACTTCGGTGATACCGGTCGACTGTTCCTGGCTGTCGCGTGAAATGCCTTCCATCAGGGTCGAGCTGGAGCGGACGCCTTCCAGCATGCCGTTGAGGCGCTCGGCGGCGTCGGCAACCAGGCGACTGCCGTCTTTGACTTCCTTGGCGCTCTGCTCGATCAGCACCTTGACGTCGGCCGAGGCCGAAGCGGCGGACTGGGCCAGGCGACGAACTTCGACGGCGACGACCGCAAAGCCCTTGCCGGCATCGCCCGCACGGGCAGCTTCGACCGAAGCGTTCAAGGCCAAAAGATTGGTCTGGAACGCGATGTCATCGATCAGGCCGATGATGTTGGAAATCTTGGCCGAGGAGGTTGTGATCCGCTCCATGGCGCCGGTCGCCTGAGCCATCACGGCGCCGCCCTGTTCGGCCGAGATGGTGACCTTGGTGGCATTGCCATTGGCATCCTGGGCGCGCTTGGCGTTTTCCATGACGGTGGTGGCGAGCTGCTCCATGGCCGCCGAGGTCTGTTCGATGGTCGCGGCCTGGCGGGTGGTGCGTTCGCTGAGATCGTTGGCGCCGGCGAGGATTTCGCTGGTTGCGGTTTTCAGCGAGCGCGACGTGCCGCGCAGCTGGGCGACGATGTCGGCCAGCTTTTCGGCTACCGCATTGGTGTTGTTCTTCAGCGCTCCGAAGGCGCCTTCGTAATGGCCGGTGACGCGCTGGGTCAGGTCGGTATTGGCGATGGCCGACAGCACGGTGCCGGTCTCGGCCAGGCCGCGGTCGACGGTGTCGACCAGGCCATTGACGCTGTTGGCAAGGTTGTTGAGTTCGCTATCGCTGAAATCGGTCGGCACGCGCTGGGCGAAATTGCCGGCGCTGGCCGCCTTCATCACCGAGCCGAGTTCGGCCTGCAACAGCGACATCATGTCGGCGCGTTCGACGATCGACAGGTTGCGGGCGGCCTCTTCGGCGCTGAGGGCGGCGACGCGCTTGGCGTTCTGGCGGAACACTTCGACGGCACGGGCCATGGCGCCGATTTCGTCCTTCGCGTCGGCATTGGCAATGGAGATGTCGAGCTTGCCATCGGCCAGTTCGCTCATGGTCTGGGTCAGGTTACGAACCGGATTGACGATGGTGCGGCCGCCGATCAGCAGGCTGGCGCCGACGCCCACGATGATGCCGACGGCAGCCGAGATGGCGAGGGTCAGCTTGGCGTTGAACGCCGACGCTTCGGCACTGGCGCGCATGGTGGCCATCTGCTCACCCGAATAGGTGCTGTAGACCTTGATCGTATCGGTGACGACGAGCTGGGCTGCGAGAGCCTTGGCAAGGGCGTCACTCATCGCGTCGGGATCGAACGGCTGGGCGGCCGCGACGGTCAGCATCTCGTTGATCTTGCCGAAATAGGCATCCATCACCGGCTTTACGGCCGCGAGCTGGGTGAGCTGGGTAGCATCGGCGGCGGCTTCGATGGTGGGGAAGCGCGCCTTCATTTCGGTCTGGCGGCGTTCGGCCTGGGCGACGAAGTCGGCATTGGCCGGGTCCAGCGTCAACTGGTAGGTCATGCGGCTGATCGCGATGACGTCCATGCGCAGGTCCATGGCTTCGCGCGCCGCGACTTCGCTGGCGCCGACGCGGTTCATCACGGTGGTCAACGAGCTCAATTCACGCCAGCCGATGGCGGCGATGGCGGTGGCGACGACACCCATCAAAACGACCGTCAGAACCAGCTTCTGCAGGACCGGAATATTGCGGAAATTCATTGGAAGTACCTGTGCCCGAGTCAATGTCCGCGGCCCCGCCTTCAGACTTGGCAACAGGAGTCTGTGAAACTGCTTAAATTACTGTGAAAGCGGGCGGTTTTGGGCTGTTCGCATGGCTCCCATGCGACTGTGGCGCGAGAGTATTGGACCGCGTTTTACGAACAATGCCTTCGGCGCCAGCTTCATGGCCGATCGGTCGGCGCAGTCTATATATTGTTCAACAGCAGAACTTCGAGGACTTCGTCATGATCGACGCTTCCGTACAGACCAATGTCAAATCCAAGCCCATCCTGCCGCTGACCTCGGCACTGGGCACCGTGCATATCGCCGTAACGGACCGCAGCAAGGCGCTGGAGATCTGGCAAGACGTGGTCGGGCTCGATCTGATCGCCGAGACCGGCAACGAACTGTCGCTCGGCGCCGGTGGCAAGGTGCTGATCGTGCTCGAAACGGGTGCGACGCGCCGATCGGTGCCGCGCACCATCGGGCTGTATCACGTTGCCATCCACGTACCCCACCGCGTCGACCTGGCGCAGATGGCGGTGCGGGCACTGCAGCGCAATGTGCGGATTTCACCCACAGACCATCTCGTCTCCGAGGCGGTCTATCTGTGGGACCTCGACGGCAATGGCATCGAGATCACCTTCGAGACGCCCTGGCGCGGCACCCTGGGCGACCCCGACAAGGGCCAGACCTATGCCGTGACCACCGAGGGCAAGTCGCATTCCGGCCGCGAAGCGATCGATCTCGACGGCCTGCTGGGTGAACTGGGCGAGAAGCCGGTTCTGGTTGCCCGCATGCCGGCCGGCACGCGCATCGGCCATGTGCATGTGCATGTCAACGATCTCGGCCTAGCGATGAATTTTTATCGCGACGTCATCGGCTTTGCCGGCTTCCTGATGATCCATTCCTTCGGCATGGGCGATGTCGGGCTCGACTACATGCCTCATACGGTGGCGTTCAACATCTGGTCCGGCCCCAATGCGGCGCTGCCGCCGGCCGGAGCCGCCGGCTTGCGCTGGTTCACCATCGTGGTGCCGGATGCGGTGACGCTAGCTGGTGTCAAGGCACGGCTTGTTGATGTTAAAGCCCCGGTGTCCGCTATCGAGGGTGGCGTTGAAACGCAGGATCCCTTCGGCAACCGGATCAAGGTTTTGGTGGCGTAACGCTTCCTCCATCGACGCTAACATGTTAGTGCTCCCGCTCAATGATCGGGAGGATATTTCATGCGGGCTATATCATGCGCTGCGCCGGGTGAACTGGCGCTGATCGAGATCGAAGCGCCACAGCTCAAGCCCGGCTGGGTGCGGGTCGGCATCAGCCACATCGGCATTTGCGGCACCGATTATCATATCTACGAGGGCAAGCACCCGTTCCTGAAATATCCCCGGGTCATGGGCCATGAGCTCAGCGGCGTGGTGCGAGACGCTAATGGTGCGACGACGTTGGCCAATGGCGATGCGGTAGTGATCAACCCTTATCTGCCCTGCTACAATTGCCCGGCCTGCCGCGAGGGCAAAACCAATGCCTGTGAAACCCTGACAGTGATCGGCGTGCATGGCGACGGCGGCATGGCCGAAGAAATCACCCTGCCGGAAGCCAATCTGTACCGGGCCGAAGGCCTCAGCCTGCGCGATGCGGCCATGGTGGAATTTCTCGCCATCGGCGCCCATGCCGTGCGGCGCACCGAGCTCAAGGCCGGCTGGCGCGTGCTGGTGGTCGGGGGTGGCCCCATCGGGTTGGGCGTGGCGTTCTTTGCGCGCATTGCCGGCGCCGATGTGACCATTCTTGATGCAGCGGCAGACAAGCTCGAGGCAGCGCGCGGCTTCGGTTTTGGCGCAGCGGCTTTGGACGAACGCGACGGCGTGGCGTTTAAATCCAAGATGAGCAGCGGCTTTGACGCCGTGTTCGATGCCACTGGGGCCATTCCGGCGATGAACCAGGCCGTCGGCTATTGCCGCAACGGCGGCGCGCTGACTTTGGTCGGCGTGGTCAAGGGAACGCTGTCTTGGGAAGACCCCGAAATCCACAAGCGCGAACTGACTATTCGCGCCTCGCGCAATGCGACACGCGAGGACTTCGACCATGTGATGGCGTCGATACGCAATGGTGGTGTACCGACTGATAGACTGGCGACACACACGACGAGCTTTGACGATGTGCCGCTCAACCTACCCAAATGGGCGCACGACCGGAACGGGCTGATCAAGGCCATCATTACGGTCTAGGTGGGGGTGCTACTGCACCAGCTTGGGATCGACCAGAGCGCCCTTTTGGCCGATGACTACGCCCGCAACGCGGTGGGCTGCTTCGGCTGCTTCCTGCAGCGACTTCCCGGCCAGGCGCGCGCTCAAATATGCCCCGTTGAAACTGTCGCCCGCCCCCGTCGCATCCACGACGTTCGCACCCGGTTTTGGTGCAACACGCACCCGCTCGCTTGCCGTGGCGATCAGCGCTTTGCCGGCACCGTCCTTGACTACAACTTCCTCGACGCCGAGTTCGAGATAGCGATCGGCGGTGTCATCGATCGAGGTGTCGCCGAACAGCGGCGCTTCGTCGGTGTGGGTGGGCAGAACGATATCGCAGAGTGTGGCGGCGGCGGTCAGCACCGAAGTCATGACGCGCGGACTGGTCCACAGGGCCGGTCGGATATTGGTGTCGAACACGATCTTTGCGCCGGCGTCGCGCGCCTTGACCACGGCGCCGAGCAGCCGCCCACGGGCGCGCGGTGCCAGGATGGCGAGGGTAATGCCCGAGAAATACACCATGCTGGCGCCCTTCACCGCGGCGGCGAGGGCATCCTTGTCGTCGGCCAAGAGCTTGGCGGCACTGGTATCCCGCCAATAGGTGAAGTGGCGGTCGCCCTTGTCCTGGTGGATCATATAGAGGCCGGGGCGGCGGCCGGGCACGGTGCGGATATGGCCGGTGCCGATGTTATTGGCATCGAGAAAGGCGCGGATGTCACCGGAATAGCGGTCGTCGCCGAGGCCGGTGACATAATCCACCGACCAGTCATCGCCGAGCAGCGCGCGCATGTACCAGGCGGTGTTGAGCGTATCGCCGGCATAGCCGAGGCGATACTGGCGATCCTCGCCGCCGCTCATCTCGATCATGCATTCCCCGATGCTGACGAACCGCTGTTGTGTCAAAGCGCTTGCCCTCCCTTGCGTGCTAACTATTCAGTCGCGTTTCTGGGTCGGAAAACCGGTGCCCACTTTTCCTCGAAACGCTTTATGGCTTATGCCGGTAAAGCCGATTTGGCTGCAAGCCACTATCTTCCATACAAGAACGGAAGGTCCTATGGTGGCGCTACTTTTATTCCCGGAGTCGATCATGACGCGTTTGAGCGCCAGCACCCTTGCAAATGCCCCCGCCGGGGTCCGCGTGCCCGATTATGATCGCAGCCAGATCACGCCGGGCATCGTGCATCTGGGCATCGGCGCGTTTCACCGGGCCCATATGGCGGTCTATGTCGACGACCTGCTGAAGCATCATCCGGATTGGGGCATCGTCGGCGCCAGCCTGCGCCGGCCCGATACCAAGGAGGCGCTGGAGCCGCAGGACGGGCTTTATACGGTGGCGGTACGCGACGCATCGGGCACCCATCCGCGCATCATCGGCTCGATCATCAAGGTGCTCGATGCCAATAGCCAGCGCGAGGAATTGCTCGCGCTGATGGCCAGCCCGCAAATCAAGATTGTGTCGCTGACGGTGACCGAGAAGGGCTATTGCCACGATCCGGCGACCGGCGAGCTGGACCAGCACCACCCCGATATTATGCATGACCTGGCTAATCCGACGGCGCCTAAATCGGCGCCTGGCATGCTGGTCGAGGCACTCGCGCGGCGTCACGCGGCCGGGGTTACCCCCTTCGCGGTGATGAGCTGCGACAACCTGCCGAGCAACGGCGCGACGGTAAAGCGTATTGTCGCCAAGTTTGCCGCCCTGCGCGAGGCGGCTCTCGGCGAGTTCGTGGCGGGCGTGGCTTTTCCCGGCACCATGGTGGATCGCATCGTGCCCTCCACCACCGATGCCGACCGCGATATGGTCGCCGGGCTGATCGGCGCCGACGACGCCTGGCCGATCATGACCGAGCCCTTCACCCAATGGGTGATCGAGGATCATTTCCCCGATGGCCGCCCGCCGTTCGAACTGGCGGGTGCGCAACTGGTCGAGGACGTTGAGCCTTTCGAGCGGATGAAGCTGCGCATGTTGAACGGCTCTCATTCGACCATGGCCTATCTGGGCTACCTCGCGGGCTATGAATATATCTCGGACGTGATGGGCGATGATAACTTCGTCGCACTGATCCATGGGCTGATGACCGAGGAAGCCATGCCGACGCTGGACATGCCGGGGGTCGACCTCGGCGCCTATCGCGATCAGCTGCTCGACCGGTTCCGCAATCCGGCGCTCAAGCACCGGACCTGGCAGATCGCCATGGATGGAAGCCAGAAGCTGCCGCAGCGGTTGTTGGGGACCATCCGCGATAGGCTTGCGGCTGGGCAGCCGTTCGAGCGGCTAGGCCTCGGGGTCGCGGCGTGGATGCGCTATGTGATCGGGATCGACGAGAAGGGTGAGACCATCGATGTGCGTGATCCGCTGGCTATGCGGATGATGGCGATTGCAGCGGATGCGGGCGATGACGCGGAGGCGCTGTATGAGGGGCTGGCAGCGCTAACCGAGGTGTTTGGCAGCGATCTCGGCGATAATCAGACCTTCGGCGAGACAGTCGCGACGCATCTCGATGATTTGTTCGAGATCGGCGTGGCAGAGACGGTAGCTGAATTGGTCGAGACTAGCGCGACGCCCTAAAGCGCGAGACAGCCTGATTCGGTGTTGTAATCAGGATGATAGATAATGAAGCTGTCTCGTGCCGCTGCCTGAGCTTCGGCGACAGTGCGCGGCAGCCATTCCGTGACGATAATCGGCGCGAAGGGATCACCCGGCGTCGCTGTGGTGACCAGACAAACGTCTTCCACCCCAGCTGGCGGCGTTATGATGATGATGTCAGCGGGCAGCATCTTTTTAACTTGGCCAGGGGGTATTTTGTGCCCAGGCTTGTGATGCGCCGTAGCACTCGTGGTAGCAACGAGCAGCGTAAGGCAGGTTGCGATGAAGACGCGGTGCATGATTTGTTCCTTGCGTTGACCTCTCTCAAACGCGTCACCAAGTCATTCGTTTCACACCCGCCCCTCCATCGCCCGATCGAAAATCTCCAGTGCGCGATCCCGGGTCAGTTCGATCGGATTGCCGCTGGCGGTCGGATCGATGATGGCCATGTCGGCGATCAGGTCCCGCTTGGTGCCGTCGACCTTGAACTGGGCGAGGGTATGCGGCACGTCGAGCCGCAGGCGCAGGCTGATGACCGCATGCTGGAACGCCTCAAAACTTGGTGGGAGGCCGAGATAGGCCGACAGGCGCGCGACGCGGGCCTCGATGGCGCTGCGGTTGACCGCCAGCACATAGGGCATGAACACCGCATTGGTCATGCCGTGATGGGTGTCATACAGCGCCCCGACCGGGTGGCTGAGGGCGTGAATGGCGCCGAGGCCCTTCTGGAAGGCGGTAGCGCCCATCGCGGCGGCGCTCATCATGTGGCCGCGGGCTTCGACGTCGAGCGGATCGGCAAAGACCTTGGGCAGGTTCTCGAACACCAGCCGCATACCTTCGACGGCGATGCCATCGGCCATGGGGTGATAGCCGGGCGCGCAATAGGCTTCGAGGCAATGGGCCAGCGCGTCCATGCCGGTGCCGACCGTGATGAATTTGGGCATGCCGACGGTCAGTTCGGGATCGGCGATGACGATCCTTGGCATCATCAGCGGGTGGAAGATCACCTTCTTGGTATGGCTCTTTTCATCGGTGATAACCCCGGCGCGGCCGACTTCCGAACCAGTGCCGGCGGTGGTCGGCACCGCGACGATCGGGAAAATGCCGGCCGGATCGGCGCGGGTCCACCAGTCGCCGACATCCTCGAAATCCCACATCGGGCGGGTCTGGCCGGCCATGAAGGCGATGACCTTGCCGACATCGAGACCCGAGCCGCCGCCAAAGGCAATGACGCCGTCATGGCCACCCTCGCGCAACACCTTGATGCCAGCCTCGACATTGGCCGAGATCGGGTTGGGTTTGACGTCGGCGAACAGGCCGACGGGGATGCCGGCGTCCTTGAGCAGCTTGAGGGTGTTCTGGGTAATCGGCAGGCCGGCGAGGCCGGAGTCGGTGACCAGCAGCGGCCTGGTAATGCCGGCGCTCTTGAGGGCTTCGGGCAGTTCCGCAATGCGGCCGGGGCCAAACTTGATGGCGGTCGGGTAATTCCAGTTGGCTTTGGTCATGATGGCCTCGTTGTTCTCGGTCTCGTTTTATCCACCGTGTCATCCCGGCCTTGAGCCGGGATCCATCTCGAGATGTTGGTCCTGCCGCCAGGTGGCTTGTTCGATCGACCTTGCGGCTGCGGCTTAATCTCGGGATGGGCCCCGGCTCAAGGCCGGGGTGACATCGAGTGTGGGTTCACGCTGGTGGTTACACCCGCTTCAAATGATAGCTCTTGGGCTGGGTCAAATTCGCATAACCTATCTCAGATAGCCCGCCACCCTTGCCGGTATCCTTGACCCCCGTCCACACCAAAGCCGGATCGAGATAATCGCAGCGGTTGGCGAAGACGGTGCCGGTTTCGATCTGGGTGCCGAGCTTGGCGGCGGCGTCGAGGTCTTCGGTCCAGATCGAGGCGGTAAGGCCGTATTGGCTGTCATTCATCAGGGTGATTGCCTCGGCGTCGTCGGCCACTTTCATAATACCGACGACAGGCCCGAAGCTTTCCTCGCGCATCACCGACATCTGGTGGTTGACGTTGGTCAGAACTTCGGGCGCCAGGTAAGGCGAGCCGGGCTTGTCGAGATCGTGGCGCGTATTGAGATGGCGGGTGGCGCCGCCGCGAATGGCTTCGTCGGTCTGCTGGCGGACGTGGTCGGCGAAAGTGCCGCGCGCCATCGGGCCGACGATGGTGTCGGCATCGAGCGGGTTGCCCAGCGTCCAGCCGCGCGCAGTGTCGATGAAGCGCTCGACGAAATTGCCGTAGACGCTTTCGTGCACATAGATGCGCTCGACGCCGCAGCAGCTTTGGCCGGAGTTGAAGAATGAGCCGTCGACCAGGTTTTCGACGGCATTGTCGAGATTGGCATCGGCGCGGACATAGGCGGGGTCCTTGCCGCCGAGTTCGAGGCCGAGCGTGGCGAAGGTGCCGGCGGCGGCTTTTTCGATACGGCGGCCGCCTTCGACCGAGCCGGTGAAGTTGATGTGGTCGATTTGGCCCGAGCCGATCAGTTTTTCGGTATCTGCGTGGCCCAGCACCAGGTTCTGGAACAGGCCTACCGGCAATCCAGCGCTTTCGGCGGCGGCGCCGAAGCGCTCACCGGCGAGCAGGGTTTGGGACGCGTGCTTGAGGATGATGGCATTGCCTGCCATCAGGCCCGGCACGATGGAATTGACCGCGGTGAGGAACGGGTAATTCCACGGAGCGATCACCATGACGGTGCCCAGCGCTTCGCGCGTGATGTAGCGGGTGAAGCCGTCTTTCTCGGGCTTGATCGATGGCGCCAACGCCTCGGCGGCCAGTTCGATCATATAGCGGGCGCGTTCCTCGACGCCGCGTTTTTCGCCGCCGAAACGTACCGGCCGGCCCATCTGCCAGGCCAGTTCGGGCACGATATCGTCATTCATCAGCAGCAGCGCATCGACGAAATGCGTCAGGATTTTCTGGCGCTCGGCAATGGTGGTGTCATGCCAGGCGTGACGCGCGGCCTTGGCGCGGATGACGGACGCTTCGATTTCAACGGCAGTCGTGACCGGCCGCTCGGCATAAACGCTGCCGTCGATGGGGGAGATGATCTTTACAGTGTCAGTCATGTGTTCCGAACTCGTCCAACCCACGGTGTCATCCCGGCCTTGAGCCGGGATTCATCCTGAGATTTGTGTCTTGCCGCCAGGTGGTCCGTTCGAACGACCTCGCGCCGGCGGTGCTATCTCGGGATGGGCCCCGGCTCAAGGCCGGGGTAACATCGAGTATGTCATGCATTCTGTGGCAGTGATGCGTCTAACTCCGCTCGAAGCCGCGCTTGAGTTCCCAATCGGTGACGCGGCGGTCGTATTCGAGCTGTTCCCATTCGGCAGTGTGAACGTAATGCCTGATAACGTTCTCGCCAAACGCGTCCTTGAGCATGGCCGAGTTGCGCAGGGCGTCCGTCGCTTCGCGCAGCGTCTTGGGGATTTCGCGCAGTTTGTCTGTCACATAGGCGTCGCCGACGAAGGCTGGCTCAAGCGGCATCTTCTCCTCGATGCCTTCGATGCCGGCAGCAATAAGCGCGGCGATGGCGAGGTAGGGGTTGAGGTCGGCGCCACCCATGCGGCACTCGACCCGGATGGATTTTGAATGTTCGCCACAGAGGCGGAAGCCGGCGGTGCGGTTGTCGGGTGACCAGATTGCCTTGGTGGGGGCGAACGTGCCGGCCTGGAAGCGTTTGTAGCTGTTGATATAGGGCGCAAGGAAATAGGTGATTTCGCGGGCATAGGCGAGCTGGCCGGCCATGAAATGCTTCATCAGCTCGCTCATGCCGCGCTCGTCCTTGCCGTCGACGAACAGCGGCTTGCCGGACTTGTCGGCCAGCGACATGTGGATGTGGCTCGATGAGCCGGCCAGCGTGTAGTCCCACTTGGCCATGAAGGTGACGGCCTTGCCCTGGGCCCAGGCGATTTCCTTGGTGGCATTTTTCAGCACCACATGACGGTCGGCCATGGTCAGCGCGTCGGAGTATTTGACGTTGATTTCTTCCTGGCCCGGGCCCCATTCGCCCTTGGAGGATTCAACCGGAATGCCGGAGGCCTGCAGATGCTTGCGCAAAGCGCGCATCACGCCTTCTTCCTTGGTGGTCTGGAAGATGTGGTAATCCTGGATGTAGTCGCCGGCAGTCTGGGCCTTGGCGTGTCCCCGCTGGCTGATGGTACGGTAATCCTCGTCGAACAGGTAGAATTCGAGTTCGGTGGCGGCATTGCAGGTGAAGCCCAGGGCAGCGAGGCGCTCGATCTGGCGGCGCAGAATAGCGCGCGGGCTGTGGGCGATCGGCTCGTGATGATGGTGATCGCTGAGATCGCAGAGCACGATGGCAGTGCCTTCGAGCCAGCTCGCCTTCATCATCGTGGCGAGGTCGGGCTTCATGACGAAATCGCCATAGCCCTTACCCCAGTTGGCGGCCTCGTAGCCGGGCACCGGCTCCATGTCGATGTCGTCAGCCAGCAGGTAGTCGCAGCCATGGGTTTCGTCTTCGGCGACTTCCAGGAAATACTCGGCCTGGAAGCGCTTGCCGATCATGCGCCCCTGCATGTCTGGAAAGGCCACCAGCACGGTGTCCATCACTCCGGCAGCGACGTCTTTCTTCAGCTCGGAAAGCGTGTACGGCATGGGGAATTCTCCTCGTTATTTGAGTGGGGGCCGCGCCATGGCGCAACCCCCTTTGGCCCTAGGCCTTGTGTCCCAGCGCGAACTCTTCTTCCGGCGACATGATCAGCTTGTGACGGCCGACGAGCGCGAAGTAGGCGATGAATACCGCGAACCAGATCGCCACGCCGAGGATGCCGGCGCGATAGGCGGCGTCGCCAGTGACCTGGAAGTAGATGGTGATGGCCGCAATGATGACCGTCAGCGCAGCGCCGGGAATGCCGAACGGATTGCGGAACGGCCGCTCCATGTTGGGCTGGTTGCGCCGCAGCATGATGAAGCTGATGCCCTGCATGATGTAGCTGAGCATAGCGCCAAATACCGCCATGTTAAGCAGGGTAAAGCCGATCACCGAGCCTCGGTTTTCTTCGCCAGCGAGGAACCAGACCGACATGATAACGACAAGGCCCAGCAAGGCACCTGCGACCATCGCGACATGCGGCGTCTTGCGGGTGGTGTGGGTGACCGACAGGAAGGTTGGGAAATAGCCGGCGCGGCTGAGCGAGAAGATCTGCCGGCCCTGAGCGAAGATGATGGTGTGGAACGAGGCGATCAGCCCCAGCACCGCAACCAGCGCAAGACCCTTGGCGATGCCGTCGCCATAGATGGCGCGGAAGCCGTCGAGCAGCGGTTCGCCCGATGAGCCGAGGGTAAACGAGCCAATGCCGATCACCGACGGATTGAGCGTCAGGATAGCCAAGGCCGAGACCACCAGCGTCAGGAAGCCAGCGATAATGCCGCGTGGCATGTCGCGTTTCGGATCCATCGATTCTTCGGCTGCTAGCGGCAGTTGTTCGATGGCTAGGAATAGCCATACGGCGAAGGGCAGGGCGAAGAATACGCCCATGATGCCATTTGGCAGGAACGGCCCATTACCCTCGGGTAATTCCACGCCGCCTTCGCCGATATTGAGCGCCCAGCGCGAGAAATCAATGTTGGGAATGGCCGAGAACCAGAACACCAGCAAGCAGGCTAGTGCCAGCAGCGTCACCACCAGCGTTACGCGGAAGCTGAGTGCTACGCCCCACACGTTAAGGCCGACGAAGACGATATAGGCCAGCACCCACCAGACGGGCTGGAAGCTGTCCGGCGTTTCGAAAATGCCGGTGAGATAGGAGCCGATGAAGAACACGATCACCGCTGGGGTGAGCACGTACTCGACGTTTTCGGCCAGACCCGTGAGGAAGCCGCCCCATGGGCCCATGGCGGTGCGGGCAAATGAATAGGCTGCTCCGGTATGGGGCAGGGCGGGGCTCATCTCGGCGATGGCAAAGGTCAGGCCGAGATACATGATGCCAATGATGACGGTGGCGATGAACATGCCACCCCAGCCGCCCTGCAGCAGGCCGCCGTTCCAGCCCGAGAAATGCCCCGAGATGACGGCGCCGACGCCCAGCGCCCACAGGTGCCAGACATTGGCGTGGCGGATCAGCCCGCGCTTTGCAAAATAGTCCTTGTCGCGCGTCGCGTAAGCGACACTGCCGACCTTTTTCGTCTCAGCCATAGTCACGTCCCCCTGAAAATGAGCCCGGTATGCTTAGACTGACATTGCCCCTTTGCGCGCGACCCGCGCCGTTTCGAGGCAATGCGCCAGCCGGACTGACCATTGGGTCACGCCGGCAGGTTCGAGAATTTCGTCATGGCGGATTTCGATCATGGTGGCCTGAAGGCCGCGACCGTCGCCGTGTTTTTCGAGCGTCAATGTCACGCCATTATGCGCGGCATAAGGCTCGTTCCAACCCACGTTCAGCGACGGGTCGTCATTCCTGAGGGCATCGTAGAGTGCGCTGGTGTAGCCCGTGTCGAGGCCATGGATCAGTCCGATCGGCCACGGGCGTTGCACATCGTGATAGACCGGTGTGAAGGAGTGCATGCAGACAAGGATGGTCTCGCGACCGGCATGGCGGCGCGATTCCAGCAGCGTTTCGATCGAGGCGTGATAGGGGCGGTGAAAATGATCGATGCGATACTGCCGCTCGTCAGCTTCGATATTTTCATTGGCGGCAATGCGCGTGGTTTCCGACAGGGTCCAGATCAGGTCCGGCGCGGTGAGCTCGCGGTTGCAGTCGATGATCAGGCGGGAGACAGTTGACTGCACCAGCGGCGCATCGAGCATCTCGGACAGCACTCGGCTGACCGACAGCGCGCCCGGGTCCCAGGCGATATGGCTGAGCCGCTCGGTCTGGCTTAGGCCAAGGTCATCGTACTTCGTGGGGATACGGTTGCTGGCATGGTCGCAGACAATCACGAAGGGCGAAGCCCCGCGTGCATTCGAAACCAGCACAGCCTTTTTACCGCTAACGTCCAACTTGGCCCCGGCGAAGCAATAGTCGCATTTGTAACAGTAGTTTCACACTGGCGATGGGTGTCAATGGGGCGGCGAAGAAGCGGCGAAGGCGAGCCCTTGTTGGGGTACCCCACCTAGCCGCCCCCTGATGAGGGGGAGGCATCTCATCGAGTATTTGGCACTGTCTCGCCAAAGGCGCCGGCCAGATTCCTCCCCTGTTCAGGGGGAGGTCAGGTGGGGGTATTCCTGCTACCCCGTCAATCCGACTTGTGCAGTTTCAGGAAGTACTGGGCGCTCATCGCGACCTTGTTGTCGATGTCGCCGATCGCCCTGGCGTCCTTGCCGGCGAAGGTCAGCCGATCGAGTACCGTCTGGATCACGTTGATCCGGCCGCGACGCTTGTCATTGGCGCGGATCACCGTCCAGCGCGAATGCGGCAGGTCGGTACGCTTCAGCATCTCGTCGCGCGCCACGGTATAGTCGTCCCACTTGTGCAGCGCGTCGATATCGATCGGCGACAGCTTCCACACTTTAAGCGGATCGTGGCGCCGGTCATGGAAGCGCTTAAGCTGCATTTCCCGCCCGATCGACAGCCAGAACTTGAAGAAGTGAATCCCGTCCCTCGTGATGCGCTTCTCGAATTCCGGCGCCTCTTCGAGGAAGTGCTCGGTCTGCTCGGGCGTGCAGAAGCCCATGACGCGCTCGACGCCGGCGCGATTATACCAGGAGCGGTCGAACAGCACGGTTTCGCCGGCCGCCGGCAACCAGTCGACATAACGCTGGAAATACCACTGCGTGCTTTCGCGATCGTTGGGCTTTGGCAGGGCC
Organism: Devosia psychrophila; assembly: GCF_000971275.1. Classification (GTDB taxonomy): domain Bacteria; phylum Pseudomonadota; class Alphaproteobacteria; order Rhizobiales; family Devosiaceae; genus Devosia; species Devosia psychrophila. The sequence goes on along the minus strand of NZ_LAPV01000093.1, from coordinate 270,209 downwards.
GCGATCAGGTTGTATCGGGGATTGAGGTTTTCCAGGTAGGTCTTGATCGTGCCGCCCTTGCCGGCTGCATCGCGCCCCTCGAACACCACCATGACGCGCTCGCCGCTCTTGGCTAAGTGAGCCTGCAGCAGCACCAGTTGTTTTTGCAGTTCATACATCTGGGCTTCATAGATTTCGCTATTCAGCTTATCCTCGTAGGGATAACCGCCCGAGGCCATTGCATTCTTCTTGATTGACTTGGGCAGTTCGGGATTTTCGAGGTCGAAGCCGTCGAGAGGGTCGGTCACTGGTGTCGCTCCGTTGTCATCTTCACCGTGCTATGAAGGCGCCCTTGCGCGCAAGGGGCGTCGCAGCTGGCTGATTCACAGAAAGAAAATATGGACGAACCGCAGTTCCACCAGCCAGCCTCGCGCATGACACTGGCTGTGGCGCGTCTGGTTGCACAAGCCGGCCTGCTGGCCGGCGTCTTTGGCGTGCTGGTAGCGCTGGTGCTGTTTGGTGAACTGAGCGTCGTCGCTGCAGTCGTCAGTTTCCTTGTCGTGGCGGCGGGCGTCGCTATTCTGCCGACGCCGAGCATTACCATGACGCGGACCGTGGAAGTCATCCGGCCGCAGCTCGTCAGCGATGATGGCGCGGTGTTCGCGGTGGCCGACGCGCTGGCCGATCCGTGCCTGGTGCTGGATCGCCGCAGCGTGGTCCTGCATGCCAATGGAGCAGCGCGCCGGCAGTTTCCCTCGGTGACACGCGGCAATCCGCTGACCTTTTCGCTGCGCAATCCGCAACTTGTCGAAGCCTTCGACCTCGCCATGCGATCCGGCAATGTGCGCAGCATCGAGCTGCACGAGACCATTCCCTCCGAGACATGGGAAAAAGTCGTGCTGTCGCCGCTGCGTCATCCCGGCCAGGAATGGCTGCAGGACGAGGACCGGCAATTGCTGGTGACCTTCCAGAGCCTGACCGAACTCAAGCGCGTCGATGCCTTGCGAAGTGATTTTATTGCCAATGCCAGCCATGAAATGCGCACTCCTTTGGCGTCGCTGATCGGCTTTATCGACACGCTATTGGGCCCGGCGGCCAAGGACACCGTGGCGCGCGAAAAATTCCTCGTCATCATGCGCGGCCAGGCCGAGCGAATGAGCAAGCTGATCGACGATATGCTCAGTCTGTCGCGCATCGAAATGCACCAGCATGTGCGCCCTACCGGTAGTATCGAGCTGGCCGGGCTGTTGCGTGAGGTGCGTGAGGGGCTGTCCATTCAGGCCAAGGCAGCGGAGCTGGATATCAGGCTCAGCCTGTTCGATGGCTCCAGTACGGTAACCGGGGATCGCGGCCAGCTTTATGAGGTGTTCGAAAACCTGGTCGAGAATGCCATCAAGTATGGCGCCGGCGGCAAGACGGTCGAGATCGACCTAGCCCCCTCCAGCCGACCCGGTTTCCAGCAACAGGTGACGATCATCGATCACGGCCCGGGCGTCGAGCCCGAGCATGTGCCGCGCCTGACCGAGCGGTTTTATCGCATCGATGCCGATGCCAGCCGCAAGAAGAAGGGCACCGGCCTCGGCCTTGCCATCGTCAAGCACATCGTCAACCGCCATCGCGGCCAATTGGCGATCAAGAGCAAGCCGGGCGAAGGCATGCGGGTGGACGTGTTTCTGCCCTAGCAGGCTACATGGTCGGCACGGAAAGCGCCGCACGGGGCGATGTCCTGCGGCTGCTATTCGATAGTGTGTCGCAATAGCTGCGACATGGGGCGAGATGCGTCCTGGTGCTGGTCTTAAGGCGAAATTGGTGGAGGTGGGTCACACCTCGCCCCATGCTATCCCGGCGACTCTAGGGGGAGGACCGTCCTCGGCTGGCAGCCCGTGCCGACTGATTGGAGCGCTGAGCGCTCCGGACCCGGGGGCTCAAATCGGGTCACAGATCATCCTCTTCCCGCAGGAACTGGAGCGACCCCCAGCCCAACCGGCATCCCCGAACCGACCGTTCGTCGCGACCGCGCAGTGCGTGCGGGAATGACGACATTGTGCGGGAGGCGGAGGTGGGTGGGGATAAGATGGAAAAGTTTTTGGTGTGACACCTCAGTCGACACCCTCCCCCTTGAGCGGAGGATTTACATCCTGCGCAATCCTACCCCCACCCTCCCCACCAGGGGGAGGGATAAGAAAGAGCTGGGACCTGCGGTCTGGCGCCTCCCTCCCCTAAATGGGGAGGGACCGAGGGTGGGGTGATGGCTAGGCGTTTGCGGAGAGTGGCCCTCGGGTCAAGCCCGAGGGAGAAGGTAGTGCGGCGCACCATCTTTTGCTTACTACTGCTTTCTCCCTCGGGCTTGACCCGAGGGTCATTCGCCGCATGTGCTGGGCTGAGAGCGACCCTCGGGTCGAGCCCGAGGGAAAAGAGGTGGTGGGGTAATCCTTGCACTCGCTTCAAAACAAAAAAGGGCGCCTCCGGGCGCCCTTTTCAATTCAAAATCTTCGACAATCAGCGGCGCTTTTTGTCGACCTGGTGGTAGGCGCGGCGCGAGTGGAAGTCGCAGTAGGGGCCGCTTTCGAGGCTGTGCTGGCCGCAGAAATAGAAGTCCTTCGACAGCGGATCGCCGATCGGCCACTTGCAGGTCGCTTCGGTGAGCTGAAGCAGGCTGAGCCGCTTGTCCTCGGGGATGAACAGCTCGGCTGCGGCGGGTGCCACATAGAGCTGCTGTTCCATCTGCGGGTCCATCGCCAGCGCGGTCGCGCCGATCGACTGCGGGCGCGAGGCCTGCATGGCCGGGCGGGCCATCTTGGCAGCGCCGCTGGACATCGGCGACGACATGCCGGCGGAGGGGCTCGCCACACGGCGCGGTGCCGGACGGGCTGGGGGACGGGCGCGCGGCGCCGAGTTGGTGGGCTTGGCACGAGCCGAGAGCTTGAGGCGGTGCACCTTGCCGATCACGGCGTTGCGGGTAACCCCTTCGCCGAGTTCGCCAGCGATCTGGCTGGCGCTAAGGCCCTCCATCCAGAGCTTCGTCAACGTCTCGACGCGCTCATCAGTCCAGCCGGCCGGTTGTGCTCCTGAAACCATCGTCAAAACAGAATCCTTCATTGCGCGGCCGAAAAGCTATCGGCAGCCATCAAACTCTAGGCGTCGTATGTTAAGTGGGTCCGCCACACGATATATCGTGTTCCCAATGCCTGTGAGTTTACGCCATGGGGGGAATCGGGATCAAGAGTCGGGTGCGACTTTCCCCGTATATTAACTGGTTAAAATTGGCTTAACGAACTCTTGAGTCAAATCAGGCACTTGGCCCGTGATCATTGACTTATCTTGCAAAAACGGCGTTACTTGGGCTATGAAACGCGCCGGCTCACGAGCGCGTTTTTGATTTTTGTGGCGCTATTGTCACGCTCGAACAGCACGCTGTTTTTAGTCCTGATATATATAAGGAAATGACCATGTCTGCGCTCTACGGCACCTATGTCCGGTCCGAACTCGCTTTCGAACGGGGCGAAGGCATGCGCCTGTATGACCAGCACGGCCGAGATTATCTCGATTTCCATTCTGGTATCGCCGTCAACGCCCTCGGACATGGCGACGCTCACATCGTTAGCGCGCTCAAAAGCGCCGCAGAGAAGGTGTGGCACACGTCCAACGTGTTCACCATTCCCGAGCAGGAACGGCTGGGTCAGCGGCTCGTCGATGCGACCTTTGCGGACTCGGTGTTTTTCACCAATTCCGGCGCCGAGGCGCTGGAATGCGCCATCAAGACGGCGCGGCATTATTTCTGGGCCAAGGGCGAAGTCGATCGCTACGAGATCATCGCCTTCACCGGCTCGTTCCACGGCCGCACCATGGGCACTATCGCGGCGGGCGGCAATCCGAGCTACCTCGAAGGCTTCGGCCCGCCAATGCAGGGCTTCAAGCACACCGCACCCGGTGACCTCGACGCCGTTCGCGCGCTGATCGGACCGCAGACTTGTGCCATCCTGATCGAGACCGTGCAGGGCGAGGGCGGCGTAACCGCCATGACGCCCGAATATATGCAGGGCCTGCGAGCGCTGTGCGACGAGCATGGCATGCTGCTGATCCTTGACGAAGTGCAGTGCGGCTATGGCAGGACCGGGCGCTTCTTCGCCTTTGAGTGGAGCGGCATCACGCCCGATATCGTCGCGGTCGCCAAGGCGATCGGTGGCGGTTTCCCGCTTGGCGCCTGCCTCGCCAAGGGCAATGTCGCGGCCTCGATGGTGCCCGGCACGCATGGCTCGACCTATGGCGGCAATCCGCTGGCCACGGCGGTGGGCAACGCGGTGCTCGATCGGATTTTGGCGCCCGGCTTCATTGATCACGTCAACCAGATGGGCCAGAAGCTAGCCTGGCACCTGCAGCAACTGGCGCAAAAATACCCGGATTATGTGCTGGAATTGCGCGGCAAGGGTCTGCTTGCTGGCATCAAGATCACCCCGCCGGTGCGCGACTTCGTCTCGCGGCTGCGCGACGACCACCAGATGCTGGCGATCGGCGCCGGTGACAATGTGCTGCGGCTGATCCCGCCGCTGATCGTTACCGAGGCGGACATCGAAGAAGCTATGGGCAAGCTCGCCGCCGCTTTCGACGCCATCGAGACCGAAGCGGCTTCGGCTCCGGCAGTCGGCTGATTGGCAATGACATTCTTTTCGCAGGCGCGGCGTCGACGATGATCGCTTCCCTCCCCTCAAGGGGAGGGCAGGTATCAACCGCACGCCCCGCGTCGCGGACCTCTTTCAAGCGTCATAAAGGAACCCGGCCATGACTTCGACCGGAGCCACTTCGACCGGCACCCCCAGGCATTTTCTTTCGATAGATGATTTCGATTATTCCGAACTGCGCGGCATGCTGAGCGCCGCCAGCTCGCTCAAGACCCGTCTCAAGGACGGCGACCGGCCCAAGCTGTTGCAGGACAAGGTCCTGGCGATGATCTTCGAACGCCAGTCGACCCGCACCCGCGTCAGCTTCGATGTCGGTATGCGCCAGCTCGGCGGCGAGACCATCATGCTGTCCGGCCAGGAAATGCAGCTGAGCCGCGAGGAAACGCTGTCCGACACCGCCAAGGTGCTGAGCCGCTATGTCGACGCCATCATGATCCGCATTCTCAGCCACGCCGACCTGCTCGACCTGGCCGAGGCAGCGAGCGTGCCGGTCATCAACGGCCTGACACGCCGCGCCCATCCGTGCCAGATCATGGCCGACCTGATGACTTTCGAAGAGCATCGCGGCAACATCAAGGGCGCCAAGGTCGCCTGGGTCGGCGATAGCAACAATGTTCTGCACTCCTGGGTCAATGCTGCCGAGCTATTCGAGTGCCACCTGACCATTGCGGTGCCGGACGAATACAGCCCCGAAAAGGACCTGATGCAGGACATCCGCAGGGCAGGCGACTATGTAAAACTGATCGAGGACCCGCGCGAGGCCGTCGAGGGCGCCGACCTCGTCATTACCGATACCTGGGTCTCGATGGGCGACGTCGATATCGCCGAGCGTCGCCGGGTCTTGAAACCCTACCAGGTCAACACCAGTTTGATGGCCTTGGCGGACAAGAACGCCCTGTTCATGCATGACCTGCCCGCCCATCGCGGCGATGAAGTGACCGACGAGGTAATCGACGGTCCTCAATCGGTTGTGTGGGACGAGGCCGAGAACCGCCTGCACGCCCAAAAAGCCATCCTGTGCTGGGCCTTCGGGGTCGAAACCAACTAAACTGCTTCGATCTTCTGTCTGGGTCGGCCTGCAAACGGCGGCTTTCTGCGCTTCCGGTGCTCACGTACCCATGTACGCTCCGCTCCGGTTCTCGAAAGTCGCCATTTTCGACTCGCCCCAGACAGAAGCTCATCGCAGTTCGGTGCACGCTCCGGCAATAGTGGCTCAAACTCTTGCCGAGTTTGGGCTGTAGGACCATTGTGGCCAAACCGACTTGAAAGACTTACGTTCGAAATGACGACGGATAGCACGACCATGACCGAGAACATGATGACTGCCCTCGGGCTCGACCGCCCGGAAAGCGGCGACGACACCGTGGTGCCGTTCACCCTCGACAAGCTCGATACCCGCGGCCGCAGCGTGCGGCTGGGCGATTCCCTCGACACCATCCTCAACCGCCACAATTATCCCGCTCCCGTTGCGCGCCTGCTGGGCGAGGCCGTGGTGCTGGCTTCGCTGATCGGCTCATCGCTCAAGTTCGATGGCAAGTTCATCATGCAGACCCAGACCGATGGTCCGGTGAACCTGATCGTCGTGGATTTCGATGCGCCCGATGGGTTGCGCGGTTATGCCCGTTTCGATCATGACGCGCTGCTCAGGGCTGCCGAAGAAGGCCGCACCAAGCCAAGCGAATTGCTGGGCAACGGTCACCTCGCCATGACTATCGACCAGGGCGCTCACACCGAGCGCTACCAAGGCATCGTCGCGCTGCAGGGCAATTCGCTGGAAGAGGTGGCGCATACCTATTTCATGCAGTCCGAGCAGATCCCGACCCAGGTGCGCCTGGCGGTGGCTGAGTTCACCAAAAAGGGCGATCATCGTCCGCATTGGCGGGCCGGCGGCGTGTTGATCCAGCATCTTCCCGAACACGGTGGTACCCGTGTGGCGGACTTGCCGGGCGACGGCAATTTCGACAATCCGGACCACAATTTCGTCGAGGCCGATGGCTGGAACGAAGCCAAGGTGCATCTATCGACGCTGGACGATCTTGAACTGGCCGACCCCGACCTGTCGTCCGAACGCCTGCTGTTCCGGCTGTATCACGAGACCGGCGTGCGCGTGTTCGCGCCCATGCCCATGGTCGAGCGCTGCACCTGCTCACCAGATCGCATCGAGGACATGCTGGCCACCAATTTCACCGCCGAAGACCGCGAGGAAATGGCGGTGGATGGCGAGATAGAAGTGGTCTGCGAGTTCTGCTCGACTGCCTATCACTTCAATCCGAACCAGTTCGAGGCCAAGCACTAGCCAGTAAATGTTTCAGCGGCCGCCTTCAGGGCGGCCGTTGTCGCTGGACTGTATTCGCCGTTCGGCGTTGTGCAACTTCACGTCGATTGTGACGGAAAATATCAAGCGCTGATAATAGATTGGTGATTATAGTATCGAAGTATACTAATAGACTCCACAATACGTATTTTTACTGATATACAGTAGTAGTGCCTAGTAGGGCGGATCATCGGTGCGGGGGCAATTCGATGACTGTATACCATTTTCTTGTGCCAAGCCGATCCGTCCGCGACATCTTTGGCGATGCGCGACGACGAGATGTCCTGGTTGAGCAGTATTGATCTCAGGCGCTCCGATGTCGGACGCGCTGGATTTGATACGGGCAATTCTGCAACAGACGGGTCCCGATGACGGACACGCGCTGGTGCTGCTTGAGGCGGCGCTGGAACGCGAAGTCGATGTGCTGCTCTATTGCGCCAGCGCCCTTACGTTGAGCCCGACCGTGATCATGGAGCGGGCTGCGCGCTGGGCCGGATACGGCTTTATCGAGCATGTCCCATTGGGAGTGCCGGAAGACCTCATGCCGTTGCAGCTCGATGCACTGGCAACGGTGCGCATGCTGCGGCTGCAGTTGTTCGATCGCGAGGTCGCCCTGACCGCGCCGGAATTTCTCGACGTTATCCGGCTTAAACGCCGTCGTATTCAGCGACCGCATCTGGGGCAATTGGTCTGCTTCATCGCCGAACCGGCATTGCGCGACTATATCGCAAAGGCTGCGGCACCCGCCCTGCTCGATGCGTCGAGGCAAAATCTCACCCGGCGCTGGCCTTTTGCCACGGCCCAGCTCGAACTGACCACGATCGCTCGATATGTCTTTGCTATTGCCTTGGCCTTGATGATCAGCATGGTTCTTGCAGCGCCCCATTTTGCACAATTGCCGCTGCTTCCGGCCACGCTGGTCCTGCTGCTGGCCCCTGCGGCGATGCGATTGGCGGCGGTGTTCAGTCCGATCCGCATCATGCCAAAACTGGTTCGGCCACCGGACCAGGAATTGCCGGTCTATTCCGTGCTGATCCCTTTGCATAACGAGGCGAGCATGGTGGGGCAATTGTTCGCGGCCATGCGTGAACTGGACTATCCGCCTGAGCGCCTCGATATCAAATTTGCCGTCGAAGCCTTGTCCGAGACGACGCTTGCAGCGGTGCGGGAGCGATTGGGCGATCCGCGTTTTTCGCTGGTTTGCGTGCCCGATGCGCAGCCGCGCACCAAGCCCAAGGCGCTGGATTTCGTGTTGCCGCTGTGTCGTGGCGAGTATGTTGTGGTGTTCGATGCCGAAGACATCCCCGATCCCGACCAACTCTGGAAGGCCGCGGTCCGCTTTCGGGAAGAGCCCGATCTGGTTTGTCTGCAAGCCCATTTGGTGATCGACAATGGCCACCATAACTGGCTCGCGGCGCTGTTTGCCGGAGAATATGCCGGGCTGTTCACCGTGCTGCTGCCGGCCCTCGCACGTTGGGGTCTGCCCATGCCGCTGGGCGGTACGTCCAATCATTTCAGGTTGAGCGTGCTGCGGGATCTAGGCGGCTGGGACGCCTTTAATGTCACGGAAGATGCGGACCTCGGAACTCGCCTGGCGCGTTGTCGACTACGGGTCGACGTGCTGGCATCAAGAACTCTTGAACATGCGCCGACGCGGCTATTGCCCTGGATGGGGCAGCGCACCCGATGGATGAAAGGCTGGATGCAGACTTTCATCGTGCACAATCGCGACCCCGGCACACTGCTTGCGGAAATGGGCTTGCCGGCCTTCCTGGGGTTTCAGACGCTGGTGCTGGGCATGATCGTGGCGCCGGTGCTGCATTGTGCCTTCCTGCTGACCATCGTAGTGCGTTTTCTGCAGGGTTACGCCTTGCTAGATGGCTCGATATGGACGGTGTCATACCTGGCGATGCTCGGCATGGGCTATGGCAGTGCCCTGGTGATTACGATGCTGGGGCTGCGTCGGCTGGGAGGCTACCACCTGTTGCTGCGCCAGCTCCTTTTGCCGTTCTACTGGGTGCTGATCGGGGTCGCCACCATCCGCGCCGTTTGCGACCTGCTGCTGCGGCCGTTCTACTGGTTCAAGTCCCCGCACCAGCCCGCCACGGGTCCAACGCGTAACGCGCATGACCTCTCGGGGAAGCTAGATGCACGGCCAGTTCCCGGCACGTAACTTGACTAGTTTAATCATAAAATATAGCACCCTTGTGATGGGCAGCCGACCCGGCACCGAGCGGTTATGCCGGCGCCATGCATGCGCTACTCGACGGAGACAGAATGCCTCGGATGTTCCACGAAGCGACCGTCCTGTCGCGTCAGCAGTTGACGCCGGGCATGCTCCGCCTGACGTTCGGCGGCGAGGGGCTCTCCGAGTTGCGCACTACCGGCGTCGGCGACGAGTATCTGCGCCTGTTCTTTCGCAATGAGCAGACCGGCAAGCTGCACCTGCCCCAAATTACCGATGAGGGCCGCTGGACCTATCCCGACGGGCAGGATGCCATCCGTTGCTCGACCTATACGGTGCGTCGCTATCGTGCCGATCCGATCGAGCTCGACATCGATTTCGTGATCCACGAGGGCGGACTGGCCTGTACCTGGGCCGTCTCGGCACAAGTGGGCGACAAGGTCACCATCAACCGGCCGCGCGGTCTCTATAAGCCACCTGCCGACACCGTCTGGCAGCTGCTCGTTTCCGACGCTACCGGGCTGCCGGCGCTGTCGCGCCTGATGGAGCAGACGCCCAAACATGTCGAAAGCCGGGTTTTCGTCGAAGTGGCTTTGGCCGAGGACGAACAGGCCCTGCCGGCCCACCCCGGCTCGACGGTGACCTGGCTGCACAAGTGCGGCAATGGCGTGGCCCCCAGCCGCATGGTCGAAGTGGTCAGCGCCGTGCCTCTGCCCAAGTCGCCCGGCTATATCTGGGTTGCCGGCGAGCAGAAGGTGGTGCGCGCCATCCGAAAATTCGTGCGCCAGGAGCTCAAGCTGCCTCCCGAGCGCTATGAACTGGTCGGCTATTGGACTGCCAATGCGGAGGAGTGGGGCGCCAAATGGGCGGCGCTTGATCCTGTCGTCAAAGCACAGATCGAAACCGCGTGGGATTCCGGCCGCGATGCCGAGGTGGTTCGGGACGAGTATGACGCGACGCTCGAAAAGCTCGGATTGTGACAGTCGCCGTCACCAGCCATGACCGGGCACGGCAGGAGGAAAAGCGCCCCGGCTTGGCCCAGACAAACGCGACGCGTTTCGTCTGGCTGCTGCTAGCCATCGCGGTGCTGCTCTGCGTTATCCTCGCCAGCATCGCTGTCGGCTCCAAGGACATTGCCCTTGGCACGGTGTTCGAGGCGCTGTTCGCCTATAATGACAGCGACGACCACGCCATCATCCTTGCCTTGCGCGTGCCGCGCACACTGATGGGCCTGACGGTCGGTGCAGCCTTGGGCGTGGCTGGCGCGCTGATCCAGGCGTTGACGCGCAATCCACTAGCCGATCCAGGCGTCCTGGGCGTCAATGCCGGCGCAGCCTTCTTCGTGGTGCTGGCAGTCGGGCTGTTAGGCATCACCGCCATCCAAGGCTACATCTGGTTTGCTTTCCTAGGCGCCATCGTCACCACAGTGGTGGTCTATCTGGTCGGCTCAGCGGGCCGGAACGGTGCTACCCCGGTGCGCCTGACCTTGGCCGGCGTCGCCATCGGTGCGGTTCTGGGCGGTGTTTCCGCCGGTATCGCCTTGCTCAATCCCGCCACTTTCGATCGCATGCGGCAGTGGAACGCCGGCTCGCTGGTTGCCCCCGGTTATGAAACCTTATGGTCCGTGCTGCCCTTCATTCTGCTCGGCCTCGCGATTGCCATTGCCATGGCGCGGCGGCTCAATGCCGTGGCATTGGGCGATGACCTGGCAGCGGCGCTTGGCGCCAATATGCGGCGCACCCGCGGCTTCGTGGTGCTTGCCGTGACGCTGCTGGCGGGTGGGGCCACTGCCGCTGCAGGGCCAATCGGTTTCGTCGGTCTCATGGTGCCACATGTGGCGCGGTGGATTGCCGGACCCGACCAGCGCTGGATATTGGCCTTCACTATCGTACTGTCCCCAGTGCTGCTGCTGACGGCCGACGTTGTCGGTCGCCTGGTGATGCGACCGGGTGAGTTGCAGGTTGGTATCGTCACCGCATTTGTGGGTGCCCCGGTGCTGATCCTGTTGGCACGGCGTCGCAAGGTGAGCGGGCTATGAGCAATCTCGGGCTCCCCGCCGGTATCGACTTCGGGCGCCCGATCCGCTCCCTGCGCTGGTTTGGCGGAAGGGTTTCGCTTCGCTTCGATATCAAGACCGCCACCATCTGCCTGACCCTGCTGGCCATCGCACTGGTGGTGGCTTTGGTAACGCTTGCGAGCGGCGATTATCAGGTGCCGTTGCCCGACGTGGTGCGGGCGCTGCTGGGGCAGGGCGAGGGGCGTATCCATATGGTGGTGGTGGAGTGGCGCTTGCCGCGTACCGCGCTGGCGCTGCTGCTGGGTGCGGCGCTGGGCATGGGCGGCGCCATCTTCCAATCGCTGACCCGCAATCCTCTTGGCAGCCCGGACATTATCGGCTTCGACGCCGGCGCTTTCACTGGTGCGCTGATCGTGATCACGCTGCTGCACGGCAGTTACTACGCCATCGCCGGAGGTGCACTGTTCGGCGGGCTGGTGACGGCGCTGGTGGTCTATGCGCTAGCCTATAATCGCGGCGTGCAGGGCTTCCGGCTAATCATCGTCGGCATCGGCGTCTCGGCCATGCTGACCGCGCTCAATACATGGATCCTGCTTCGTGCGAAGCTGGAGGTTGCCATGGCAGCGGCCATCTGGGGCGCCGGCACGCTGAATGGTCTCGATCTCGACCGATTGTTTCCCGCCATGATTATCCTCGCCGTGCTGATGCCATTGGCCATGCTGATGAGCCGGCCGATGGGCCAACTCGAACTGGGCGACGATGCGGCTCGCGCATTGGGCGTCAATGCCGAGCGCACCCGGCTGGCCCTGCTGGTGCTGGGCGTGGCACTGACTGCAACAGTGACCGCGACCGCCGGGCCGATTGGCTTTGTGGCGCTTTCAGCACCGCAACTGGCGCGCCGCCTGACCGGCACGGCCAGTGTCGCTATTTTGCCGGCTGCCGCTATGGGCGCCTTGTTGCTGGCCGTGGCCGATTTCGTGGCGCAACGCGCCTTTGCGCCAACTCAAATCCCGGTCGGCATCGTCACGGTCAGCCTGGGCGGCATCTATTTCGTCTGGCTGCTATTGCGCGAAGCGCGTCGGCAATGAGGGACATACCAATGAACCAGATCGATCCCGTGCCACCCGCAGCCGCGCCGCGCCTGTTCGCCGAGGGTGTCACTATCGGCTATGACAATCGCATCATTTCCAAGGACCTGTCGGTCGCTATTCCCGATCGGTCGTTCACCGTGATCGTCGGCGCCAATGCCTGCGGCAAGTCCACGCTATTGCGGGCGCTGTCGCGCCTGATCAAGCCGGCGGCGGGCCGCGTCGTGCTGGATGGCGCTGCGATATCGAGCTATCCGGCCAAGGAAGTGGCGCGGCGGCTTGGGCTATTGCCGCAGACTTCCATCGCGCCCGAAGGCATTACCGTCGCCGATCTCATTGCCCGTGGCCGTTATCCGCACCAGAAGCTGTTGCAGCAGTGGTCGCATGCCGACGAAGCCGCGGTCATCGCCGCCATGGAGGCGACCAAGGTAACCGAACTCAGCCACCGACTGGTTGATGAACTGTCCGGCGGCCAGCGCCAGCGAGTCTGGGTTGCCATGGTGCTAGCTCAGGAAACGCCGCTGCTGCTGCTCGACGAGCCGACCACCTTCCTCGACATCACCCACCAAATCGAACTGCTCGAGCTGCTGGATGGTCTCAACCGCCGCAATGGTCAGACCATCGTGGCGGTACTGCACGATCTCAATCACGCCTGCCGCTATGCCAGTCACATCATCGCCATGCGCGACGGGCAGGTGATAGCCGAAGGACCGCCGCGTGAGATTGTGACGGCCGAACTGGTCGAACGGGTGTTCGGACTGCCATGCATCATCATCGATGACCCCATTGCCCATACGCCGCTGGTCATTCCACGCGGCTCCATCCCGAAAACCTGATTGCTCAGGAGCCTGCCATGAAGTCGTCCGTTCTCGCCGCCATGCTGCTCGGCATCGGCCTCGCTGCGACCGCGCCAGCGTTGTCGCAGGATTTCCCCGTCACGATTGAGCACATCTATGGCGAGACGGTCATACCTGCCAAGCCGGAGCGCATCGCCACTATCGGCTGGATGAGCCAGGACGTGGTTCTCGCGCTCGGCCAGGTGCCCGTCGGCATGCCGCTGCAGACCTGGGGCGGCGACGAGAATGGCGTGCTGCCGTGGGTGGCAACCGCCGTCGCGCAACTGGGTGGCGAACTGCCGGCGCGTTATGACGACACGGCCATTCCTTTTGAGAAAATCCTGTCGCTGGAGCCCGATCTGATCCTGGCGCCCTACAGCGACCTGACCCAAGAAGAATATACCCGTCTCAGCCAGATCGCCCCCGTGGTGGCCTGGAAAGATGCGGTCTGGTCCGGCACCTGGCAGGATATCACCATGACCATCGGCAAGACCCTGGGTCAAGAAGCCGAGGCGCAGCAACTGGTTGAAGCCACCGATGCCCGCATCGCCGAACTGGCGGCCGAACACCCTGAGTTCAAGGGCAAGACCTTCACCATCGGCTGGGCCGATCCGTCCAAGTCGGAAGTCGGCGTCTACATCGGCACCGATCCGCGCGTGCAGATGATCGAGGAACTTGGCTTCACGCTATCGCCCGGCGCCGCGGCCTTGAGGAGCGACAACTTCTACGTCCCGGTAGCCTATGAAAACCTCGACACGCTGGACGCCGATGTCTTCATTACCTGGCAGTCCGACCAGGCAGAGCTCGACGCGGCTTTAGCCAATCCCATCTTTGCCCGTTTCGCGCCGGTAGCCTCCGGCCATCATCTGACGATGCTGGACCGGGCCTTCGTCATGGCCACCTCGGCGCCGTCCGTGCTGTCGATCCCATGGTCGCTGGAAAAGCTGGTGCCTGAACTGAGCGCGCTGCTGTCCAAGTAAGCCCTCCGACACGACTGGCGTCAGGGAGGTCTCACTCTTGAGCGTATTTGGACTGCTTGGCGCGGACCCGCGTGCCGTAGACCCGGTCGCGTCCGGCGGCCTTGGCGCTGTACAGTGCTTCATCGGCGGTCTGGATCAATTCGGCCGCGCTGCGGTGCAGATTATCCGGCATGTAGGTGGCGACACCCACGCTGGCGGTCAGGATGCCGCGTTCAGCGCCCTTGTGCGATACGCGGGCGTCGGCCAGTGACTTGCGGAAGGTTTCCGCGACCAGATAGGCGCCGTCCTCGTCGGTACCCGGCAAAATTGCTGCAAATTCCTCGCCGCCGTAGCGCACCGCCAGGTCCGCTGACCGTTTCAAACTCTTTTGCAAATGGCTGGCTACCAGCTTCAGGCATTCGTCGCCCGAAGGATGGCCATACGCGTCATTATAGGCCTTGAAGCGATCCACATCGATCAGCAACAGGCTCATCGGCGTGCCGGCCCGGGCGCCACGGGCTATCTCGGCATCCATGGCAATGTCGAAGGCGCGGCGATTCAGCAGGCCCGTCAGCCCATCGGTACGTGCCAGATGTTTGAGCTGATCACTGGCCGAATGCAGCGCCAGTTCCGCCTGCTTGATGCGTGTCACGTCGGTGACCACAACCAGCGTTTTGCCGGCTGTAGTTGGGCGCGTGCGCACCTGCAGCCAGCGGTCATCGAACAGATGGACCTCTTCCTCGCTCTCGCGGTGCAGGTTGGTCACGATATCATCGATCCACTCCTGTTCATGGTCGACCGGAATATTGAGCTGTTCGCGGGTGCGAACCACCTCTGCGAGGATATCGCGGAGGTTAACGCCCTGCCGTCGTGCGTGGCTGGTGTAGGGGAAGCTGGCGCTATACTGGGCGTTGCACAGCACAATATTGCCCTGCCAGTCGAACATGGCCAGGCCATCCGACATTTCGGCGAGGGCATAGGACAGCAGGTTGCGGCTCTCTATCACATCCTGCCGCAACTGCTTGTCGTCGGTGATGTCCCGGCTAACGCCTGCCAGCCCGATCATCTCGCCGTTGGCGCCATGCAGCGGCACTTTTGCCGTCATGTAGCTGCGCAACTCGCCCGTGGCATCGGGTAGTAGTTCCTCGATATCCAACTGGGGTTGTCCCGACGCGATTATTTTCTGTTCGCTGGCAAACAGGACGTCCGCGCGTTCCGGCGGCGCAATGTCGAAGTCGGTTTTGCCGATCATGTCGTGCGGCGTGGCAAAGCCGTGCATTTTCGCCACTGCATTGTTGACCGCAGCAAAGCGGCTATGCCGGTCCTTGATGTAAAAGAAGTCGGGTGCCTGGGTCAGCGCCGCGGCGAACAGGTCGCGCTCGGCCGATACGCGCCGTGCCTGAACAAAAACCAGGCTTGCCAGGACGGTGGCCAGCGTGTTGAGCACCCCTAACGGCAGGATGGTATTAAGCAACCCTTCGGACCCAATGGAATAGATACCCACGGCGGAAATGAGCGAGATTGCCAGTCCCAGCACCACGCCGTGCCAGGCAAAGACCCGGCCGCGACCGACCAGCGCGCGCCCGGCCAATGCCGATGCGGTGACGATCAAAATGGTGATCACGCCGGTTGTCATGCCGACGCCGCCCATGCTCACCCGATAGCCCAGGGTCAGGGCCGTGGTCGCCAGTGCGGCTACTGGCCCGCCGAAAAACGCGGCAACCGCGACGAGCGACAGTCGCAGATCGAGGAAACGACCGGGGAGCACTTCTGCGGCCATCAGCATGGAAGCGATGGCGCCCAGGCCCATGATAACGCCGAACAACAGGCTGCGCCAAACGCCGGGCAAGCGGCGCAGCCAGAAGCGTGCGTGGCCCCAGCCGAGTATGAACAAAGCAACGACGGCAAGATTGCCAGCTAGTATTTGCCACGGTGATGTCACGTGACCTCCTGAGCAGCAGGGCCGGAGCCCCACCCCAGAACCATAGTCTATCAGCTAAGTGTTTGCCGAATCTGAATCCAGCCGGTCCATTGTTCCTATGGTTAACCGCGCAGGCCCGGCGCTTCCTGGCCCGTGCTCTGGACATATTCGGTATAGCCGCCGCCATAAGTGTGGACACCATCCGGCGTCAGCTCGAGCACCCGGTTCGATAGAGCCGCGAGAAAATGACGATCATGGCTGACGAACAGCATGGTGCCCTCATACTGGCTGAGCGCGGTGATCAGCATTTCCTTGGTGGCGATGTCGAGATGGTTTGTCGGCTCGTCGAGCACCAGGAAGTTCGGGGGATCAAACAGCATCATCGCCATCACCAGACGCGCCTTCTCGCCGCCGGACAGCACGCGGCACTTCTTCTCGATCTCGTCGCCGGTAAAGCCGAAGGCTCCGGCCAGCGCCCGCAACGGCGCTTGGCCAGCCTGCGGGAACGAGCTTTCAAGCTGCTGGAATACCGTCAGGCCGCCGTCGAGCACATCCATGGCGTGCTGGGCGAAATAGGCCATCTTGACCGAAGGGCCGCGCGTTACCGTACCCTGGTCGGGATCGGCGGTGCCGGTCACCAGCTTGAGCAAAGTGGACTTACCGGCGCCGTTGACGCCCATGATGCACCAGCGTTCCTTGCGGCGCACATGGAAGTCGAGCCCGTCATAGATGGTCCGGCTGCCATAGCTCTTGCTGACGTTTTTCAGCAGAGCCACATCGTCGCCCGAGCGCGGCGCCTGGCGGAATTCGAACTCGACGGTCTGGCGGCGCTTGGGTGGCTCGACGCGGTCGATCTTGTCGAGCTTTTTCACCCGGCTCTGCACCTGTGCGGCATGTGATGCGCGCGCCTTGAAGCGGGCGATGAAGTCTAGCTCTTTCGCCAACATCGCTTGCTGGCGCTCAAATTGGGCTTGCTGGTTCTTTTCGCTGATGGCGCGCTGCTGCTGATAGAATTCGTAATTGCCAGAATAGCTGGTCAGCGAGCCCGCATCGATCTCGACGATCTTGGTGCAGATGCGGTTCATGAATTCGCGGTCATGGCTCGTCATGAACAGCGCGCCAGAATAGTTCTGCAGGAAGTCTTCCAGCCAGATCAGGCTTTCGAGATCGAGATGGTTGCTCGGCTCGTCGAGCAGCAGCGCATCGGGACGCATCAAAAGGATTCTGGCCAGCGCCACGCGCATTTTCCAGCCGCCGGACAGCGCGCCGACGTCGCCGTCCATCATTTCCTGGCTGAAGCCAAGACCATCCAGCACTTCACGGGCGCGGCCATCCAGGGAGTAGCCATCAAGCTCTTCGAATTGGTGCTGTATTTCGCCATAGCGCTCGATGATGGCGTCCATCGCGTCGGCCTTGTCGGGATCGCCCATGTCGGCTTCGAGTGCGCGCATTTCGGTGATCAGCGCAGAGACTGGGCCGGCGCCGTCCATCACTTCGGAGACCGCGCTGCGGCCGCCCATCTCGCCGACATCCTGGCTGAAATAGCCGATGGTGACGCCGCGCTCCATCGAGACCTGGCCTTCGTCGGGCTGCTCTTCGCCGGTAATCATGCGAAAGAGGGTGGTCTTGCCAGCGCCATTGGGACCGACGAGGCCGATTTTCTCGCCCTTTTGCAACACCGCGGAGGCGTCGATAAAGACGATCTGCTTGCCGTTCTGTTTGCCGATGCTTTCGAGACGTATCATGCGCGTAGAAATCCTGCCGCGCCCACTGGCGCCTTTATGCGCCCGTAAAGCATCGTAGGCCGGCAGGCGCAAGCTCTGCCAGCGTCACAGGTGCTATGCCGTCAGCCTTAGGCGGGGTGGCGCGCCATGCCGTCGGCGCCAAAGATGATGGCGCTTTCAGGGGCAAAGCTCAGGGCCACGCTCTGCCCGACCGCAAGATCATGGTCGCCATCGAACACCACCAGCCACGAGGCTTCCGACGGCAGCTTGAGGTTGACGATGGTCTCGTTGCCCAGGCGCTCGACCAGACCCACCTGGCCGACGATGGTACCGGAAGCATTCCGGTCCAGCGCATGCGGACGGACGCCCAGGGTTACGGTGTCGCCAGGCTTGATCCCGGTCGGATTGGCCGGAATAGCCACCGACGACAGGTCCTTGCCAGTCACGGTGATCGTTCTGGCGCCCACGGCCTCAACCGTCACCGAAACAAAATTCATCTTGGGCGAACCGATAAAACCAGCGACGAACAGGTTTGCCGGGCGCTGATACAGCTCGATCGGCGCGCCGACCTGCTGCACCACGCCGGCATTGAGCACTACGATCTTGTCGGCCAGCGTCATGGCTTCGACCTGGTCATGGGTTACATAAACCATGGTGGCACCGAGATCGGCGTGCAGCTTGGCGATTTCCATCCGCGTATCGACGCGCAGCGCCGCATCGAGATTGCTGAGCGGCTCGTCGAACAGGAACACCTCGGGCTGGCGTACGATGGCGCGGCCGATGGCAACGCGCTGGCGCTGACCGCCCGACAGCTGGCTCGGCTTGCGATCGAGCAGGTGCTCCATCTGCAGGATACGCGCCGCGTCGCGGATCTTCTTGTCGCGCACATCCTTAGGCGTTTTGGCGAGCTTCAGCCCAAAGCCGACATTGTCGTAGACGGTCATGTGCGGATAAAGCGCGTAACTCTGGAACACCATGGCGATGCCGCGATCGCGCGGCTCGACGGCGTTACACAGCTTGCCGGCGATATAGAGCTCGCCACCGGTGATGTCCTCGAGCCCGGCGATCATGCGCAGCAGCGTGGACTTGCCGCAGCCGGACGGGCCGACGAACACCACGAACTCGCCATGTTCGATGGTCAGGTCGACACCCTTGATGACCTCGACATTGCCATAGCTCTTACGGAGCGATTTCAGTTCCAGTCCTGCCATGTGGATTATCCTTTGACGGCGCCAGCGGTCATCCCCGCCACGATCTGCCGGTTGAAGAACAGGAAGACGATCAGCGGCGGAATGGTGATGAGCGCGATATTGGTGAAGAGCAGGTTGTAAGACGTGCTGAACTGGCTCTGGAAATTATACAGCGTCAGTTGCACCGTCGCATTGGCATTGCCGGGCAGGTAATACAGCGGATTGGTGAAGTCGTTGAAGATGGCCACCGATTGCACCACGATATTGGTGACGGTGACCGGCCACAGCAGTGGCAATACGATACGGAAGAACACGTCGAACGGACGCGCCCCGTCGATGATGGCGGCCTCGTCCAGCTCGCGTGGAATGGTGGCGATGAAGGCGCGATACAGCAAGATCGAGAAGGGCAGGGAGTAAGCCACCTCGATCAGCACCAGCCCATGCAGCTTGCCGAACAGGCCAAGGCCCTGCAGCAACCAGATGGTCGGCACCACGGCCGGCGGCAGCATCAGGCCGGCGAGGATCAGGAACTCGATCAGCCCGTTGAACTTCGTCTTGCGGCGCTGCAGCACGAAGCCGACCATGGCCGACAAGATCACCACGAGGGTTACGCTGGCGACGGTCAGGATGGTCGAATTGATGAAGGCGGTCAGCAGCATCCAGTTGCGGGTGGTCACCACCTCGACGATGTTGCTCCACAGGTGCATGCCCTGCGGCCACGAAAAGTCGAGCAATTGCGCCTGGGTCTTGTCCTTGAACGCCATCAGGATGATGAAGCTGAACGGGATCAGAAACACCACGGCGGAAACCACGATGGCGACGGCGCTCAGCCAATAATTGCGGACGAAACTCATTCGTGTCCCTCGCGGCGATTGAGCAGCATGGTCAGCGGCACGACAAGAACGGCGATCAGGATGAACAGCACCACGTTCCCGGCGGTGCTGAGGCCATAAAAGCCGGCCTGGTATTGCTTGTAAATCACCGAGGCGACGGTATCGGAGGCAAAGCCCGGCCCGCCCCGCGTCATCGCCCAGATCAGGTCGAAGGTCCGCAACCCGCCGATGAAGGAAAGTAGGATCACCGTTACCGTGGCGGGGCGGCACAGCGGCAGGGTGACATACAAAAAGCTCTGCCACTTGGTTGAGCCGTCGATGCGGGCGGCCTCATAGTAATCCTTGGGGATGGCGACGATGCCGGCGATGTAGATCACCGTGGCGAGCCCGACGCCCTTCCACACATCGACCAGTGCCACCGAGAACAGCGCCAGGCTTGGATTGACCAGCCAGCCCGGCCCCTTGATGCCGATCACCGCCAGCGCCTCATTGATCATGCCCTGGGTGGGGTGCATCAAAATCGTGAAGGTGATGCCGACGCCGACGGTAGAAACCAGCACCGGGAAAAACACCACCGAGCGCAGATAGCCGCGCGCCGCGATCTGGCTGGTCAGCAACACCGCCAGCAGCAGTCCGAGCACAACTTTGAGGCCGGAGGTGATTACCGCATACAGCACTGTATTGATCAGCCCCTTGATCAGGAACGGCTCGCGCAGAAATTGCGCAAAATTATCCAGCCCGATGAAGGTGGAGTTGAACAGCGTCCAGCGCGTCAGGCTGAAATACAGCGATGCGAAGGTCGGCAGCAGGAACAGCACGCCATAGATGACGGCGGCGGGAAGAAAGAACGAGGCCGGATAGGGCGAGCGGCGCTTAGGCACCTGCACCACGGGCACGGCCGCTGCGGTTTCAGTCATCACGGCCATCTATGTTCCTCCTCAAAGCGGCAGCCCCGGGTGAGACCAGGCACCCGGAGCCGCCTATCGGCAAGCGCTTACCAGCCTGGGAGGCCGAGTTGCTGGGCTTGCTTGCGAACGTCTTCGTCGTAGAGCGCCGCGCCATCAGCGGCGGGGCGAATGCCCGAGCCGACTTCAACGGTGATCTGCTCGAGTGCCGGGCCCTTGATCGGCGACAGGAACTCCAGCGCCGGCCCGTTCTGGCCGCCATCTGCGAAGTAGGGGAGCATGTCGGTCACGGCTGGCGGCACGTCGGCTGGCAGCGTGCAGCCGTTGATCAGGTACGGCCCCGAAGCGCCACCGGCCCGGGTCTGGGCTTCGCAACCTTCGACGCTGGCGACGTAGGCGACGAACTTCTTGGCGGCATCAAGATTCGACGTGGTGTTGGGGATATAGATGCCATCCGGCATCCACACCGTCAGGCCGTTCTTGGCGGCGTCGTCGCCCGGCTGGGCGAAGAAGCCGACATTGTCGATCAGGTCAGGATAGCTGGCGACGATGGCGGTGGTGGCAAAGGTCAGCATCGGGTAGTGGGCGCCTTCACCCGATGCCACCATGCGCAGCCCGTCGTCATACTTGGCGGCGCCGAAGTCTTCGTTGAAATAGCCGGCGTCGAAGGTTTCCTGCAGCTTGTCGAAGCCGCGCTGTGCCACCTTGTCTGTCGCGAACTTGGCCGTACCGGCGGTGTAGTTGGCGGCAAAGTCCGGCTCGGCAGCCGAGACGTTGTAATAATCGGCAAGCACGAACAGCTGGCTGGTCCACGTATCGCCATAGGTCTGGACCACGGCGACCTTGCCGGCGGCCTTGATCTTTTCATTGTTGGCCATGAACTCGGCCCAGGTCTTGGGAACGGTCAGGCCCAGCTCGGCATAGATTGCCTTGTTGTAATAGATGCCGCCGCCCATGGCCGCGCCCATCGGCGCGCCGCGCACGGTGCCGTCCGATGCCGTCACCACCTGCTTGAAGCTGTCCTGCACATCGGCCTGCCAGGGTTCGTTGGTCAGGTCGACCAGGAACTGCTGCGGGTTGATGGCCTGGAACAACGAGCCGGAATTGTAGCGGAACACGTCGGCCATGCTGCTGGTGGCCAACCGCGTCTTGACGAGATTGTCGCCTTCCGAGCCGCCTGGACGGGTTTCGATCTCGATATTGATATCCGGGTTGGCGGCTTCGAAGCTCTTCACCAGCTCCTCGGCCACGGCCACGCCATCGGCGCCGCTGGGGATCAGGTAGGTCAGTGTAGTGCTCTGGGCAAAGCTTGCGCCGGTCAGGGCAGTCAAGGCCAGCAGACCGGCGGCGAAGCCGGTAAGCGCGGTCCTGCGTGTCGTCTTGGTCATTTGGTCTCTCTCCCATTTACCCGCACCATGCGGGCCGTCTCAGCCGCCGCCTGTTTATCAGGGCGTACGGGTATTGATGCTGTGTTCGGCAGCCGCTTTGCGCTGTGCCGGTGTGTGATCGAAGGTGATGACATGGCTGCCCGCTGCGAGGGCATGGTCGCCCTTGCCGTCCCACGCCGCACCATCGACCGTGATGTTGCGATAGCCGGCCGCCAGCCGCAGCACGCCGTTCGAGCCGCCAGGCACCTCGACCTCGTAGCGAACTGCATCGCCATCCACCGTCCATTCAGCGCGAATGAGACCCTTGGGGCTGGCGTGGCTAGCCTTCACCGGCGATAGCGCGCCAATGATGATCGGCTCGAAAATCACCGTGGCAAAGCCTGGCGCCTCGGGGTCCGGCCGGAACCCGGCGACCCCTTCGAGCAGCCACTGGCACACCGCGCCATAGGCATAGTGATTGTAGGAATTCATCTGCGGATTGTAGATCGAGCCATCGGCCTGGATCGCGTCCCAGCGCTCCCAGATCGTCGTGGCCCCCATCTTGACCTGATACAGCCAGCCGGGAACTTCTTCCTGCAAGAAGACGTCAGCGGCAAGGTTGGCTTCGCCAATCTTGACTAGCGCCGGCAACAGGGCAGGGGTGCCGATGAAACCGGTGCCGATCCGCCCATCGGTGCGGGCTATGGCATTCTTGAAATACGCCTTGGCCGCGTCCTGCTTGTCGGCCGGGATCAGGTCATGCAGGAACGCCAGTGCATAGGATGTCTGGTCGTCGCCCGCCACGCGTCCTGCCGGGGTGATGAACTCGAGCGCAAAGGCGTTCTTCACCTTCGTTGCGATGTCGCTCATCCGCTGGGCAGTCGCCGTGTCACCGACGATGCCGGCAATCCTGCCAACCATTGCCGAGGTGATATGCAGATACAGCGTCGCCGCAGCGTCGTCGCTGATCGTCGGCAGCGGCTTGGCGCTCGGGCCGCTGGGCTGCAGCCAGTCGCCAAACGAGAAACCACGACCGCCCCAGGCGCGCGGTGGCTTGACGATCGGGCCCTCGCTGATGGACCACACGAAATCGACCCACTTCACCATCGCCGGTAGCGTCTCGGCCAAAAAGTCGGTGTCGCCGTAGTGCAGATACATCTGCCACGGCACCACAGCGATCGCATCACCCCAGCCGGTGCTGCCATAAAAGCCCGGATAATCCTTGGGCTGCATCTTGGTTGGGTCCGGCACCACATGGGGCACCGCACCATCTTCGCGCTGGTCTGCCATGACGTCGCGGATCCACTTGCGGAAGAAATTCTGCGCATCGGCCAGATACATTGCGGTGCCTGCGAAAACCTGCGCATCGCCGGTCCAGCCCAGGCGCTCGTCGCGCTGCGGGCAATCGGTCGGCACTTCGATGAAATTGCCGCGCTGCGACCAGACGGTGTTGAGAAACAGCCGGTCGACCAGCTTGTTGGCTGAGGTGAAGCTGGACTTGACCTCCGTGACCGAACTGATCGGCACCGAGACCACGCTGGTCAGTTCGGCCTTGCTCTCGATGGTGATGCGGGCATATCGGAAACCTTGGAAGGTGAAGTGCGGGCGGAATTGCTCGTCGCCATTGCCGCTCAGCGTATATTCGATCCGCGCTTCGGCAGTGCGATAGTTGACGTTGTAGAAATTGCCATCCTTATCGAGCACTTCGGCATGTTCGACGGTGACTTTGGCGCCAGCCTCGCCGCGCACGGTAAACGCGACATAGCCGCCAATATTCTGGCCGAAGTCATAGACCGTGCGGCCATCGGCATCGGTCCATTGCTTGACCACGGCCAGCGCATCCAGCTCGCGCACCGGAGTGGTTTCGTGGGCAATGAGCCTGACCACGTCGAAGTCGATCGCAGCGGTGCCTGAGGAAACCACTGGCTTGATCCGCGCGTCGAAAACCTCGCCGAAATAGATGCCAGACTTGCGAATGGGCAACTCGCCACTTTTCCAGCTGTCGTCGGTGACCAGCAGCGTCTTGCCGCCGTTCGCGTCCGAAGTCAGTTCGGCAATGGCGCCAATCTCGCTGCCCCAGGTGTTGAAGATCGGCGCATTGCCCCACATCATCTGCGAACGCAACCAGCCATCGGCCAGCCAGATCTCGATGTGGTTGGTGCCTGCCACCAGCAGGTCGGCGACGGCATAGGTCTGGTAGCTGAGGCGGGTTTCGTAGCTAGTCCAGCCCGGGGTGAGCAGGTCGTTGCCGACGCGTCTGCCGTTGATGAAGCAGCGATAGAGCCCGAGAGCGCTGATGCGCAGTGTCTCATCGCCGCCAACGCGTTCAATGCTGAAATCAGTCGAGACGAACGAGGCAGGCATGCCTACACCCTTGTCGACCAGCGGACGGATCATCCTGGCTGCCGCCCAAGGCGCCTGTCGCGCAGAAGTCGGGTTCGCCCGCACCAGCGTGCTCGTCATGTCGGTCAAGTCTGCCTCCTCCACGCCGTCCGGTTGACGGCAACCTCGTTTGCGAGGTGTATAATGTTCTACGTGTATCGTTCTACATTCCAAGTTTTTTGGCAATAGGAATTTTCTGATGTAGACGGAACGAGCTGGCAAGCCGCGACCAGCCCCGAAATGCAGGGTTCTGACCCTTGGAGTTGCATGGAAAAACCAGCCGTCCAGAAGCCGTCACGCGTCACCATCCGTGAGGTTGCGATAGATGCCGGCGTCTCCGTCGCCGCGGTTTCGAAGGTATTGCGGGACGCTTACGGCGTCAGCGAGTCGATGCGCCTCAAGGTTCGGAAGTCGATGGCCAAGCTGGGTTATCGTCCGCATACGGCAGCGCGGGGAATGCGCGGGCAAACCTTCACACTCGGCATGATATTGCCCGATCTGCGCAACCCGTTTTTCTCGGACATCCTTGCCGGCGTAAATTCGGCACTGGAGCGGACCCAGTACCAGGTGCTGCTCGGGGTCAGCCAATCCGGGACCACGTTCGATGATGCCCTGGTCGATTCCATGATCGACCGGCAAATGGATGGCCTGATCCTGATCGGTCCCACCGACCAGCAGCAATTGCTGGACATTGCCAAGCGCAAACCGCTTGCCACGATCGGCAATCATGCTCCCGGCGTCTCAAGCTACGATACTGTCAACAATGACGACTACGAGGGCGGCACCCTGGCTGTCAGACACCTGTCGAGCAACGGCTACCGCAACATCGCCATGCTGAGCCTGATCACCGAATCGACCATCATCACGCAGCGCGAACTCGGTTACCGGCGCGAGATGATGGAGCAGGAACTGGGCTCGTATATCAACGTAGTTAGAGCTCGCCAGACCATGCGCGAAGTGCAGATCGCTGCAAAAAAGCTGCTTGAGGCTCCCGATCGTCCCGAGGCAATCTTCTGCTGGACCGACTTTATCGCCCTTGAGGTCATCAGCGTGGCGACCGAGATGGGTCTGTCCATTCCGCGCGATCTGGCGGTGGTCGGCTATGACAACACGATGTACTGCGACTTTGCCCAGAACAGCCTAACCAGCGTCGACCAATCCGGCGAACTGCTCGGGCTGCAATCGGTCCGCCTGTTGATCGAGCGCATCAAGGGCCGCACCGAGTCCGAGCATTTCGTCGTCACGCCGCGCGTCGTGGCGCGCAACAGCTCGGCCGACAGGCTAGGCTAAGGCACTGGCTGGAAGCCACAAAAATCACCCGACAAGACACTTCATTCGAGCGCCGGCGTGGGTACGGTTTTCGCTATTTACATATAATAGTACTTTATGTAGCGTCCCCATTATCGCTGCAGGTGAAAACGCCGTGGCGCCACATTGGGAGGACATCGTGACCATCATTTCCAAGCTTGCCATCGCGGCAAGCCTCGCTACCGCTTTGACTTCTGTCGCCATCGCGCAGGACAATCTGAAGGGGTTGACCATCGGCTTCAGCCAGATTGGTTCTGAATCCGGCTGGCGCGCCGCTGAGACTTCGGTAACCAAGCAGCAGGCCGAAGAGCGCGGCATCGACCTCAAATTTGCCGATGCGCAGCAGAAGCAGGAAAACCAGATCAAGGCCATCCGCGGCTTCATCGCTCAGGGCGTCGACGCAATCATCGTGGCTCCTGTCGTTGCGACCGGCTGGGACGACGTGCTGACCGAAGCCAAGGAAGCCGAAATCCCCGTCATGCTGCTCGACCGCGGCGTTGACGCGCCGGAAGACCTTTACCTGACCTCGGTTGCTTCCGATCAGGTGCTCGAAGGCCGTACCGCTGGCGACTGGTTGGTCAAGGAAGTCGGCGATGCCGATTGCAAGATCGTCGAGCTGCAGGGCACCGTCGGCTCCACCCCGGCCATCAACCGCAAGAAGGGCTTCGAAGAAGCCATTGTCGGCCACGCCAACCTGACCATCGCCCGCAGCCAGACCGGTGATTTCACCCGCGCCAAGGGTAAGGAAGTCATGGAAGGCTTCATCAAGGCCGAAAACGGCGGCGCCGATATTTGCGCGGTCTATGCCCACAACGATGACATGGCCGTTGGCGCCATCCAGGCCATCAAGGACGCTGGCCTCAAGCCCGGCACCGACATCAAGGTCGTCTCGATCGACGGCGTGCCGGACATCTTCGCTGCAATGGTTGCCGGCGAAGCCAATGCTACCGTGGAACTGACCCCCAACATGGCCGGTCCCGCCTTCGATGCGCTCTCGGCCTTCCTCGCCGATGGCACCCAACCCGCAAAGTTCATCATCACCGAGTCGAAGCTGTACACGCCTGCCGACAATCCCCAGGGCGAGTATGATACCCGCAAGGGCCTGGGCTATTAAGCAACGAAGCTCGTTTAACCACCGGACGGCACCTCCCCCTTGACGGGGAGGTTGGTTGGGGGTGTGGTTTGGCCTCGATATTGGGGCCAGCCGACCCCCACCCTTGATCCCTCCCCGCAAGGGGAGGGTGCCGACTGGGGGCGTTGCGATCAATGAATGGGGGCAGCATGGCTGATAGCGACTACGTGCTCGAAGCACGCGGCGTCATGAAGATTTTCGGCAATCATGTCGCGCTCGACAATGTCGATTTCGGCCTCAAGGCTGGCGAAGTGCACGCCCTGCTCGGCGAAAACGGCGCCGGTAAATCCACGCTGATCAAGATCCTGACCGGCGCGTACCAGCCCGATGGCGGTGGCATCTATGTCGATGGCACGCAGGTCTCGCTCGACAATCCACTGCACGCCCAGACCTTTGGCATCGGCACCGTGTATCAGGAGGTGAACCTTCTGCCGAACCGGTCCGTGGCGGAAAACCTGTTCCTCGGGCACCAGCCTTTGCGCTTCGGCTTCGTCAATTTCCGCAAGATGGAAGCGGACGCCAGGGTTATCCTCAAGAATTACGACCTAAACATCGATCCCTCCAGCGAACTCGGCACCCATTCGGTGGCCGTACAGCAGATCGTCGCCATCGCCCGAGCCGTGCAGCTTTCAGGCAAGGTGCTGATCCTCGACGAACCCACCGCCAGCCTTGATCGAAACGAGGTCGAGCGCCTGTTCGAAGTGGTTCGCGGCCTCAAGGCCAAGGGGCTGGCCATCATCTTCATCACCCATTTTCTCGATCAGGTCTTTGCCATCTCCGACCGGGTCACCGTGTTGCGCAATGGCAAACTGATCGAAACCCGCGCCCTTGATGCGCTGACCCGTACCGACGTTGTCCGCCTCATGCTGGGCAAGGACATAGCCTTTTCCGGCGCCACTGATGTCGAGCCGGGCGAGGCGCCTAACGAGGTGCTAGTCGAATTCAAGGGCTATGGCCGCAAGCGCAGTGTGCTGCCGTTCGATCTGACCATCCACAAGGGCGAAGTGGTCGGTGTCGCCGGCCTGCTGGGATCCGGCCGCACCGAAGTGGCACGCATCATGTTCGGCGCCGACCCGGCCGACCAGGGCACCGTAAGCGTCAACGGCAAGCCGAGCGCCATCCGCAAGACTACCGACGCCATCAAGCACGGCTTTGGTTTCTGCCCGGAAGACCGCAAGGCCGAGGGCATTCTCGGCGACCTGTCGGTACGGGAAAACATCATCATCGCATTGCAGGGCAAGCTCGGCTGGTTCAAGGCGCTCAACCGCGACGAACAGATGGAAATCGCCGGCCGCTTCGGCGAGTCCATGGATATCCGCGCCGCCTCGCTCGACATGCCGGTAAAACTTCTCTCGGGCGGCAACCAGCAGAAGGTGATCCTTTCGCGCTGGCTGGCCACCGACCCGGCCTTTCTCATTCTCGACGAGCCGACGCGCGGCATCGACGTCGGCGCCCATGCCGAAATCGTCCGCACCATCAATCGCCTGCGCGACGAGGGCATGGCCATGCTGGTGATCTCCTCTGAACTCGACGAAGTGGTGGCCTACAGCTCGCGCATCGTAGTGATGCGTGATCGCGAAATGGTCGCCGAACTGCGCGGCAAGAACATCAATCCCGGCGTCATCGTCCAGGCGATCGCCAATAACCCTGACGAGGCTGTCGCATGAAGCGGCTCCATCTCGAACGTCTGGCCAATCCGCAATTGCTGGCGCTTGCCGCCGTGCTGCTCATCAACTGGGCGCTGTTCCCCAATTTCTTTCGCATCACCTGGCAGGACGGGCGGCTGTTCGGCAGCGCCATCGACGTGCTTAATCGCGGCGCCCCGGTAGCAATTCTCGCAATCGGCATGACCGGCGTCATCGCCACCAAGGGCGTCGACCTGTCGGTCGGCGCCATCATGGCCGTTTGCGGCGCGGTGGCCGCGACCATGGTGGTGGCGGGCTATCCAACGCCAATCGCCGTGACTGCTGCGCTCGGCGTCGGGATCGTGTGTGGCTTGTGGAACGGCTTCCTCGTTGCCGTGCTCGATATCCAGCCCATCATTGCCACGCTGGTGCTGATGGTGGCCGGGCGTGGCATCGCCCAACTGATTACCGAGGGGTATATCGTCACCTTCAACGATCCGACCCTGATCTTTATCGGCACCGGCTCGTTGCTGGGCTTTCCCATGGCGGCGGTGATCGCGCTGGTGCTGATGATCCTCGTCACGCTAGTGGTGAAACGAACGGCCATCGGCCTGTTCATTCAGGCCATCGGCGTCAATCGCTCCGCAGCTTCGCTGGCCGGCATCAATAGCCGCATCCTGCTGATGCTGGTCTACGGCCTGAGCGGCTTCTGTGCTGCCATCGCCGGCATCCTCGTGGCCGCCGATATTCGCGGCGCCGACGCCAATAATTCCGGCCTTTGGCTCGAACTCGACGCCATCCTCGCCGTAGTCATCGGGGGTACCTCGTTGCTCGGCGGCAAGTTCTCCATACCCCTCGCCGTGGTGGGCGCCATCATCATCCAGGCGATGAACACCGGCATCCTGGTCTCGGGTTTCCGGCCCGAATTCAACCTCATCGTCAAGGCCGGGATGATCATCCTGATCCTGATGCTGCAATCCCCGCTGGTCGGCACCGCCGTCGGCTTCTTCAAGCGCGACGACAAGCGGGTGGTTTCCAAATGAAACGCAGTCTTCGTCCCCTCGCCGCCACCGCCGTTATCTTCATCATCGCCTACGCGGCTAGCGTGCTGCAGTTCCCCAGTATGCTGTCGACGCGGGTGCTGGGCAATTTCCTCACCGACAATGCGTTTCTCGGCATTGCCGCCGTCGGCATGACCTTCGTCATCATCTCGGGCGGCATCGACCTGTCGGTCGGCGCGGTGATCGGCTTTACCGGCGTGCTGGTGGCGGTGCTGATCTCCTGGCTCGGGGTGCATCCGCTGCTGGCCTTCGTCATCGTGCTGGGTGTCGCGGCGCTGTTCGGCGCGGCTATGGGGGCCGCCATCCATTATCTGAAGGTGCCCAGCTTCATCGTCACCCTGGCCGGCATGTTCCTAGCGCGAGGCGGTGCCTCGGTCATCACCCAGGATTCCGTGCCCATCAATCACGAGTTCTATAGCGCCATTTCCGACCTGATGATCCGCCTGCCGGGGGGCGGACGGTTGAGTTTCATCGGCCTTCTGATGGTCGCGATTTTCCTTCTCGGCGCGTTGCTGGCCCACCGTACCCGCTTCGGTTCATACGTCTACGCATTGGGCGGAAACCCGGTCTCCGCCCTGCTGATGGGCGTGCCGGTGGCGCGAACAACCGTGCAAATCTATATGCTGTCGAGCGTACTTGCCGCCTTGTCGGGCATCGTGTTTTCGCTCTACACCTCGGCGGGTTATCCGCTTGCGGCGGTGGGCGTGGAACTCGACGCCATCAGCGCGGTGGTGATCGGCGGCACGCTGCTGACCGGCGGCTACGGCTTTGTGCTGGGAACTTTCGTTGGCGTCATGCTGCTCGGTCTGGTCCAGACCTACATCATCTTCGACGGAACGCTGTCGAGCTGGTGGACCAAGATCGTGATCGGCGTCTTGCTGTTCTTGTTCATAGTCTTGCAGCGCATCATATTTGCGGCTTCCGCCCCGGGCGAAGAGAAGCCCGAGAAAGCGTAGAACTGGTTCTGGTATGATCGAAGCAGGCAGCCTTATTCGCTCACTTTCAGGGCGACCCGCTGCACGGAATTTCCACACTTTCGTCATCAACGAAATCGGTCTGGGCATCGTCACAGGCAAGTTTCCTGTCGGCTCGATCCTCGCCAGCGACGCGGTGATGATGGAAAGCTATGGCGTCTCGCGCACCGTGCTGCGCGAGGCGCTGAAGACGCTCGAAGCCAAGGGCCTGGTCGAGGCGCGGCCCAAGGTCGGCACGCGCGTTTCACCCACCAGCCGCTGGAGCCTCTTTGATCCCCAAGTCCTCTCATGGCACTATTACGCCAAGCCAGACCGGCGCTTCTATGAAAGCCTGTTCGATGTGCGTCGGGCGCTCGAAACCCGCGCTGCAGCTTTGGCCGCGCAGCGCCGCACCGCCGAGAATATCCGCGTCATGAAATACTGGCTGCACCAGATGGACTCGGCTGGTGGCGATCTCGAAAACCATGGTATCGCCGCGTTGGAAATCCACCGCGCAGTGGCCGATACATCGGGTAATGCCATTCTGCGCTCGGTTACCGGCATCGTTGAACTGACACTGGCGCTGGCACTGCGCCAGGTCGGCAAGACCGGCGCAGAGGCTTACCTGCAGGCGTCGCTGGAAACCCTGACCGCGCTGGTAACCGCCATTGGCGACAGTGATTCAGCTGGCGCTGGTATGATCGTCGAACAGGTCATCGATCTCGACGAAGCTTGTGTAGTGGCGGCACTTTCGTAGGAACGAAGCGGCTTACCTGCCGTTGCGCTGGCATGACCTCCCTCCGCGCCACGTATCGCCTCCAGCTCAGCCAGGATTTCACCTTTGCCGGTGCTACGGCGCTGGTGCCCTATCTGGCTGACCTGGGTATCAGCCACGTCTACCTGTCGCCGATCCTGATGGCGCGACCGGGGAGTACGCATGGGTACGATACGGTGGATCATGCGCGGATCAATCCGGAGCTTGGGACGATTGATGAGTTCCGCCAGATGGTTGGCGTCGTCCAGGCTGCGGGACTGGGCGTTATTCTAGATTTTGTGCCCAATCACATGGGCGTCGGCGGGGCGCATAACGAGTTGTGGCTGGATGTGCTCAAGCATGGTCCCGACAGCAAATATGCGGACTGGTTTGACATCGACTGGAACCCGCCGCGGGCGGAAATGTCGGGAAAATTGCTGGTCCCGTTCCTAGGCAAAAGCTACGCCGAGGCACTTGCTGCGGGCGATATCGAGCTTCGTGCAGATGGTTCAATCTGGGCTAATGGCAGCGAAAAGCTGCCGCTCCGGCCCGAAGATGAACGGATTCTGAACGAGACTTACGGTAGTCTGAACGCGGCGATAGCCGCGCTTTCGGAACCGTCCGGACACGCCGCGCTC
Source organism: Devosia psychrophila (assembly GCF_000971275.1). Classification (GTDB taxonomy): domain Bacteria; phylum Pseudomonadota; class Alphaproteobacteria; order Rhizobiales; family Devosiaceae; genus Devosia; species Devosia psychrophila. The sequence continues at coordinate 238,359 of NZ_LAPV01000093.1, read as the reverse complement.
GACGCCTTGATCCAGCGCCAGCACTGGCGGCTGGTGCATCATTCCGCCGCGGCCGACGAGATCAACTATCGTCGCTTTTTCATCAACAGCGACCTCGCCAGCATTCGCATCGACCGGCCCGATGTGTTCGCCCATGCCCATCAGCTGATTTTCCAGCTGATCGAGGAAGGACTGGTGCAGGGCCTGCGCATCGACCATGTCGACGGCCTGCTCGACCCCAAGGGTTATATCGAAAACCTGCGCGCCAAGTCGCCGCGGCCGATTTATCTGGCCATCGAAAAAATCCTCGCGCCGTACGAAAGGTTGCGGCCGGACTGGCCGGTGGACGGCACCACCGGTTATGAATTCGGCGCCCTGCTGACGCGGCTGCTGGTCCCGGAAGATGCCGAAGCGGCCCTAACCCAAACCTATGCCGATTTCATCGGCCCGGTGCCGGACCCGGTCGGTCTGGAATACAGCTGCAAGCTGCGGGTGATGGACAATGAGCTGGCAGCCGAACTGGCAGCTTTGGCGCGGCATCTGTCCGCTGTTGCTTGGTCGCATTCTGAAACCCGCGACCTGACCGAGAACGGGCTGCGCAAGGCAATGCGCGAAGTTATCGCCCACCTCACCGTCTATCGCACCTATATCGACGACAGCGGGGTCTCCAATCGCGACCGTCGCGAAATTGGTCTCGCCATCGCCAAGGCTCGAAAGACCCAGCCGAATTTTGCGCCGGAACTGTTAGATTTCCTCGAAGAACTGCTCGGTGGCCATCTCGGCGCTGAATACGATCCGCGCCTGGTCATCACCGCCATCGGAAAATTCCAGCAATACACCGGCCCGGCCATGGCCAAGGGGCTCGAGGACACCGCCGTGTATCGCCACCACCGTCTGGTGGCCCTAAATGAGGTCGGCGCCCATCCCGAACGCTTCTCCATAAGCGTCGCGGCGTTCCACGATGCCAACCAGCGCCGGTTGGTGGAAAGCCCCGATGCCATGCTCGGCACCTCGACGCATGACACCAAGCGCGGCGAGGATATCCGCGCCATTGTCGGCGCCATCTCAGAACACCCGGCAGAGTGGGACCGGGCGGTTAAGGGCTGGCGGGATCTGCTGGCCGCTAACCCGATCCACCCAAACGACATGTACCTGTTTTTCCAGCTGTTGCTCGGCGGCTGGCCATCTTTCGGCGCGCCGGATGACTTTGGCAGGCGCATCAAGGGCGCCATGATGAAGTCCCTGCGCGAGGCGCGCGAGCGGACCGATTGGGGCGTCAACAATACGGAATACGAGAGCGGTGTCGACGCGTTCATCGATGCGACACTGGCAAACCGGGATTTCATGGCGCGTTTCGAGCAGGATCGCGCGGCAATCCTGCAGACCGGACTGCGTAAGGCGCTGGTACAGGCGGCGCTCAAGCTGACGGTGCCGGGCATGCCGGACATCTATCGCGGTGCCGAGGACTGGGAGCAGAGTTTCGTCGATCCCGACAACCGGCGCCCGGTGGATTTTGCCGGTCTCAAGCAGCGGCTTGCGGCTCCAGCCGGCCCGCGTGACGACAAGCTGGTGCTGACGCAGCGATTGCTGCAATTGCGCCAGAAGCTGCCAGACCTGTTTGCCCGCGGCAGCTATGAGCCGATCCCCTGCGGACCGGACGCCATCGCCTTCCGTCGCGCCAATGCTGACAACGAATTATTGATCGTTGCTGATCTCACAGCAGACGGCAAGCCGGTCGTCATTCCTGAGGGGCTTGGCGACTGGAGCAGTGCTCTCGGCTACACCAAGGCTTCACCGGCGATGGCATCGATCTTCGTCGGCTATCGCTAAAACTCAGCCAGCCCGAGAAACCGCGCCGTGTCCGGATCAATGGGAATGCCCGCCACGACGCGTTGCTCGGCAATGGTCCACTCGCGATCGCCTGGTGCCATGGTCTGGCCGCCGGGACGGGCAGGAGCACCGCGCAGGCCCTTGAGATAGCGCAGCATGCCGTCGCCAAATGCCGAGGTCCCAACAAAGTGCCCTGGGTCGATGGCCATGAAGAAGTGTCCCATATTGCGCGGCGTCGAGGTATCTTCGGCATCATACATCGGGATGAAGTCGGTATCGAGCGTCGTGCCCATCAGGATCGCCGAGAGCAGGGTGGCGACGCCCGCCAGCGCCGCGCCCTTGTAGCCATAATCGGCGCCGCCAAGCGGCAGCAGCATATTCACCTCGGCCGGATCGGTCACCGGAATGCCCTCGGCGTTGGCCGCAATGCCCTCGGGCAATTGCGTGCCGAGCGATCGATGCAGCAGCACCCGGTTCATCGGAATGGACGAGGTCGCCATGTCGACAAACCATGGCTTTTGCCCCGGCACCGGTGCGGCAAAAGCCAGCGGATTGGTGCCATGAAAGCGCTGCGCCCCATCGAACAGCGCCACCATGGAATCGGTATTGGTGGTGGCAAAGCCAATGCAACCCGCTTCGGCGCCGGCCAGCGCGTAGGCGCCCGCTGCGCCGAGGTGGGACGAGCGGCGCACCCCGACGGCGGCAATACCCGAAGTCTTCGCCATCTCGCAGGCCACTTCCATGGCGCGATAGGCCGCGTAGTGCCCCAGCCCGTCGTCGCCATCGACCACAGCGCTGGCCGCGGCCTTGTGATCGATCTGCAGTTGCGGATTTTTGTTGAGCCGCCCACCCGCCAGCATCAGGCAGTAATGCTCGGTCAGCCGCACTCCATGGCTATCCACGCCATGTCTCGAAGCATGCAGCATGGCGCGCGTGGCAGCAGCGAGAGATGCCTCGCTGGCCCCGGCCTCGCGCAGGGCGGCAGCGACCCGCTCGGCCAGAACGGCCTCGGGCACCTTGATGGTGGTTGCACTGTCGATAGCCAAGTCTGCCTCCTCATTTCCCTATGGCGTTCAGAACTAGCAACAATGTCTTTTGCCGTCTTGGAAATAGCGCCGCGCTGTGGTCGGATCGGGCACCAACACCGGACCCTTGTCGCCATGCAGAAAATCATCGCCGAACTCGAAGACAAGCGCGCGCAGGCGAGGCTTGGTGGCGGACAGCGGCGCATCGATGTGCAGCACGGCAAGGGCAAGCTGACGGCGCGCGAACGCCTTGACGTGCTGCTCGATCCCGGCAGTTTCGAAGAATACGACATGTTCGTCACCCATCGGGCGACGGATTTCGACATGGCCGACACCATCATTCCGGGCGATGGCGTGGTGACCGGCTGGGGCATGATCGAGGGCCGGATGGTCTATGTGTTCAGCCAGGATTTCACGGTGTTCGGCGGCTCGCTCAGCGAAACCCATGCCAAAAAAATCTGTAAAGTCATGGACCTGGCGCTGCAGAACGGCGCGCCGATTATCGGGCTCAACGACAGCGGCGGCGCCCGCATCCAGGAAGGTGTGGCCTCGCTCGGAGGCTATGCCGACGTGTTCTGGCGCAATGTGCAGGCCTCGGGCGCGGTGCCACAGATCTCGGTGATCATGGGGCCTTGTGCCGGCGGGGCCGTCTATTCGCCGGCGATGACCGACTTTATCTACATGGTGAAAGACACCAGCTACATGTTCGTGACCGGCCCGGACGTGGTCAAAACCGTCACCAACGAGACCGTCACTCAGGAAGAACTCGGCGGCGCTTCGACGCATACGAAAATCTCTTCGGTGGCCGATGCCGCCTTCGACAATGACATCGAAACGCTGCTCGAAGTGCGCCGGCTGTTCGGCTTCCTGCCGCTGGCCGCTGGCCAGAAGCCACCGCGCCTGCCCACGCATGATCCGATCGACCGCGACGACGCTTCGCTCGATACCATCATCCCCGACAGCGCCAGCCAGCCCTATGACATGCGCGAGGTGATCCACAAGGTCGCCGACGGGGGTGACTTCCTCCAAATCCAACAGGACCACGCCGGCAATATCCTGTGCGGTTTCATCCGGCTCGACGGCAATACCGTCGGCGTCGTCGCCAATCAACCGCTGGTGCTTGCAGGCTGCCTGGATATAAACGCCAGCAAAAAGGCCGCACGCTTCATCCGTTTTTGCGACAGCTTTGAAATCCCCATCCTGACCTTCGTCGACGTGCCCGGCTTCCTTCCCGGCGTGGCGCAGGAGTACGGCGGCATCATCAAGCACGGCGCCAAGCTGCTGTTCGCCTATGCCGAAGCCACCGTGCCGCTGGTGACGGTGATTACGCGGAAGGCCTATGGCGGCGCCTATGACGTGATGGCCAGCAAGCACATCAAGGCGGATGTGAACTACGCCTGGCCCTCAGCCGAAATCGCCGTGATGGGCGCCAAGGGGGCGACAGAGATTTTGTATCGCTCGGAACTGGGCGACAAGGACAAGATCGCCCAGCGTACGGCGGATTATGAGGCGCGCTTCGCCAATCCGTTCGTGGCGGCGGAGCGTGGGTTTATCGACGACGTGATCATGCCGCATGGGACGAGAAGAAGGGTGATCAGGGCGTTTTCGACATTGCGGAATAAGACGGTGAGTGTGCCGAAGAAAAAGCACGGGAATATTCCGTTGTGAAGGGGGCGAGGATGAAGATGTTTCAGTCGACACCCTCCCCCGCGCGGGGAGGGTCAGGGAGGGGGGCGGTTAGTCCCAATATCGGGGCTCTCGCACCCCCTCCTAGCCTCCCCCGTCAAGGGGGAGGTACCGCTTCGTGGCCGTGGCGAGATCTGTGCGGCGCCCGATGAGCATCGAACTCGCAAAGAAACTCCGCGCCAATCCCACGCTTGCCGAAAGGGCGCTATGGCAGTTGTTGTGGTCGCTCCGCACCGGCGGTTACCATTTTCGCAAGCAGAAGCAGATCGGCAGCTATTTCGTCGATTTCGCGTGCATTCATGGGCAATTGGTCATTGAGGTGGACGGCGACACGCATGGTGGCGACATCGCTCTGGCCAATGACCGAACGCGCGACGAGTATCTGAATGCCCGTGGGTTCGCGGTGTTGCGGTTCACCAATGATGACGTGCTGCACAATCCCGACGGGGTGTTTGACACCATCGTTGCGGCACTAGGGTCCAACCCGTCGCGTCTTCGCGGCAATCCCCCTCCCCAGCCCTCCCCGCAAGGGGGAGGGTGCGACCCGGTGGTCGCTCCACCATCGAGGCCAGCATGACAATCACCAAACTCCTCATCGCCAATCGCGGTGAAATCGCCTGTCGCGTCATCAAGACTGCCAAGCGCATGGGCATTGCGACCGTCGCGGTTTATTCCGACGCCGACCGCGAGGCGCTGCATGTGCGGATGGCGGATGAGGCGGTGCATATCGGGGCGTCGCCGGCCAAGGACAGCTATTTGCAGATCGACAAGATCATTGCGGCTTGCCGGAAGACCGGCGCGCAGGCGGTGCATCCGGGATATGGATTTTTGTCCGAGAATCCGAAGTTCGCGGCGGCGCTGGAGGCGGCCGGGATCATTTTCGTCGGGCCGCCGGTGAAGGCCATCGAGGCGATGGGCGACAAGATTACCAGCAAGAAACTGGCGGCGGCGGCGGGTGTTTCGACCGTGCCGGGCCATATGGGCCTGATCGACGATGCCGAGCACGCGGTGACGATTGCCAAGTCCGTCGGCTATCCGGTGATGATCAAGGCATCGGCCGGCGGTGGCGGCAAGGGCATGCGCATCGCCTCGAACGATGCCGAGGCGCGGGAGGGTTTTGAGCGCTCCAAATCCGAGGCCGCGTCGTCGTTTGGCGACGATCGGATTTTCATTGAAAAATTCGTCACCGAGCCGCGCCATATCGAAATCCAGCTGATCGGCGACAGTTTTGGCAACGTGCTCTTTCTCAACGAGCGCGAATGTTCGATTCAGCGCCGCAACCAGAAGGTCATCGAGGAGGCGCCGTCGCCCTTCCTCGACGAGGCAACGCGAAAAGCCATGGGCGAGCAGTCGGTCGCGCTGGCCAAGGCGGTGGGATACACCAGCGCCGGCACGGTTGAATTCATTGTCGATGGCGAGCGCAATTTCTACTTTCTCGAAATGAACACGCGGCTGCAGGTGGAGCATCCGGTGACCGAGCTAATCACCGGGCTGGACTTGGTGGAGCTGATGCTGCGCGTGGCCAATGGCGAAAAGCTGCCGCTGACGCAGGACCAGGTGCAGCGCAACGGCTGGGCCATCGAAAGCCGGCTCTATGCCGAGGATCCCTATCGCAATTTCCTGCCGTCCACTGGGCGGCTGACCCGATACAGCCCACCGGAGGAGTTTGCCACCGAAACGCTGGCGGTTCGCAACGATACCGGTGTGTTCGAAGGCGGCGAGATTTCGACGTTTTACGATCCGATGATCGCCAAGCTGTGCACTTGGGCGCCGACCCGGCTTGAGGCAATCGACGCCATGGCCACGGCGCTGGACAGTTTCGAGGTCGAAGGGGTCGGCAACAACCTGCCGTTTCTCTCCACGGTGATGGATCAGGATCGTTTCCGCGAGGGGCGGTTGACGACGGGCTACATCGCCGAGGAATTTCCCGACGGTTTCCATGGCGCCAAACTGCCGCGTGGGCGGTTGATCGAAGTGGTGGCGGCAGCGGCGATGATGCGGCTGCTGCAGGAGGATCGGAAAGGGCTGGTGGCGCATACACCACTAGTTTCGACGTCCGAACTGTATGGCGAATTCGTCGTGGTCATCGGCGGCGAGCAGATCCCGGTCAAACTGCATCGGCTCGATCCGGCGGGTGTGTGGGAGTTGAACCTGTTCGACACTGCGCTGACGGCGAATGGCTTCGACTGGCAGCCGGGTGGCACGCTGGCCAGCATTGCCTGGTCGACCGGGCCGGCTTCGGTGCTTAAGGTCGCGACGACCACCGCTGGTTTCCGCATCCGCTATCGCGGTGCCGATCTCAAGGTGATGGTGGTTCGGCCGCATGTCGCGGCGTTGCTGGTCCATATGCCGGTGAAAGTACCGCCCGACATGAGCCGTTTCCTGCTCTGCCCGATGCCGGGGCAGGTGGTGCGGATCGATGTTGTCGAAGGCGATATTGTCGAGGATGGCCAGACGCTGGCCATCGTCGAGGCCATGAAGATGGAAAACGTGCTCAAGGCCGAGAAGCGGGCGCGGGTGAGCAAGGTGCATGCGGTGGCCGGTGCGGTGCTGGCGGTGGATGCGGTCATCCTCGAATTCGAGGCGGTGTGATGGTGCTGGATTTCGCGCTCGATAGTCCAGTCGACACCCTCCCCCTTGCGGGGAGGGATCAAGGGTGGGGGGCGTTTGGCCCCATCGGGGCTAAACGACACCCCCACCTAGCCTCCCCCGTCAAGGGGGAGGTACCGTTCGGTGGATGCGGGAGAATAGCGCATGACTGAACGAGCCACCTTCGCCCACTGGGCCACGCTCGCCCAAAAGGAACTGCGCGATACTCAGGTCGCGTCGCTTGACCGCGACTATGGCGGCATCCCCGTCAAGCCGGTTTACTTCGGTGACAATGCAGAAACACCCGGCGTCGAGCCGTTTACCCGCGGCGTGCGGGCGACCATGTATGCCAACCGGCCGTGGACCATTCGGCAATATGCCGGGTTTTCGACGGCGCGCGAGAGCAATGCGTTTTACCGGCAGGCGCTGGAGAAGGGGCAGAAGGGATTGTCGGTCGCCTTCGATCTGGCGACCCATCGCGGCTATGACAGCGACCATCCGCGCGTCATCGGCGATGTCGGCAAGGCCGGAGTGGCCATTGACACGGTCGAGGACATGAAGGTGCTGTTTGACGGCATTCCGCTCGATCAGATGAGCGTGTCGATGACCATGAATGGCGCGGTGATCCCGGTGCTGGCGATGTTCATCGTGGCGGCCGAAGAGCAGGGCGTGCCGCAGGGCAAGCTGGAGGGGACCATCCAGAACGACATCCTCAAGGAGTTCATGGTCCGCAATACCTATATCTATCCGCCGGAGCCTTCGATGCGGATCGTCGGTGACATCATCGCCCATACGGCGCGGCACATGCCCAAGTTCAACTCGATCTCGATCTCGGGCTACCACATGCACGAGGCCGGGGCGACGGCGGTGCAGGAGCTGGCCTATACGCTGGCCGACGGCATGGAATATGTCCGCGCGGCCCAAGCGCGGGGGCTCGATATCGATGCCTTTGCCGGGCGGCTGAGCTTCTTTTTCGGCATCGGCATGAACTTCTTTCTCGAGGTTTCCAAGCTGCGCGCCGCGCGGCAACTGTGGAGCGAGATCATGACCGGGCTTGGGGCGAAAGACCCGCGCTCGAAAATGCTGCGCACCCATTGCCAGACTTCGGGCGTATCGCTGACCGAGCAGGACCCGCATAACAATATCGTGCGCACCACTATCGAAGCCTTGGCCGCGACGCTGGGCGGCACGCAGAGCCTCCACACCAACAGCTTCGACGAAGCCATCGCGCTGCCGACGGAGTTTTCGAGCCGCATCGCGCGCAATACCCAGCTCATCCTGCAGCATGAATCGCGCATTACCGACGTGGTCGACCCTCTCGGAGGGTCTTACTATGTCGAGGCGCTGACGGCGCAGCTGGTCGCCGGTGCCAAGGCGCTGATCGGCGAGGCAGAGGCGCAGGGCGGCATGACCAAGGCGGTGCAGTCGGGCGGGCCGAAACTTGAGATCGAAAAGGCGGCGGCACAGCGCCAGGCCCGGGTGGATCGCGGCGAGGATGTCATCGTCGGGGTCAACCGCTATCGGCTGGACGTGGAAGACCCCATCGAGGTGCGCGACATCGACAATGCCAAGGTGCGGCTGGAGCAGGTGGCGCAACTCCAGCGCATCCGGGCCAGCCGTGACGAGGCGAAATGCCAGTCGCTGCTGGCGGCACTGCGCGAATATGCGGCCAAGGACGAGGGCAACCTGCTTGAAGCGGCCATCGAGGCGGCGCGGGCGCGGGCGACGCTGGGCGAGATTTCCCTGGCAATGGAAGATGTGTTTGGCCGCCACGCCGCGGTCACCCGCGTTATTTCGGGCGTCTATGCAGAGGGGTATGGCGACGATCCCGAATTTGCCGCCATCGCCGGCCGCATCGAGAGCTTCAAGGCGGCTCGGGGCCGAGCGCCGTCGATCTTCATCGCCAAGATGGGGCAGGATGGGCATGATCGGGGCGCCAAGGTGATTGCCAGCGCCTTCGCCGATCTGGGCTTTTCGGTGCATATGGGCGACCTGTTCGAGACGGCGCCGGAAGTCGCCGCACATGTCGACGCGCTCAAGGTCGATGCGGTCGGCGTGTCATCGCTGGCCGCGGGGCACAAGACGCTGGTGCCTGAATTGATCAATGCCTTGAAGGATCGCGAACTTGGCGAGGTCACCGTCATCGTCGGCGGCGTCATCCCCGAACAGGATTATGATTTTCTACTCGACGCCGGTGTTGCGGCCATTTTCGGCCCGGGCACCAATGTGTTGAGCGCCGCGTTTTCGGTGCTGAGCCAGATCGAGGGAAGGCTGAGCAATCGATGATCGGTCGCCTCAATCACATCGCCATCGCTGTGCCCGACATCGCGGCTGCGTCGGCGAATTATCGTGACCTGCTCGGCGCGCATGTCGGTCAGCCGCAGGCGCTGCCGGAGCATGGGGTGACGGTGGTGTTTATCGACACCGGCAACAGCAAGGTCGAGCTGTTGGAGCCGTTGGGTGAAAGCTCGCCGATTGCGGCCTTTCTTGCCAAGAACCCCAGCGGTGGCATGCATCACATCTGCTTTGAGGTGCCGGATATTCTTGCCGCTGCGGCGACGCTGACAGCAGGTGGAGCGCGGGTGCTGGGCGATGGAAAGCCCAAGACCGGCGCGCATGGGCTGCCGGTGTTGTTCCTGCATCCAAAGGATTTCGACGGCACGCTGATCGAACTGGAACAGGTCAGCGGCTAGCGGCGAGGGCCGCCGGTTGCTCGTAATACACCTCACTCGCGGCCTTCAGGCCCAATGCAGTGCCTACGGCGAATAGCGTTGGGGATGACAGGTCGAAATCCGTGGCAGCTGTTGTCGAGTCCGCGATAGTGCCACGCCAGGTCTTCTGGTTTGGCAGGCTGATATCGCTGGCGATGACTGCGGGGGTCGTGGGCGCCATGCCGCCGTCGAGCAGGCGTTGCACAATGTCGGGCAGGGTGCGGCGCGACATGTAGTAGATATTGGTGGTGGCGGGATCGGCCAGCGAGCGCCAATCGAGGTTGTCGGGCAACACGCCTTTGCGGGAATGTCCGGTGACGAAGCGCACGGCCTGAGCGCAATCGCGGTGGGTTAGCGATATGCCGAGGCCGCTGGCCAGTGCCAGCGCTGCGCTGATCCCTGGCACCACGCTGACGCTGATGCCGTGCTGTTCCAGCATGGCGATTTCCTCGCCCGCGCGGCCGAAGATCATCGGGTCGCCGGACTTGAGGCGAACGACGTGCTTGCCCTGCTGGGCCAGCTTCAGCATGGTCTGGTTAATATCCTCCTGCCGGCAGCTGTCGCGTCCGGCACGCTTGCCCACCAGCATGCGCTTGGCCTCCCGCCGCGCCAGTTCCAGCACTTCCCCCGAGACCAGGTCGTCGAACAGGATCACATCGGCCGACTGCAGGGCACGGACTGCCTTGATGGTAAGCAGATCGGCATCGCCGGGGCCGGCACCAACCAAGGTTACGCGGCCATGGCTGGGTGCCGGCGCTAGCAGCGCAGCGTCGTGGTCCTCGGCTTCTGGGGCGGCCGGGCCGAAAGCCTGCTCGGCAAGGCGTTCCCAGAAGGCGCGGCGCAAGGGGCCGGCCGGTAGCCGTGCCATCACCTTTGGGCGGATGGTGGCAGCAAGTTGGGCCCAGTCGCTCAGCGTTCGCGGCAGCAGCATCTCGATGCGGCGACGCACCGCCTGCCCGAGGATCGGCGCGGCGCCAGCGGTCGAGATGCCGAGCACGAGGGGCGAGCGGTTGACGATGGCGCCGAACTGCAACTGGCAGAATTCCGGTTTGTCGATGACATTGGAGGGCACCCCGGCGGCATGCGCCGCCTCTACGAACGCCTTGGCCTCGTCGTCATGCTCGATGTCTGCCACGGCAAAAGCCGCACCTTGCAGATCCGCTGCGCACCAGTGGCGGTCGATAAGGTTGACCCGATCGGCCAGAGCCTCCAGCTCGCTGCAGCGGTCTGCCACGGGCGCATACACATCGACTTGCGCACCGGCAGCCGCCAGCAGCTCGATTTTCCAGCAGGCTGGTTCCGATCCGCCAATGACGACGGCGCGCTTGCCGCGCAGGTCGAGGAACAGCGGCAAAACCGCGAGCGGCGCCATGCGGTCTGGCAGGCGTTGCGTCGGGACGAGCTCGATGGATGCGGAACGGGCCATGTGTTTCAACTCCACGGAAGATGAAAAGCCGCCAACCGCTGCACCCCGGTCGCGATGACCCGGATGCAGCGGTTGGCGGCTTTGCCTGTGGTGCCCGTCACTGGACACCGAGTGGCCCAGGCTATGCATAACTCGTGCCACCGAGGTCTCGGCGAAAAGCCACGCTTTGCCAGTGGCTTGGCTGAAGCGAACCAAACACGGCTTATCTCGCCGATGCGCAATCGCCCAGCGGACTGCCTATGTGGCAGGCAGATCGGCTTGTTGCTGGCGAGCCATATAGGCGCCGAGCTGGTCGTGATCGAACACTGCGCCGTCAAAGAACCGGTCTGGCAGCATGGCCACAGGCGAGGGGGCGCCGGCAATCTGTTCGGGCTGCTGCCGGGCGCCTTCGATTTTGCTGTCGGCCAGTGGCAAATCGACGCCAAGCGGCGCCAGGGCAGCCCTATACAGGTCCGGCCGGAAACTGGCAGCGGCAATCGCAGCCGATTGCGGGCTGCCCTTGAGTTCGCCCCACCGTACCATCTGGCTGTAATACCAGAGCGCGTGGCTCTGCCAAGGGAAGTTGGCTGCGCTGGCATGGGGCACGAAAAAGCCAGGCACGGTTTGCGAAACGCCGGCGCCCGTATCCAGCGCGCCGGACAGCGCCCGACGCACGAGGGAGACAGGCTGATCGAGATAGGCCGGGCCGGCCATGATGTGGGCAGCCTCGTCATGGTTGGCGGGGTCAGCGCACCACGCTCCGGCATGGTAGATGGCGCGGATCACGGCGCTGACCAGCTCGGGGTGCTGTTCCGCCCAACTGGCACGCATGCCGATAACCTTGTCGGGGCTCGACTGCCATATCGATGCTTTCACCGTAGCGATATGCGCACCCTTGGTGGCGACGCCGACGCTGTTCCATGGCTCGCCGACGCAATAACCATCGATGCCTCCGGCGCCCAAGGCATCGGGTAGCAGCGGCGGTGGCAGTACGACAATTTCGACATCCCGATCGGGATGCACGCCGCTGGCGGCTAGCCAGTAGCGCAGCTCGTAATTATGCGACGAGGTCTGGTGCACCACGCCGAAGCGCAGCTTGCGCGGCGATGCGGCAACGACCCTGGCCAGTGCCAGCCCGGTCAGTCCTGCCACCAGATTTCCCGGCGCACCCTCTGCCAGCATGGCCTGCCAGAGTGTGTCGCTGACGGTAACGCAATTATTGCCAAGGCCAAGCACCACCGGCGTGATCATGGGTGTTGGAATTGGCGTCAGGCCGAGGCTGGCAGCAAGCGGCATGGGCGCCAGCATCTGTGCAATTTCGAAATGCCCGATTGCGGCCCGGTCGCGGATATTGGCCCAACTAGTCTCGCGCACCAGATTGATATCCAGCCCTTCGGCTTCGGCAAAGCCGCGCTCGCGGGCCAGCACCAAGAGAGCGCTGTCGAACAGAGGAAGGAAGCCGGCGGTCAAACGGGTGGTGGACATGGCTCTTCCTATGGTCCGAGCAGGTCGGCCGCGGTGATCAGGCTTTGCGCGATCTCGACCAGCTTGCGGTTCTGGTTCATGGCTGCGGAGCGCAGCAGCGCATAGGCATCGGCCTCGCCAACGCCGCGCGTCTTCATCAGAATGCCCTTGGCGCGATCAACCAGCTTGCGATCTTCGAGCTCGCTGCGAACATCGGCGAGTTCCTGTCGCAGCTTGGCAAAGGCGTTGAAGCGCGAAATCGCCATGTCGAGGATGGGCTTGACCCGCTCCTTGCGCAGGCCATCGACAACATAGGCGGAGACGCCAGCCTCGACCGATTTCTCGATCATCGCGCCATCGGAGCGATCGACGAACATGGCGATAGGACGCTGCACGACCTTGGAGAGCGAGAAAAAATGCTCGAGCGTATCGCGTTGGGGATTTTCGAGGTCGATGACGATCACGTCCGGATCGCTGTCCTGAATGGTTCGTGCCACCTGATTGACGTCATGCAGCACCACGACGCGCATATGGCCAGCCTCGCGCAGCCCGTCCTCGATGATGGAGGCGCGGATGCGATTTTCGTCGATGATCAGGATCGAAAGCTCGGATGCACTCATCGGCAGCAGTTATCCACTGCGGGACGCCAGGGACAACACTTATGACTGCATGGCTTGGCTGCTTGCATCAGCGCACCGCCAAAACCAGCAGCAACACGCCGACCGCGCAGACCAGCACCAGACTGGTGGTTTGCCAGAAGCGCAGCCGTTCGGCCACGGGACGGATGGTACCGGCCGGGACGTCATCGTGGCCCAACTCGGTGCAGGCGCACATCGGCTGCAGCGAGGCCGGATTGTAGCTGTCGCCCAGCGTCACCTGCAGCAACTGTTCGACCAGATGCGTGCAGGAGCCACATGAGGCCGAGGCCTTGGTGTGGGCGCGAACGCCGCCGAGGGTGGTCAGGCCCTTGACGGTGACGGCACCTGTGATCTTGCCCTTGCACACGCCGTTGCAGCCGCAGATTTCGGCTTCGTCAGGCAGGGCGGCGACGGCAACGGTCGGGTCGAGCGGGCTGCCGCCCTGATAGGCCTGGCCGAAGATCAGCGTGTCACGCAGTTCGCGCCTATCCACGCCGCGCTTGAGCATGTCGAAATACCACGGGCCATCGGCGCTCTCGCCATAAAGCACCGCGCCGATGATGCGATTGTCCTTGAGAACGAGCCGCTTGTAGACGCCGGCGGCGGCATCGCGCAGCACGATCTCCTCGCGATCTTGCGCCTCGGCAAAATCGCCGGCCTAGAACAGATCGATACCGGTGACCTTGAGCTTGGTCGAGGTCACCGAGCCCTGGTAGGATGCCCTCGCGCCAACCAGCGTCCTGGCCAGCACGGCGCTCATTCAACGGAGAACCGATGATTCCCGAGACGAAGCGCACAAAAAATAGACATCGGAAAGCATTGGCTTACCATGATGCAGTGATGGGTGACATCATTGTGCCCCCAGCATTTCCTGCGCTTAGCTTCCTCATGGTTTCTCGCCTATAACCACGTGATTTGGGAGTGAAAAAGGAGTGAAGATTGGCAGACCCTTTTAAGACTGACGACGACAGAACGACCGCCGTCGGCCTCTATCATTACGCCCGATCCTATCACGATGTTGCCAAGGCGCTCGAAGCCGCGAACGTGAGAACCACTCACGCTCACGCCCCGATTTCGTTTCTTATTTTCACGCCATCGAACTCTTCCTCAAAACCTATCTCCGGCTACACGCCCATACGGTCGAGGACTTGGAAAAGAAGTTTCGGCACGACATCAAACGCATGAGGAAGCGCGTCACTGCTCTCGGCTTCGATCTCATGGACGAGGATTTGGAGGTGTTTGCCTACATGGAGCAGACCGACATCGTTATGAAGAGCCGATACATACGAACAGGTGCGTTTCGTACTCCGACTACCGAAGCACTCGAACGCACTGCGACTAGCTTACGAGAAACTACATGTGCTGCCGTACGTCAGATTACAGGTGTACGAATACGTCCATAGTTATCCACACCCCTCGCTTGCACGTTTGTAGGCTCGTGCTTGAATGTACGCATGACCTGCATTCATTCGAACGAGCTATATTTGTGCGGCAACTTTCGGCCGTACGCCGTGGGACGACCCAAGAATTGGATCGACATGGGGTACAAGATGATCGTGCCCTTCAAGTTCCAATCGCGAGATAAGCTCCGCAAAGCGACTTATACGTGCACCGAAGTAAAAGAGTACTACCAGCCCTGTTATGTTACACATGGTATCACTGTGATGAGTGCGCGATTTGCTAAGCACCTCGAACGTCACCCGGACATTCAGAATTTCATGTGGGATCGTGACCCCCTCGCTATCGGCGCAACCGATTAGAGGTTCGTCATAAGCTAAAATTGCAGAGTGGAATAGAAGTGAAAAAGTAGCCGAGCTATCGCCAAGCATTCAAACCATGGAGCGGGTGAAGGGAATCGAACCCTCGTCGTAAGCTTGGGAAGCTTCTGCTCTACCATTGAGCTACACCCGCATGCAGGTACTAGATGCTGGAAATCCGTCTAGGCGTCAAGGCGGTGGTGATTGTCTTCGGGCGACGGGGACGGGGTTGCTGATCTCGCATCGCGCCGTGCCAGTGTTCAAAGACAGGCAGTCGAGCGCCACGCCGGCACTGCTGCGGCGGCGTAACTCAGGCTATTGCAGTCCAGCCGTAATTATACGTCGGTTTTATCCATTGGAAGTCGATGCAATTAACGGCTGCATAACGGCTTCTACCTAGTCTGGCGCAAAATCCGGGGCGGATATGCGTGTTTTGATTGTCGATGACAGCCGTTCGAGCCTTGCCATGATCGGAACGATTGTGAAGGCCGCGACCAATGCGGATATCGATAGCTGCACCCATCCCTTCGATGCTCTCGAACGCAGCCTGGCAACGCAATATGATCTGGTGCTGGTAGATCACATCATGCCTGAGATGGATGGCGTGCAGTTCACCGGCGCGCTGCGGGCCCGCGATTCTTATCGGCTCGTGCCCATCATCATGGTCACCTCCGATATGGACAGGAACACCCGCATCGAGGCTATCCGTGCGGGGGCCACCGATTTCGTCAACAAACCTTTTGATCCAACCGAACTGCAGGCGCGCGTCGCCAACCTGTTGAGCCTGCGCGCGGCACAGGTGGAACTGGCCGATCGTGCCAACTGGCTGGCGCGCGAGGTCGAGCAGGCCACCGCCCATCTGCTGCAGCGCGAGGAAGAGATCATCTGGCGGCTGGCGCGCGCCATCGAGTATCGTGATGGCGATACCGGCGGGCATGTCTCGCGCGTCGCCCAGATAAGCCAACTCATTGCCCGCGGCATCGGGCTCAGCCCGCAGCGTTGCCGCACCATCTACCTGGCGGCGCCGCTGCACGATATTGGCAAGATCGGCATTGCCGATGCCATCCTGGGCAAGCCGGGCAAGCTGACGCCGGAAGAATTCGGTATCATGCGCGAGCATGTAACCATCGGCGCGCGGATTTTGGAGAACGGCTCTTCTGAGCTAATCAAGATCGCCGAACTGATTGCCCAGAGCCATCATGAGCGCTGGGACGGGGCGGGCTATCCCGACAAGCTGTCCGGCACTGATATTCCGATCGAGGCGCGTGTCGTGGCCATTGCCGACGTGTTCGACGCGCTTTGTTCCGAGCGGCCTTACAAGAAGGCCTGGCCGATCGACAAGGCCTATGCCGAGATCCTTGCCTGTAGCGGCACGCACTTCGATCCGGCGTGTGTTGCTTCATTTTGCACCAAGTGGTCAGAGATCGAGGCCATCATGGGCG
The DNA here is from genome assembly GCF_000971275.1 of Devosia psychrophila. Lineage (GTDB taxonomy): Bacteria > Pseudomonadota > Alphaproteobacteria > Rhizobiales > Devosiaceae > Devosia > Devosia psychrophila. Next base: position 221,833 of record NZ_LAPV01000093.1, on the reverse strand, counting down.
GCAACGTCAACCAGGCCGTCGGCTTCTAAGACTGTCTTTTCGATGAACTGTCAGGCGCGTCAGAAATGGCGCGCCTTTGCTTTTTTGGCTGGATCACAGGGCTGCATTTGTTCCATGCGCATTCCCGCGACGGCAAAATTTGTGTCGTCATTCGGCACGCGAAGGATATTTTGAGCCAGTTTATGGGCCGGTCGAAATATTTGCCGGAGAATTACTTTCAGTATTACTTGAGCAGAGACTCCGGGGGGACTCTGCCGCCTGAATCGAAGACTCAGCTTGGGTGAATCAAGATTCAAGACAATCGACGATTTGTTGCAATGACTCTGAATCACGACCGAAATATTTAGCGCGAAATTCAAGCATATAAATGTATGGAGAAAATAAGGCGAAGTAAGATGGCCTTAATCAACTTTCGATACGGATGGTAATGCATCGGATGGGAATACGGTGCGAGAATTCGAAGTAGTAAACAGCGTCTGAACGAGCCTTTGCGGTCTGGAAACAGACTGTCTTCGGGCCCCGTTCCAATCCATCCATCGGTAGCGTAACATTATGTACTGCCTATTGTGCTTTTGGGCTCGGTCATAGCCATGACCAGAGATAGCGCCCATGTTGTCGAAATTACCGGCGATGCCGGCTTGAAGGCGGCCCAGGAACTCGCCGTTACACTGCGCCATGCCATCTCCACGCAAGATGAAATCGCCATCGCGACAGACGCGATCACCAGCGCCGATATCACTACAATTCAACTTCTTCTGGCCGCCAGCAAACTGGCGCAGGCCTCGGGCAAGTCATTGCGCCTCACCGCGAAGCCCAAGGGCGTGCTGCGCGACTTGCTGACGCACACCGGGTTTCTCGATGCCCAAGGCCGCGCACTGACGCCGGACGGCGATTTCTGGACCCCATCACCAGCCAAGGGCAAGGCAGCATGAGCAAGACCATCCTCACCATCGATGATTCAGCCTCCATCCGTCAGATGGTTTCGATGACGTTGACCAGCGCCGGGCTTGATGTCATCGAGGCCATCAACGGCTCTGACGGCTATGACAAGGCGATCTCCAACACCATTCATGCGGTAATTACCGATCTGAACATGCCGGTGATGAACGGCATCGAGTTCGTCCGCAAATATCGCCAGCATCCCTCCAGCAAGGGCATTCCGATCATCCTTCTGACCACCGAGTCCGACGACGAACTCAAGCGTCAGGCCAAGGAAGCCGGTGCTACCGGATGGATCGTCAAGCCGTTCAAGCAGGACCAGTTGCTGTCGGTGATCAAGAAGGTCACCGGCGCATGAGCTTCCCTGATCCCACCGAAACATTCCGTCAGGAAGCCCGGGAATTGCTGGAGCAGCTCGAACTCGGCCTGCTCGACCTGGAGCAGAACCCCGCAAACGACGACCTGATCAATTCCACCTTCCGCGCCCTCCACACCATCAAGGGTTCTGGCGCGATGTTTGGCTTCACCGCCGTTGCCGCCTTCGTGCACGAATTCGAGACCGCCTTCGACCAGGTGCGCAAGGGCCAGTCCCCGGCGACGCCCGCACTGATCGGCGTGGCGCTCGATGCCAAGGACCATATTCATAAGCTGATCGAAGAGCCCGATGCGCCGCAAACCGGCGGCCAGGCTATTCTCGAAGCGCTCCGCATCGTCATCGCTGGCGGCACGGGTGCCGACATCGTCCTCGACGAGGCTCCGGCACCGGCCGCGTCCATTGCCGAGGCAGCTCCGGTTGCTACTGGCGAACAGCGCTGGCGCATCCGCTTCCGCCTGCCGGGTGATTCACTGGTTTATGGCACCAATCCGCTGCTGCTGCTCGACGAGATTCGCGCGCTGGGTCCTTGTACCGTTGTGGCGCTGACCGACACCATTCCGTCGCTCGATGTCATCGACCCGGAAGTCCCCTATATCGGCTGGCAGATCGACATGGTCGCCGACGATCCGCGTGAAGCTATCGACGACGTCTTCCTGTTCCTCAAGGACGGCATGGAGCTGTCGGTCGAGCCGCTGGCGGAAGAGGCTGCCGCGCCCGCATCCGAGCCCGTGCCTGAAGGAGCCGCGGCGGTGCAATTGCCCGTTGCCGTAGCGATCAAGGCTGCAGCGGAACCGGCTCCAAGGGCCAAAGTGGCCAAAGTTGCCGACAAGGAGCCCGCGCCTGCGGCTTCCTCCTCCATGCGTGTCGATGCTGAACGCCTCGACGAACTGATGGATCGTGTCGGCGAACTGGTGATTGCCCAGGCCCGCCTGACCCAGATCGCCAATATGAGCCAGGACGGCAATCTCAAGACCATTGCCGAAGAGCTCGAACGCCTGAGCTCGGGCCTGCGCGATACCACAATGGGCATCCGCATGGTGCCGATCGGCACGCTGTTCGGCCGCTTCCGCCGCCTGATTCACGACCTGTCGCGCGATCTGGGCAAGGAAATCGAGTTCGTCACCACAGGTGAAGATACCGAGCTCGACAAGACCATGATCGAGCGCCTTGCCGATCCGCTGGTCCACTTGATCCGCAACTCGGTGGATCATGGGCTTGAAAGTGCTGACAAGCGTCTCGCGGCGGGCAAGGAAGCCAAGGGCACGGTGCGTCTCTCGGCGGTCTATGCCGGTGCCGAAGTCAAGATTTCGGTGACCGATGACGGCGCCGGGCTCAATGCCGAGCGCATCCGCGCCAAGGCCGAAGAGAACGGCATCATTACCCCCGAGCAGAAGCTGACCGAGCAGGAACTCAACCACCTGATTTTCGCGCCCGGCTTCTCGACTGCCAAGGAAGTGACCTCGCTTTCGGGGCGCGGCGTCGGCATGGACGTGGTCAAGCGGACCATCGATGGCCTGCGCGGCTCAATCGATGTGACCACCAAGGCCGGGCAGGGCTCGACCATGACCCTGCGCCTGCCGCTGACGCTGGCCATCATCGATGGCATGCTCGTGCGGGTCGGCAACGGCCGCTACACCATTCCGCTGGCCGCCGTGGAAGAATGCGTCGAACTGCCCGATGGGGTCGAGGCCAATGCGCGTGGGCGCAATTTCCTCGATATCCGCGGCAGTCTCGTCCCCTTCCTGCGGATGCGCGAGGTGTTTGGCACCAAGGCTCCCATCGAGCCGCACCAGAAGGTGGTCATCGTCTCGTCCGGCGAAGGTCGCGTCGGCCTCGTGGTCGATCAGATCATCGGCAACAACCAGACCGTCATCAAGCAGTTGAGCAAGCTGCATTCGGGCATCAAGTCCTTCTCGGGCGCCACCATCCTCGGTGATGGCACGGTGGCCCTGATCCTCGATACCGCCCATCTCGTGGCCTTCGGCCAGACCTATGTCGATCAGGGGAGAGCAGCATGAGCAGTGCACCAAAGGCGCCGATGAAAGCGCTCACACTGAGGCTGCAGGACGAACTGTTCGCCGTCGAGGCCGGCAGCGTCCGCGAAATACTCGACCTGGTGCCGATCACCGAAGTGCCCAATGCACCCGAGTTCGTCGCTGGGCTGATCAATGTGCGCGGCCGCGTCGTGCCCCTGGCCGATCTCCGCGTCATGTTCGGCATGGATCGGCCCGAGCCGAACCAGGACACCCGCATCGTCGTCATGGAAATCGACATCGACGGCGAGCCCACCATTGCCGGCATTCTCGCCGACAAAGTGCATGACGTCACAGACATCGAAGCGGCCTCCATCGAGGACGCTCCAAAGGTCGGCATGCGCTGGCGCCCCGAATTCATCAAGGGCATCGGCAAGCGCAATGGCGGCTTCATCATTATCCCCAACCTGGGACGAATTTTCGAAACACAGGGCGCCAGAAGCGCGCATCTGGCAGCATCAGAAGAGAGGTCTGCGTCATGAGACTGACTATCAAGACAAAACTGGCGGCGGTGTTCACCGTCGTGGTCGCGCTATCGGGCGCCAGCATGTTCCTGGCACTCCAAGGCCTGGGTAATATAAACGCGTCCATGGGCAGCGTGATTGATGGTCCGGTGCAACGATCCCAGGGGCTGAAGCAGATCCAGTTCAAGATGACATCCATTGCCAGCGACATCCGCGCGATGATCCTGAGCACGGACGTACCGGCCATGGAGAAGCTACAGGCCTCCATGCAGCAGAACTACACCGATTTGAGCGCAAGCGCTCATGATCTGGTGCTCAAGTTCACCAATCCCGACAACGTCACCGACATGAATGGCTTCATCACGACCATCGACGCCTATTGGGCAGCGTTGGAACAAGCTCAGACCGAGGCAATCAAGAACACCGAGACCACCGCCTTTGCTATAACCACCTCTGAAGGTAGCGCGGCGATCACTGCGGTGGAAGAGACGATGGGCAAGCTACTGCCCGCACTGGCCGCTCGCGTTAATGCTGGCGACCAAACCGCCTTCCCGGCCTATGAAACTGCAAGCTCCCTGTTCTTGGATTCCAGCGACGCATTTCGTCAGCATCGCAATGTGCTGCTTGCCTCCAACAATCCAGCTAAGCAAGATCAGTGGCTCGCCGACTTCAACGGCGCATTTCAACGCATTCAGCCCAATGTGGATCGCCTGGTTCGCCAGGTCGGTCCCGCCGAAGCCGCGTTGGCGAACGATTTCCGCGCCGATGTCGACGCGCTCTTTGCCGCAATGAACAAGGGCAATGCGGCTGCCTCCGAGCGCTCGCAGTACAACGCTAACAGCATCCTGACCAATACTGCCGTCCCACTGCGGGCCCAGGCCAACACGCTCCTGGATGCAATCGTGGAGCGCAATAGCATTGTGGTCCAGAATGCGCTCGCGACGTCTCAGCAACTCTACGATTCGACCCGCACAATGCTGATCGCTCTGCTGGTCGCATCCGCGCTGATCGCTCTGGTTGCCGCCACCTGGATCGTCATGTCGATCTCCAAGGCTCTCACCAGCGCCGTTCGCCTGGCCAATGAAGTTGCCGACGGCAATCTCAGCGCCACTGCTTCGGTCAAGGGTGATGACGAAATCAAGGACCTGATCGACGCCCTCAACGGCATGACCCGCAAGCTGCGCGAAGTGGTGAGCGAAGTCACCACCGCAACCCGTAACGTTGCTGCCGGTAGCCAGGAAATGTCGGCAACCGCCGAGCAGCTCAGCCAGGGCGCTACCGAACAGGCTTCCTCGACCGAAGAGGCTTCGGCTTCGATGGAAGAAATGGCCTCGACCATCAAGCAGTCGGCTGAAAATGCCAGCCAGACCGAAAAGATCGCCCGTCAGTCCGCAGCCGACGCAATCGCCTCGGGTGAAGCGGTCAACAAGGCTGTGACGGCCATGCAGACCATCGCCGAAAAGATCATGGTCGTGCAGGAAATCGCCCGCCAGACCGATCTGCTCGCCCTTAACGCCGCGGTGGAAGCCGCCCGTGCCGGCGAACATGGCCGTGGCTTTGCGGTTGTCGCCTCTGAGGTTCGAAAACTCGCCGAACGCAGCCAGGCTGCCGCCGCCGAAATCTCGACGCTCTCCGGCACCACGGTCAAGGCTGCCCAATCTGCTGGCGACATGCTGGCCAAGCTGGTCCCTGACATCCAGCGCACGGCTGAACTGGTGGAAGAAATCTCCGCCGGTAGCCGCGAGCAGAATGCCGGTGCCGCCCAGATCAACACGGCGATCCAGCAGCTCGACAAGGTCACCCAGCAGAATACCTCGGCAGCCGAGGAAATGTCGGCTACCTCCGAGGAGTTGGCCAGCCAGGCCGAACAGCTCCAGGCCGCCATCAGCTACTTCCGCATCGATGGTCGTGCCGAACAGGCTTCTGCCGCTCCCGCTGCCGCTCCCGCCAAGGCAAAGTCCAAGGGCAAGGCACCAGCCAGCCGCGATCTTCGTGAAGCCATTATGGCCAGCGCACCCCATGTCGCGACCCGCAAGCCGGCCAAGTCGAATGGCGGCGGTTTCGATCTGGACATGGACGACGGTCACGACGAACTCGACGGCGACTTTACTCGGCGCAGTGCTGCCTGATCTCCGGACGTGAACGATTGGTGCCGCGCCCCAGTCGCGGCACCGCCTTCCTCAATACGTCATGCCATAAAGAAGATTTGCGATGACTGTTCATTCCTCCCGGCGTTCAAAATTCTCCAGCATATCGGCCAAGGTACTGATGGTTCAGCTGGCGTCTGCGTTGACCATAGCCATTACCGTTGGTGGTATGGGATATTTCGGCATGAGTCAGATGGCCGTCCAAATGGCCTCGATCTATGATGATCGCGTTGTGCCGCTCCAGCAGTTGAAGACCGTGTCGGACGCCTTCTTTGCCGACGTTGTCGGTGCGGCAAGCAAGGTAGCTGGCGGCCAGATGACCTGGTCGGAGGGTAGCGATAGTATCGAGGGCGCTCAGGCTGCCATCGATGAAAATTGGAACTCCTATCTCGGCACGCAGATGACGGACGCCGAACAGGTGCTGGTTGCCGAGGTCAAGACGGCACTGGCCGGTGCCATGCCCAAAATCGCCGAGTTGGCGACACTGCTTGAAAACCGCAACATGCCGGCCCTGCAGCAGTTTGTTGGAACCCAGCTTTACGGCGCCACTGATCCCGTCGATGCCACGATTGACGAACTTTCGTCGTATCAGCTCGTTCAGGCAGAAACGCTGCGGAGCGAAGGCCAGTCTCTGTTCGAATTCCTCACTTTGATGATCCTTGGCGTCGCGCTGATTGTTACCCTCGTCGCGATCGGTATCGTTGTGCTCGTCACCAACACTATCAAGCGAAACCTGGCATCGGCCATCGGCCTGGCCAATGCTGTGGCGCTTGGTGATGTCTCGGCTACCGCAACTGTAACATCCCGTGATGAGGTGGAGGAGCTTGTCGACGCGCTCAACATGATGACCCAGAACCTGCGCACCACCGCAGGTGTTGCCGACCAGATCGCCAATGGTGACCTGACAGTGCAAGCTGTCGCATTGTCCGACAAGGATACGCTGGGTCTGGCTTTAGTCCGCATGCTCGATAAGCTACGCGAAGTCATTGGTGATGCCCGGCAGGCCGCCAACAACGTCGCTGCTGGCAGCCAGCAAATGTCGGCAACTGCCGAACAGCTGAGCCAGGGCGCTACCGAACAGGCTTCCTCGACCGAAGAGGCTTCGGCTTCGATGGAAGAAATGGCCTCGACCATCAAGCAGTCGGCTGAAAATGCCAGCCAGACCGAAAAGATCGCCCGTCAGTCCGCAGCCGACGCCATCGCCTCGGGTGAAGCGGTCAACAAGGCTGTGACCGCCATGCAGACCATCGCCGAAAAGATCATGGTTGTGCAGGAAATCGCCCGCCAGACAGACTTGCTCGCCCTCAACGCCGCGGTGGAAGCCGCTCGTGCCGGCGAACATGGCCGCGGTTTTGCGGTCGTGGCATCCGAAGTGCGCAAGCTCGCCGAACGCAGCCAGGCTGCCGCTGCCGAAATCTCGACGCTCTCGGGCACCACGGTCAAGGCTGCCCAGTCCGCCGGCGAAATGCTCGGCAAGTTGGTCCCCGACATCCAGCGTACTGCTGAACTGGTGGAAGAAATCTCCGCCGGCAGCCGCGAGCAGAATGCCGGTGCAGCCCAGATCAACACCGCCATCCAGCAGCTCGACAAGGTCACCCAGCAGAATACCTCGGCCGCCGAACAGATGTCGGCGACGTCAGAGGAGTTGGCCGGCCAGGCCGAACAGCTCCAGGCCGCCATCAGCTACTTCCGCATCGACGCCCGCCAGCAACCTAAGGTCGTGGCGCAGGCTCAGGCCAAGTCCCGGCCGGCCCGTGCCGGTCTACGTGATGCGATCATGGCCGGCGCGCCCCAGATGAGTGAAGCCAAACACGTGGGCCGCTCCGCCAATGGCGGCGGTTTCGACCTCGACCTCGATGACGGAGCCGACGCTCTCGACGGCGAATTCAGCCGCCGCGGCGCGGCATAAGGAGCGGATCATGGCTGAACGAGCCCAATACGTTACCCTGGGTGTTGCCGATGAACTGTTCGCGGCGCCCGTCGAAAAGGTACAGGAAATCCTGGACATGCGGCCTATCGCCCGTTTGCCCCAGGCGCCTGACACCCTGCTCGGCATGATCGACGTTCGCGGGCAGGGCATTCCGGTGGTCGATCTGCGTCTGACGCTCGGCCTGCCATCGGCACCCGACAACGAGAACACCCGCATCATCGTCTTGACCCTTGCGGGCCAGAATGGCGACCTGCGGCTCGGTCTGCGCGCCGACCGGGTATTCGAGGTGACCATTCTCGACGAGGACGACCTCGATCCACCCCCGGCGGTCGGTGGTGCCTGGTCGGGCCACTGCATTGCCGGCCTCGGCCGTCGCAATGGCCGCTTCGTGACGGTGCTCGATCTCGAGCGCTTGCTCGGCGAAGTCGAGACCATCACCCAGGCTGCCTGAACCCAACCGGCACGCGATCCCCGCGATCGCGTGCCGTCCATCGGCCGGAGAGCGTCCCTTGCCCCCAATGTCAAATTCTGCAGTTGCCCGCATCGAGAGTGCCGACGACGACCATCTTTCGGCACGCGATTTCAAGCGCATTGCCGACCTGATCGGCGACGAGGTCGGCATCAAGCTGCCCCCCGGCAAGCGCCTGATGATCGAAGGTCGCCTGCGCAAGCGTGTCCGCGCGCTTGGCCTGCCCAGTCTTGATGCTTACAGCGCCTATCTGTTCCAGACCGACGGCCTGCGCGCCGAGCGGCCTCATCTGATCAACGCCGTCACCACCAACAAAACTGACTTCTTCCGCGAGCCCGAGCATTTCGACCTGCTCGAACAAAAGCTGGTCCCCGACCTGATCGCACTGCGGCGCGGCGAGCGCCAGCCGATGCTCAAAATCTGGAGCGCGGCCAGCTCGACCGGCGCCGAGGCTTTCACGCTGGCTATGGTGCTGGCCGACCTGATGGCGCAGCGCAATGATTTCCGCTTCGCCATCCTTGGCACCGACATTTCCACCACGGTGCTGGAGCAGGGCGAACGCGCCGTCTATGCCACCGAGTTGTTGGCGCCCGTACCGCCAGCCAAGGCGCAACGCTACCTGATGCACGCCCGGAAGCCCGGCGCGCGTGCCGAAGTGCGCATCGTGCCCGAATTGCGTCGCCTGGTGCGTTTTGCGCGGCTCAACCTGATGGACAAGACCTATCCCTTCGACAGGGATATCGACGTCATCTTCCTGCGCAATGTGCTGATCTATTTTGACAAGGCCGACCAGGAAAAGGTCATCCTCCGTCTAGTCGAGCATTTGCGCCCCGGCGGTTATCTTATTCTTGGGCATTCGGAGTCCATGATCGGAACTGCCGTGACCATGCGTCAGGTCGCGCCCGCCGTATTCCAGAAGGCCTGAAAGTTCTCCAATGCCAGGCACCAGCCGCAAAATCCGCGTCCTGATCGTCGATGACAGCGCTTCCGTCCGCATGACGCTGAGCGAGATCATCGCCAGCGATCCCGATCTCGAAGTCATGGCGACAGCCGCCGACCCCTATGTCGCGGTCGAGCGCATCCGCCAGGAAGTGCCCGACGTGATGTTTCTCGACATCGAGATGCCACGCATGGACGGGCTGACCTTCCTGCGCAAGATCATGAGCCAGCGGCCCATTCCGGTGGTGATCTGTTCAAGCCTTGCCGAAGCCGGTTCGGAGTCGCTGATGCAGGCGCTCGAAGCCGGTGCTGTCGATGTGGTGGCCAAGCCGCGCGTCGATACCACCGCGTTTTTGCAAGAATCCCGCATGCGCATCTGCGACGCCGCCAAGGCTGCGGCCCATGCAAAATTCCGCGGCGTGAAGAAGGCGCCGCCGCCGCCGATGAATGTCGAGGCCAAGCTCACCGCTGACGCGATCCTGCCGCCGTTTTCGGAATCGCGCGCCGCCTCGGTCAAGGCAAAGCTCCCCGAGACAGATCGGATCATCTGCATCGGCGCCTCGACCGGCGGCACCGAAGCTTTACGCGACGTGCTGGAAAAGCTGCCGGCCAACAGCCCGGCCATCGTCATCGTGCAGCACATGCCGGAAAAGTTCACCAACGCCTTCGCCCGGCGTCTCAACACGCTGTGCGCCATCGAGGTCAAGGAAGCCGAAGACGGCGACGTGCTGCGGCCTGGCCTCGCGCTGATCGCCCCCGGCAACCAGCACATGGTGATCCATCGCGCCGGCAGCCGCTACACCGTCAATATCGTCGAAGGCCCGCACGTCTCGCGGCATCGCCCCTCGGTGGACGTGATGTTTCGCTCGGCATCACAGGTTGCCGGACGCAATGCCATGGGCATCATCCTGACCGGCATGGGCGACGACGGGGCTCGTGGCCTGCTGGAAATGCGCCAGGCTGGCAGCCACACGATCGCACAGGACGAAGATAGCTGCGTGGTGTTTGGCATGCCCAAGGAAGCCATTCAGCGCGGCGCCGCCGTCAAGATCGTGCCGCTCAACCGGGTAGCGCACGAGATCGAAATATATGCACGCCTCGCGCCTCGCACGGGACAAACTTCATGACCGCTCTCGCCGTTTCCCTTCCCGCTGCCAATAGCAATGAGGCCAGCGTTCGCGCCCTCGGTGTCGCGCTGGCCGAGCCGCGCGAGCAGATCGAGACCACCTTCCTTGCAGTCGGTGGGCGCCTGTCCGAAGGCGCCGGCATGCTCAACAAGGTCACCAAGGTCTTCGAAGCCCTGCCTGCCGAACTGCAGAGCCCTGAACTCCTCGAAGCCTCCAGCCGCCTAGCCAATGTCGGCGAGCAGGCCCGCACCATTGCCGAAATGTTTGCCACCGAGCAGGCCGATCTAGGGCGCCTGGTGGAGGTCGTCGCCGCTGCGTCGCATCCGATTTCCGAGCTGCGCCGCACCGTCAAGATGATGGGCATCGTCTCCATCAATGCCCGCGTCGTGGCGGCCAGCGTCGTCGGTGATGGTGAAGACTTCGACGTCTTCACCACCGACATCGCCAAGCTGTCCGAAAGCGCCACCTCGACTATCCAGGCTTTCACCGCCGCCTATCGTCGCTTGACCGACGAGGTGGGCCAGGCGGCTCGCCAGCGCGGTCAATTCGAAAATGCCCATGCCGATACGCTCGTCGAGCTGGCCAAGGGCATGGATGAGGCTTTGGCCGATCTCGCCCGCCAGCGCGCCGTCTCGGTTGATAGCACTGCCGAAACCGGCCGCGTTTCGCGTCAAATTTTTGGGCGGATTGCCAGCGCCGTCATGGCCTTGCAGGTCGGTGATGCGACGCGCCAGCGCATCGAGCATGTCGAGAGCGGTATCGAAGCGCTGAGCGCCCAGATCGAAGCCAGGCTGATGACCGCCGACGATGCCGTCATGGCCCGCGCTGCCATGGGTGGCCTCCAGGTGGCGCAACTATCCTCTGCAGCCGACGCGTTCGAGAGTGACGTGGCCGAGGCAGGTGACGCCCTGCGCGATCTGGCTGCCGACGCCAGCGCCATCATGAGCCAGAGCCGCGCCGTCTACGGCAAGGGCGATGCCAAGACCTCCTCGCTGGCCACGCTGAGCGACGCCGTTCGCCACGCAGCCCTGGTGCTGCGCGACTGCGAAGTTGAACGCGGCAAGCTGGAAGTCGTCGCCACTGCTGTGCTCGGTACCGTTGGCGTGCTGCTCAGCCACGTCGAAGCGGTGCAGGAAATCGAGGCCAACATGCGCCTCGTCAGCCTCAACGCCGCCGTCAAATGCGCCCAGCTCGGGCCGCGCGGCGCAGCCCTCAACGTCATCGCCCGCCAGCTCCGCGAATTGACCGGCGAAACCGTCGCTGCCGCCGAGGCCGCCATGACCGGTCTGCACAAGGCAGCCGGTCTTGCCCAGTCCTTCGGCGCGGCCGCCAATGGCGACACGGCCGGCCGGGTCGGCCAGCTCGAACAGGAAGCCAGCGCCTCGTTGGTCCTGCTGCAACGTGTCGACAAGTCGCTTGCCGAGGCCCTTGGCACGCTCAACCGAGATGGCCCCAGCGTCATCAACCTGTTGGGCGCAGCCGCTCAAACCTTTGGCGGCCTCACCGACATTGCCGAAACCATGCGCGATCTGCAGCTGCAACTGGCGGCCGAATGCCCCGAGCATAGCTCAGCCAAGCCGACGGGCGAGGTGGCGGACCTGCTGGCCGCGCATCGCAAGCGCTATACAATGGACGCCGAGCGCCGCATCCACGAGAAGATCTTCGGCGCCGATCTATCGGCTCCAATTGCCGCGGAAGCGACTGAAGAGGCCGACGATATCTTCTTCTAGCCAGTATAGGGCTTAAAGTGCTTGGACAGCTTCAGGGTCTGCGCCTGATAGTTCGAGCCGAGCGCCGAGCCATACAGCCGGTCCGGGGCTTCGGCGAGCCGTTCATAGATCAGGCGGCCAATAGTCTGGCCATGGCCGAGCAGGAACGGCACTTCGCGGCTGCGTACTTCGAGCACGGCGCGGCTGCCCGTGCCGCCAGCCGGTGAGTGGCCAAAGCCGGGATCGAAAAAGCCCGCATAATGTACGCGGAATTCGCCCACCAGCGGATCGAACGGCACCATTTCGGCTGCATGTGTAGGCGGTACATGCACTGCCTCGTCGCTGACCAGAATATAAAATTCGTCGGGATCGAGGATCAGCTCCTCACGCCCGCGATTGAACAGCGGGTCCCAGAAGTCGAGCACGTCGAGCGTCGCCTTCTTGTCCACGTCCACCACGGCCGTATGGCGCCGCGAACGAAAGCCGATCAACCCGTCGCGTCCAAGGCCTTTGAGGTCGATCGACAGCGCTACGCCTTCGCCGACCGGCACGTCGTTCTTGAACACCAGTGTGTCGCTTGCATGCAGCGCCTGATGCTCGGCAACTGTCAGCCGGTTGTCGCCGGAGCGGAACCGCATCTGGCTGAGCCGCGAACCGGTGCGCACGAGGATCGGGAAGGTGCGGGGGCTGACTTCGAGATAAAGCGGACCCTTGTAGCCGTACGGCATCTGATCGAAGCCGCGCGCCCGATCACCGATAACGCGGGTAAAAACGTCCAATCGCCCGGTCGAACTCTTGGGATTGGCCGAAGCACTGACCGCGTCGGGCAGGTCGAGGCTTTCCTGCAGCGGCACGAGGTATACGCAGCCGCGCTCCAGCACGGCGCCGTTGCTCAAGTCAATCTCGTGCAGCTTCAACGCTTCGATGCGCTCGGACACCGAATGGCTCGGGCCGGGCAGGAAGCTGGAGCGAACCCGAAATGCCACGTCGCCCAATCGCAGGTCGAGGCTGGCCGGTTGCACCTGGTCGGCATCGAACGGCCGGCTCGCTTGAATCGAGCCCTGCTTGTGCAGCATCTCGATCAGCCGCGCCGGGAATACGCCCTGCGGCCAGGTCTGTTGCTTGTCCATGCTGTCGTGTTTCCTGGCTGTGCTGGTGTTCCCTACCAATCTCGGCAATTGACGCCAACTGGCAATTGGCTTTAGATCACAGTCCAGTGGTGATTTGGCCGGTCGCTTGCAGCCACTACGAGGTCATTCGACATGAACTCGTAAAAACAAATGCTAAAGACCGTTATGGAACCGGCCGCCACACGCGTGCCGGTTTTTTGTTTGAAGGCCTTGCTCATGTCCCGCGATAACAACCCTCTCCTCGATCCCACCAAGCTCGGCGCCGCGACCCAGATGGTGCATGGTGGCGGCAAGCGCTCGCCCTTCAACGAGACCAGCGAGGCGATTTTCCTCAATTCGGGGTATTCCTATCCGAGCTCCGAACATGCCGAGGAGCTGTTCCAGGGCAAGATACCGGGCGCCCACAACTATTCCCGCTTCGCCAACCCCACCGTCGACATGTTCCAGGAGCGCATGGCGCTGATCGAAGGCGCCGAAGCCGGCCGAGCCTTTGCCTCCGGCATGGCCGCGGTGACCAATGCGATCATGAGCCAGGTGCGCGCGGGTGATCACATCGTCGCTGCCAAGGCGCTGTTCGGTGGCTGCCGCTATGTGGTCGAAGACTACGCGCCGCGCTTCGGCGTGGAATCGACGCTGGTCGATGGCCGCGATCCACAGAATTTCGCCCGCGCCATGCGCCCAAATACCAAGGTCGTGTTCATCGAGACCCCGACCAATCCGACGCTGGAACTGGTCGATATCAAGGCCGTCGCCGAGATTGCCCACGCCCACGGCGCCAAGCTCATCGTTGACAACGTGTTCTCGACAGCCCTCTACCAGAAGCCGCTGCAACTCGGCGCCGACCTGGTCGTCTATTCGGCCACCAAGCATGTCGACGGGCAGGGCAGGGTGCTTGGCGGCATCGTGCTGGGTTCAAAAGCGCTGATCGAAGGCGAGGTCCACACCTTCCTGCGCCAGACCGGCGCAACGCTGAGCGCCTTCAACGCCTGGGTGCTGCTCAAGGGGCTGGAAACCTACGAGCTGCGCATCCGCCAGATGACCGACAGCGCCGAAAAGGTCGCCGAGGCCCTGGCTTCGCACTCCAAGGTCAGCCGCATCATCTATCCGCACCATCCAAGTCATCCCCAATATGAGCTGGCCAAGCGCCAGATGACGCGCGGCTCGACGCTGCTGGCCATTGAACTCAAGGGCAGCCAGGAAGCGGCCTTCACCCTGTCGGACAGCCTGGCGGTGATCCTGATTTCCAACAATCTGGGCGATGCCAAGTCGCTGATTACCCACCCGCGTACCACCACCCACGCACGCCTGACCGAGGAAGCGCGTTTGGAAACGGGGGTTACCCCAGGCCTGCTGCGGCTATCGGTTGGGCTGGAATCCAGCGATGATTTGATTGCCGACCTGATGTTTGGGCTAGATCAGGTTTGAGGCTCCCCATAAGCATATTGCCCAACCATCACCCCACCCTCGGTCCCTCCCCATTCAGGGGAGGGCGGCGCAAGCGCAGCCCTCAGTGTTCATGGTCTCCCTCCCCCTTGTGGGCTTCGAGCCGTACCGAAGGTCAGATCGCTCCAGTGGAGCGATCTGAGGCGAAAAGGATCAATGGTGGGGGTCTGGTCTTGCTCCAAGTAGCGACGTTGGCACTGCTCCTGGCCACACCTGCCTTCGCCCAGACGCTCCCCTACCACTCCGATCCAAGCGCCCGCGAAGTGCTGCCGAGCGCCAATGCGGTGCCGGCGATCCGGTTCCTGACCACCGCCGATTTCCCGCCCTTCAACTTCCGCGACAGCAGCGGCGAGTTAATCGGCTTCAATGTCGATCTGGCCAAGCGTATCTGCGCCGAGGTCAATGTCGCCTGCACCATCCAGGCCTGGCCGTGGGAACAGGCTACCAATGCCCTCAGCGACAGCCAGGGCGATGCGCTGATCGCCGGGCTGGCCATGTCGGACGAAACCGGGGCAAGCTTTGATTTTTCCTCGACCTACCTGGCCTTGCCCGGTCGCTTCGTCACCCGCGCGCCTGATATCGGCATTTTCGACGCCAGCACGCTCACCGGCAAGAAAGTCGCCGTACGCGGCGGCAGCACGCATGAGACCTTTCTCAAGCGCTACCTGCCTGAAGCGAGCATCGTGCCGTTCGATAGCGAAATCGAAGGCCTGGTAGCCATGCGCGATGGCGACGCCGACAGCTTCTTCGGGGACGCCATGCGCGCCTCGTTCTGGCTTAACGAAAATCTCGATTGCTGCGGCTTTGCCGGCGATCCCTATTTTCGCCCGCAACTGTTCGGGGAAGGCCTGGCCGTCGCCGTACCCGCAGGCAAGGACGCCATTCGCCACGCCATCGACTGGGCTCTGGTACGCCTCAAGGACAATGGCGCGCTGGACGAGCTTTACCTGCGCTGGTTCCCAGTGGGGTTCTACTAAAGCGCGTTGAGGAAAAGCGGCGGCCAGTTGGTGCTTCGAACGCGCGCCTAAGCAGATGCAGGCATCCTACGATGCCGCGCCCGCGCTGCCGTTTCGATGGCGGCGGTAGTCAGGCGATCAAGATCGAGCTTGTCGCGCAGCAGTTCGAGGAAGCGCAGTTCCTCCTGCTCAAGATGCAGATCGACCGAGGTGATCTCGACCGCCACGGCATAGGCGGTATCCTGCAGCTTCTTGGGCAAGGCCGCGATGGCGTCGTCCATCACCTGGTCCAGTCCGCCGGCGCCATTGAGCTTGTCGGCACAGCTATTGGCCACCGCGGCAAAGCGATTGCCATCGAAGCCCTCGAACACTGGCAGCCGGCCGATCAGCGCCTGGATGCGCACCAATTCCTTTTCCGTCATGCTACTGTCGGACGAGGCGGCGAGGATCATCAGGTGGATCAGGGCGTCATGGGCGGAATTGGGCATCAGGCATTTCCCGTTCTGGCTGTGCCCCGATAGCTAGGCGCGCTATGGCGCCTTGGCAAGCGCGTCGGCAAAAAGTTGACGCAGGGCTTGGGGGATGCAACACACCGCACTCCCGTTTCCGAAAGGCTTGCACCCTTGTCGTCCGCACCTTTACCCGTTCTCGACCCAGCTTTTTTCGACGCTGCCCAGACTGCCCGCGCTTGGCCGTTTGAAGAGGCGCGCAAACTGGTCAAGCGGCTGGAAAAGTCCGGCAAGCAAGAGGCGCTGTTCGAGACCGGTTATGGCCCGTCCGGCCTGCCTCATATCGGCACTTTCGGCGAAGTGGCGCGCACCACCATGGTGCGTACGGCCTTTCGCCTGCTGACCCGCGACCAGATTCCGACGCGGTTGATCTGCTTCTCCGATGATCTTGATGGTATGCGCAAGATCCCGGAAAACGTGCCCTCCAAGGAGGCCATGGAGCCGCATCTGCAAAAGCCGCTGACCTCGGTGCCCGATCCCTGGACCAATGAGTATCCAAGCTTTGGCGACCACAACAACGCCATGCTGCGCGGCTTCCTCGATACCTTCGGCTTCGACTACGAATTCATCAGCGCCACTGATTATTACAAGTCGGGCAAGTTCGACGCCGTGCTGATGCGCGCTGCCGAGCGCTACGACGACATCATGAAGGTAATGCTGCCCTCGCTCGGCGCCGAGCGTCAGGCGACATATTCGCCCTTCCTGCCGATTTCGCCGATTTCCGGCCGCGTGCTCTACGTGCCGATGAAGGAAGTGAACGCCAAGGACGGCACGATCACCTTTGCCGACGAAGATGGCCGCGACACCACCGTGCCGGTCACCGGTGGCCATGTGAAGATGCAGTGGAAGCCCGATTTCGGCATGCGCTGGGCAGCCCTCGGGGTCGATTTCGAGATGTTCGGCAAGGACCACCAGACCAACGCACCGATCTACGACAAGATTTGTGAAATCCTCGGTGGCAAGGCGCCCGAGCATTATGTCTATGAACTGTTCCTCGACAGCGAGGGCCAGAAGATTTCCAAGTCCAAGGGCAATGGCCTGACCATCGATGAATGGCTGACCTATGCCGGCAACGAGAGCCTTGGGCTCTACATGTTCCAGAAGCCGCGCACCGCCAAGCGCCTGCACTTCGACGTCATTCCGCGCGCGGTGGATGAATATTACAGCTTCATCGAGGCCTATCAGACCCAAGACGTCGCGGCCCGGCTCGAAAACCCGGTGTTCCACGTCCACTACGGCGCTGTACCAAACCCCGACATGCCGTTCAGTTTCGCACTGCTGCTCAATCTCGTGGCGACAGCCAATGCGGAAGACACTAAGGTGCTCTGGGGCTTCATCTCGCGCTACTTCAAGGGCGCCACGGCCCAGACCCATCCCGAGATCGACCGGCTGGCCGGCTATGCGGTGCGTTACTTCAACGACAAGGTAAAGCCCGCCAAGGTCTATCGCGCGGCCACCGAGAAAGAGCGGTTTGCCCTGCAGGACCTGCACGACCAGTTGGCCGACTATGAAGGCTCGACTGATGGCAAAGCCTTGCAGGATGTCGTCTATGCCATCGGCAATGGGCATGGTTTCGTGCCGCTGCGCGAGTGGTTCCAGGCCATCTACCAAGTCCTGCTCGGCGAAGACCAGGGGCCCCGCTTCGGCTCCTTCATCGCCCTGTTCGGCGTGGCCGAGACCCGCAAGCTGATCGCAACCGCGCTGGCGGGAAAACTGCTTAGCTAGAGCAATGCCTTGCGGAAATAAACCACGCGCTGGGTCTCGATAAAGCCGAGCGCATCGTGCATTCCGTGGCTCTGATCGTTGTCGAGAGCAGCATCGGATGCCAGCTCCGTGCAGTTGTTCCGCCGTACCCAATCCTCGACCGCCAGAACCAGTTGGCTGGCTACCCCTGCTCGACGATAGTGCGGGTCGACATAAATGCCTTCGAGGAAACCTACTGGGGACGTGTGGCAGCCATTTACGTAGTCGTGGCGGATGCTGGCCTCAGCGAAGCCCGCGGCAGTTCCACCCTGCCACCTGGCGATCAGGTTGATGCAGCGTGCCGGTGCTGCCAAGGCCTTGACCAGTTCTTCTCGGTGTTCGGCGACGCTGTCATTGGGCCACAGGGCATGCCGCAGGGCGGCAAAGTCATCTACATCCACGATAGCCATGGCGGCGATGGTGATCATTGGCTCGCCCAGATGATCCGCGCCACCCATTCGACGTCGGCGAGGTCGAGGATGCGGGGTGGATAGGCCAGGTTGATCGAGTGCAGTTCGATCTGCTTGCCGGTCTGGCGATGCAGGATCTTGGCCATGACCTCGCCGTCGTTGGTCTTGACCACGACGCGGTCGCCGCGGCGCACCTGCTCGGTGGGTGAAACCACGATGCGGTCGCCTTCGCGATACAGCGGCTCCATGGAGTCGCCCTGTACCTCAAGCGCATAGATGCCGCCTTCACCGGGCGCGGGCAGGGCGATTTCGTCCCAGCCTTGACCTGCGGGGAAGCCAGCGCTGTCAAAAAAACCACCGGTACCCGCCTGCGCGAGGCCCAACAGCGGGACGCTGCGACTGGGCTGATTGTCATTCGATTGCAGATAGGCACCCGTGCCGGCAATGAACACATCAAAGCTCTCGCTGGTGGCTTCGAGGACCTTGGCAATGCTCTCAGTGGATGGCCAGCGCTCCCGGCCGTCCTTGCTGATCCGCTTGGATACGTTGAACGCCGTCGCGTCGAGGCCGGCCAGCTTAGCGAGCGCTGACACTGAAAGACCATGCCGGCGCGCAAGCGCGTCGATCCCATCCCAAACAGCTCGGTGTGACAGCATGGCAGAACCCGGACGAGGAAATATATCTTATATACGGAATTAAGTCCTATTCTTAAGCTTGTCTCTTTCGGTTGTAAAGCCCCGTCGCCAGCTTGCAGGCGGTTCTCGGCCCCATTAGGTTCGCGCGCATGAGCACCACAGAATTCGTCTACAAGATCGCTGCCGAAGCCACTTTCGCGCCGGCCCGGAATGCCTCCCATTTCGCTGGCATGCCCATCGATGCCGCCGACAGATACTTGCATTTCTCGACCGCTGACCAGCTGCGCGAAACGCTGCGGCTCCACTTCGCGGGTCAGGACGATCTGGTCTTGCTGGCAATCCGCACCGCCGATCTGGGTGATGCGCTTGTCTGGGAGCCATCCCGCGGTGGCGCGCTGTTTCCCCATCTCTATGGTGGCTCGCTTCCGACCAGTTCCATCGCCTGGGAGGCGCCGCTCAGCGTCGCGACCGACGGCTCCTGCACGCTGCCCGAGGCCGTTCGATGATCTTTTCTGCCTTGTCGCCATTGCTGCGCATTCCGGCCTTGTCAGGCCTGACGCGTGAAGCCCTGCTCAAGATGGATGCGGAAACCGCCCACGGCGCCACCATCACAGCGCTGCGACTTGGCCTTGCACCCGAGCAAAGCCATCCTGACGGCGCCGAACTGCGCACTACGCTCTGTGGCCTCGACCTGACCAATCCCATCGGCATGGCAGCCGGCTTCGACAAAAATGCCGAAGTGCCGCGCCCGCTGGCGCTGATGGGCTTCGGCATGGTGGAAATTGGCACGGTCACGCCGCGTCCGCAGGCCGGCAATCCCAGGCCGCGCCTGTTCCGCATCGGCAGCGCCGAAGGCGTCATCAACCGCATGGGCTTTAACAATGAGGGCCATGACGCGGCCTTTGCGCGCCTCAAGGGTCAGCGCATTCCGGCGGCGCTGGGCGTCAATATCGGCGCCAACAAGGACAGCGATGATTTCGTCCTCGATTATGTGCTCGGCGTGCGACGCTTCGCCGACCTGGCCGATTACCTGACGGTCAACGTCTCATCGCCCAACACGCCCGGACTGCGCAACCTGCAAGCCGATGAAGCGCTGCGCCGCCTGCTCGGCGAGGTGCTTGCTGCTCGGGCAAAGGCCAAGACCCGCGTCCCGGTCTTCCTCAAGATCGCGCCTGACCTTGATGAAGCCGCACTCGACGCCCTTGCGGCTGTCGTGCTGGCCACCGACCTCGATGGCCTAATCGTCTCCAACACCACCATCGCCCGCGATGCGGTGGCAGGGCTCGAAAATGCCTCGGAAACCGGCGGTCTTTCCGGTAAACCGCTGTTCGATCTCTCGACCCGGCGCCTGGCCCAGACGCGCCAACGGGTCGGCGCACTGCCAATCATTGGCGTTGGCGGTATTCACTCGCCGCAATCGGCCTTGGCAAAGGTCCAGGCTGGCGCCAATGCCATCCAGCTCTATTCGGCCATGGTCTTCGGCGGCCTCGACATGCTCGATCAGCTCAAGCGAGGGCTCGTCGCTGCCGTTCGCGCCGAAGGCAAGACCAATATTTCCGAAATCGTAGGCACCCAGGTGGATGATTGGGCAGCAGGCAGAGCGCGGTTGAACTAGGCCTTCTCGGCTCCCGTTGAGAACAAAGCTTCGAACTGCCCATCCTCGATCCGCGCCGCGGCGATCACCGCCTGCGTGCGGCTATCCACGTCCAGCTTCTGCAAAATTGCCGACACGTGTGCCTTCACCGTGGCTTCCGAAATCGTCAGCTCATAGGCGATTTGCTTGTTCATCAGCCCGTCGCTGAGCATCATCAACACGCGCACCTGCTGTGGCGTCAGTGTCGACAGGCGACGCATCAGTGCGGTGTGGCCATCATCGGCACCGAGCATAGTCCCCTCGGGTACGAATACCTCGCCCGAGAGCACTGTTTCGATGGCGCGCCGAATTTCTGTCGGACCGACGGATTTGTGAAGATAGCCCGCCGCGCCCAGTTCGAACGCCCGGCGCACCACCGTATTGTCCTCGACCGCCGAGATGATCATCACCGGAATATCGGGATATTGCGCCCGCAGCAGCAGCAGGCCCGAGAAGCCGCGCACTCCCGGCATGTTGAGGTCCAGCAGCACCAGGTCGCAATCGCGATCGGCATCGAGCGCTGCGCTTAAACCATTGAGATCGCCCGCCTCTTCCACCGTTACGGTGGCATCGCCGCCTGACAGGGTCTGCCGCAGGGCTGCGCGGAACAGCGGATGATCGTCGACAATAATGATGCGGCGGCGGGTCATGGCACAGCAAGCTCCTCTTGACCTAGTCTATGACCAATCCGGGGACTTGAGTCGACCACGTCTTTCGTCCACCAGAGCCGCCTTGCCGGTGCGGGTAGCTGCACATTGCGGCAGCACTTAACCTGATCTTTACCATGTTTTACCAAGAGTAAGCGCCACGCCTTCGTGTTGAATCGCGAAGGGTCGTCGCTTTATGACAGGGACTAGAACATGGCCCGCGCCTACCCAAATCCAGACCTGTCCGATCTGGCACAGGAGCCCCATCCCGGTGAGTGGCAGGCGCTGCGTGGCGAACTCGTGGCCCTGCTCGATCATGTCGAGGGCCGCTATGCCGATGCCGAGCAAGCCGAGCCTGCACTGACCGGCATCTCGCGTCGTATTCGCAATCTGCGCGACCAAGTCGTCGTTCCGGAACCGTCAGTGCGCCGCCGTGAAGCCTTGCGCACCGTAAAGCGCGCCGTTGATCGCTTTAGCGAGCGCGACGACGCTCATGACCACGAACAGCGCGACGCGCTGAGCAATGCCATTGCCGAAATCCGCGGTCGCCAGATGTCCGGGTCCGCGGCAGCCCTGGGCAGTCGCGCCAGCGATCAGCCCGAATTCCGTGAACTCACCTCGCTGGTCTCGGGCCTGTCGGGCCGTCTTGAGCGCCTTGAGGGCGAACTGAAGACGCAGCGCGCCAACAATGGCAGCGTCAGCGAAGTCGCTAGCCAGATCGAGCAACTAACCCACGTCGTTGAATTGCTGGCTGGTGCCGTCGGCGAGACCGGCCAGGTCAAGCGGCTCGAATCGCAGATCGGTGCGCTCGCCGCCCTGATCGAAAGCGGCCCTAAGGTTGATCATTCGACGCTCAACCGTCGCCTTGACGACGTCTCCGCCACCGTTGGCAAGCTGGCCGAACTGCAAGCCCAGCAGATGGAGCGCGAGATTGCACGCGAAGATCGCAAGGCCAAGTCGCCCGATACCATCGCTCCGGCGATGATTGCCATCGAGGCAAGCGTGCGCAACGTCTATGACCGCATCGATTCCATCGAGCGCAATGTCACGCTATCTTCGGGCGACTTCGAGCGGTTGACCGCCGAAATGGCTGCCTTCACCCAAGTGATGAAGGACAGCGACGTCGCGCCCGGCAGGCTGGTGGCCAAGGTCGATGCGCTTGCCGCCCGCATCGGTGGCTTCGATAATTCCAATGGCGACGTGACCGGCCTCAAGCAGGATATCGCTTCGCTGCGCGACGCTGTCTTGGCCGGCATGGAGCCGCGCTTTCTGCGCATCGAAAGCCAGATTGAAGCTTTGTCCGATCGCATGCCCGCCGATACCGGCCAGGTCGAAAGCCAGCTCAAGCTGCTGATGACCCGCATGGACGAGACCGGCACTCAGCTCAATGGACTGGCCAAGCTCTATTCCTCCAGCCAGTCCGATCCGGTCGGTCTCGAAGCCATGGCAACCCTGGTTGCCGAGCGCACCAGCGATGCCATTAGCCGCAAGGCGCCGGCTCCGGTCGCCATGTTTGGTGCAGATAGCCTCAAGAGCATCGAGGACCGTCTCACCGGTCTGATCAAATCGGCCGGCAAGACGCCTGACTACGAAACGCTTGCCGATATGGTTGCCGAGCGCACTTCCGAGGCCTTTGCCCGCTCCGCTGAACCCGCCGCTTCGGGTGGCCTCAGCGAAGAAAGCATGGGCCAGATCGAAAAGCGCATGTCGGCTTTGTTCAACACTGCTGGCAGGGACACGGCCGAGCGACTGGCGCGCCTGGAAGCGACGCTCGCCGAACAGGCTGAACGCCCCGCACCGACGCCCTTCGCCGCCCCACGCGCCGCCGCTCCAGCGCCACAGACGCCGTCTCCCGCAGACGCATTCGTCAAGGCGACCGCTCGCGAAGACGATATGGTCAATGACCGTTTCGACGCCATGCTGTCGGCTCTCTCCGGTCCGCGTTCGGCGGCCAAGAGCGACATCATGCCGGCCAATCCGGGCGATGACGCACCGCTGGTCGATCCCGGCTTTAAGGATCAAGGCCCAGTGCGTTCGGCGCTTGAGGCCAAGGTCGGCGTTACTTCGCGCCCGCCTGTTGCACAACAGCCTGTCGCACCGCCCGACGCTGCAGAGACGCCCGCATTTGATCCGAGCATGGTCGAGCGCCCGCCGCGCCCGCAGTCCAGCTTTGCCAAGGTGGAAAGCGATCCTTTTACCGCTCCTTCGGCCGCGGCCGTTCCCGCGGTTGATTCTCCGACCAATGCCAGCAGCACCAGCACTTTCGTTGCTGCCGCGCGCCGTGCCCAGCGTGCCCGTCAGGAGACCAGCACGGCTACTGGTGCCACCAGCAATTCACTGATCAGCCGCGCCTTGTCGCGCGTCATGCCGTCTCAACCCGCTGCCGCTCCCAGCCTGGAAGCTGCCGACATCGCTGCGCCGTCCACGGCGGAAAAGCCGGCAAAGGCCTCCAAGCCGGTCAAGCAAAAGAAGGAAAAGCCGATCGTTGCGTCTGCCGTCGCGCCGACTTTTGGCGATGGCGAAGCCGATGCGCCGCTCGAACAGCAGAGCTTCCTCACCCGTCATCGCCGCCCGCTGCTGCTGGCTGCGACGCTGATCGCCGTTTCGATGCTGGCGCTCAATCTGCTGATCCAGCGCATGAACAGCGACGCGCCTGAACCGCAAGCCGCGCCGCAAGTGGAAATTGCTCCCGCTGCCGACCCGACAGCCGGCGACATATCGCTAGTCCGCCCCGAGCCGCGCGTCATCGACATGATCGATGGCACCCCCACCGGCTCAATCAATTCCAATGCAGGGAGGACTTTTACCAAGTCCGATATCTCGCCGATGCCGTCGACCTTGCTGGCCTCAACCGGTGGCTCGGCCGAAATCGTGCCGCTTGATGCGCCAGCCGAAACCGCGCAGGACGTCGTCGCCAGCATTCCAGCCAGCACCGAACCGCAGACGTTTGAACTGCCCGCGGAAGCCGTTGGTCCGCTCGATCTGCGCCAGGCCGCGGCCAATGGCGATGCCCGGGCCCAGTTCGAAGTGGGCGCCATCTACACCGAAGGCCGCGCTGTTACCCAGGACTATGCCGAAGCGGGCAAATGGTACGAACGTGCGGCGGCGCAG
This sequence comes from Devosia psychrophila, assembly GCF_000971275.1. Lineage (GTDB taxonomy): Bacteria > Pseudomonadota > Alphaproteobacteria > Rhizobiales > Devosiaceae > Devosia > Devosia psychrophila. The sequence goes on along the minus strand of NZ_LAPV01000093.1, from coordinate 197,483 downwards.
GGTTTTGTTCCCGCGCAATATCGTCTCGGCAATCTCTATGAGGCGGGACAGGGTGTCGAAAAAGACATCGAAGTCGCCAAGCTCTGGTACCAGCGTGCGGCCGAAGCCGGCAACCGCATGGCCATGCACAACCTGGCCGCGCTCTACGCGGGTGGCCTGCTCGGCGAGCAGCAGTTCGAAACCGCCGCCGAGTGGTTTGCCCAGGCTGCCGCCAAGGGCATGACCGACAGCCAATTCAACCTCGGCATGCTTTATGCCCGCGGTCTCGGCGTCGAGCAGGACTTTGCCCAGTCCTACAAGTGGTTCTCCCTGGCCGCCCGCAATGGCGACAAGGACGCGGCCCAGGCGCGCGACGACATGGCAAAGTCGCTCAATGCCGAGCAGGTCAGCACGATCAATACAGAAGTCGGTGCCTGGAAATCCGAGCCGCTCGATCTGGCCGTTAACTTCGCACCGCTTGGCACCTGGTCGAAGACCTTCGATCCGGGCCAGGTAATCACCACGCGGGACGTCGTTTCCAAGGTGCAACTGGTGCTCAACAAGCTCGGCTTCGATGTCGGTACCGCCGACGGTGTTGCCGGTCCCAAGACCGCCGTTGCCATCAAGGCCTTTGAGCGCGGCACCGGCATGACCGAAACCGGCGCCATCAATCCGCGTCTTCTGGCGGTTCTGGGCAGTCAGCCGGTCTGACATTGAACTGTCGTTTGACACCGACTCCGGGCCGTCTTAAGCCCCATTGAAGGTTCCGCCGCAAGGCGGAGCCTTTGACCTATTGTTGACGCACGGTCCTGTATGGTCGTGTGACGTAGTAATGTCTTGAACGGGTCCGGTCTTGCAGATCTATCTGCCGATCGCTGAAATGTCGGTGAACCTCTTTTTCCTCGTGGGGATTGGAGGGGCAGTCGGATTTTTGTCGGGTCTGTTCGGCGTGGGTGGTGGTTTCCTGCTGACGCCGCTGCTGATTTTCTCCGGCGTGCCGGTGCCTGTGGCCGTGGCTTCCGTTACCGGCCAGGTCGTGGCGGCATCGACCTCCGGCGCCTTGGCACACTACAGGCGCGGCGCCGTCGATCTGCATCTCGCCATGTATCTGGTGCTTTCTGGCGTGTTGGGGGCCTTTGGCGGTGTCGCGGTGTTTGCGCTGCTGCGCGATGCCGGCCAGCTTGATCTGGTCATTTCCCTCGGCTTCCTGATCCTGCTCGGCTCGGTCGGCACACTGATGCTGGTCGAAAGCTCCCGAGCGATCCTCAAGCAGCGCAAAGGCATCGTGGTCCGCGAGCGCCTCCCCAACCAGCATAACTGGATCCACGGCCTGCCGATGCGGGTGCGGTTCAAGAAATCGCGCCTCTATATCAGCGTGCTGCCGGTGCTGGTGATCGGCCTTTTCATCGGCTTTGTTGGCTCGCTGCTCGGCATCGGCGGCGGCTTTATCATGGTGCCAGCGCTGGTTTATCTACTGCGCGTGCCGGGCAATGTGGTGATTGGCACCTCGCTGGCGCAGGTGGTGGCGATGATGGCAGCGACCACCGTTCTGCACGCGGTGCAGAGCCAGAGCGTGGATATCTTGCTGGCTTTCTGCCTGATGGTCGGCGGCACGGCGGGTGCACAGTTCGGTGCGTCAGCCGGCAAATACCTGCGTGGTGAACAATTGCGTGGGCTTCTGGCATTGCTGGTTCTGGCCGTGGCCATTCGCTTCGGCCTGTCGCTGGTCATCACTCCGAGCGACCTGTTTTCCATGGCAGTGGTGGGAGGCATGCGGTGAAGCGACTCGTTCTGCTCCTGCTGTTTGTGGCTGGCCTGCTGGCGCCTGCCCAGGCGGCGCGTCTTATTTCGCAGGTCTCCAACGACAGCGTCGAGATCACCTCGAGCTTTGATGGCGAGCGGATGAATTTCTTTGGCACCATCGTGCCCGACGTCGGCTCGGCTGAAGCGATCACCGGGCCGTTCCAGGTCGTGGTCGTCGTCCTCGGCCCGACCCAAAACCGCATCGCGCGGCAAATGACCAACAATTTCGGCATCTGGAGCAATACCGGGCAGCTGGAGTTCAAGAACTTTCCCAGCTACTTCCACGTGCTGTCCAGCGGCCGGTTGAGCGAGATCACGGACATCACGACGCTCACCACCAACTACATCCTGCCTGAATCCCACACGCTGGTCGTCAACACCGACGACTGGTGGCGCAGCGCGGTCTATGGCCAGCAACTGGTGCGTTTGATGACCGAGCAGGGGCTATTCGGGGTGCAGGAAAACGGCGTCAACTTCCTGTCCGACACCTTCTATTCGGCACGCCTGACCCTGCCCAGCAATGCGCCGCCCGGTCCCTATATCGCGCTGACCTATGTATTCAAGCACGGCGCCATAATCGCCCGCCGATCGGAGGGATTCGCGGTGCGCAAAATAGGTTTCGAGCGCTTCCTCGCCCTCTCGTCGACCCAGCAGCCGCTGCTTTACGGCTTGGTTTGTGTGCTTCTTGCGCTGGTCACCGGCTGGTTCGGCGGCGTACTTTTCAAGCGCTAGCCTCGCACCAGCCGCTTGGTGCTGACCGGGTAAGTCCGGTCTTTGCCCAGCATGGTGACCTCCAGCGCGGGCCAGTGGAACAGCCCGACAAAGGCTGGCGACAGGATATTGATCGAGCCTGTCGAGGCGCCGTAGGCCGGCAAGATCAGCAGGCGATTGTCGTGCACGAAACACGGCCGACGGGTCGAGCGCCCCTCGATATGGATATGCGCCGCGGGGTGCAGATGTCCGGCCATCAGGCCGGTTGCGCCACGCTTTGGCTCGTGCGTTAGTATCAATCCGTCGAGCATAAGGTCGGGCAGGCAGGTGCCGCCGATGGAGTGTGGCGCTGGATCATGGTTGCCCGAGAGCCAGATGCACTCGACCAGATCCGTTAGCGTATCGAGCCGCATACGGTCCGAATTGGTGAGCAGACTGCTAGCATCGGCGCGGTGAAAACTGTCACCGAGTGACACCATGCGCTTGGCCCCGGTGCGCCGCAGGTCGGCTTCGAGCCGCGCCAGGGTCAGGCCGGTATCGTAGGGCGGCAGCATCTGGCCGCGCCGCGCAAAACTCGCCATCTTTTCGAAATGCAGGTCGGCGACCAGCAGCGTCTGCTGGGCGTGCCAGTAGAGGCCTCCCGAGGGCAGGGGTTCGAAATTGTTTCCGGCAAAGCGCAGGATCGGCGTCTCCGTGATCTCGGCTTTATATAGGGTCTGACCCAAGAGCTTCCCGCATCAATTCATCGGCAGCGTCCGACATAGCAGATTCGCGGCCTTCGCCAAAAATCGGCTCGCGACCGATATCGAGCAGGATGGGAACGGCTAGAGGTGAAACGCGCTGCAGCGGCTTATGCACGATGTGGCTGCGAATGCGGCGCAGCATGTCGCCGAGGCGCTCGATATCGAGCAGCCCGCGCGCCGCATCACGGCGCGTCGCCTGGATCAGGATGTGGTCCGGCTCGTGCTGATACAACACGTCATAGATCAGGTCCGACGACATGGTGATCTGCCGCCCGGTTTTTTCCTTGCCCGGATGCCGTCGCTCGATCAGCCCCGAGATGATGGCGCAGTTGCGGAAGGTCCGCTTCATCAGCGCTGACTCGTCGAGCCAGTCCTCCAGATCGTCGCCCAGCATGTCCTCGGAAAACAACTCGTCCAGCGACAGCCGAGCAGTGCGGATCAGCCCCGACAGATCGCCCAGCCCCCAGATGGCCAGCGTATATTCCGACGCCACAAAACCCAGCGGCCGCGCGCGGGACCGCTCCAGCCGCCTGGTCAGCAGCATGCCCAGCGTCTGGTGCGCCAGCCGGCCCTCGAACGGGTAGCAGACCATGTAGTTCAGCGTGCCGCGCGGAAACGTCTCGACCAACAGGCTATCGCGCTTGGGCAGCACCGAGACGTCGCGTTGCAATCGCAGCCAGTCGCTGACCTGATCGGGCAGCTTGCCCCAATCGTCGGGACTGTCGAGGATCAGCCGCACCCGGTCGGCGAGGTAAGTCGAGAGCGGAAACCGCCCGCCCATATAGCTCGGGATTTTCGGATTGGCCGACTGTGCGCGCGACACATACGCCTCATTGTCCTTGAGGCCCTCGAAAGCGACGATCTCACCGCCGAAAATGAAGGTGTCGCCGACCAGCAGCGTGCCGAAGAAATACTCTTCCATTTCGCCCAGCACGCGCCCGCCAGCGCCCACCGGGCTCTGCACGCCCTTCTTGAGCCCCCGCGTTCGGATCAGCCGCACCCGCACCATCGGCTCCTCGATGATGGTGCCGATATTGAGCCGGTATTGTTGTGCCACCTGGGGATTGGCGACGCGCCACAGCCCTTTCTCGGTCAGCTTCAGCCGCGCATAGCGCTCATAAGCCTGTAGCGCATAACCACCGGTGGCAACCAATTCCACCACCCTGTCGAACTGTTTGCGCGGCAGGTCGCGATAGGGCCATGCGAGCCGTACTTCGTCATAGAGGTCATCGGCGGCAAACGGCGCCGCGCAGGCCATGCCCAGCACATGCTGCGCCAGCACGTCATAGCCACCATTGACCGGGTCTTCGCTATCCTGGTGGTTCTCGGCGACCGCCTCAAGCGCCGCCTCGCATTCCAGCACCTCGAACCGATTGGACGGCACCAGCATCGCTTTGGACGGCTCATCGAGCCGGTGATTGGCGCGACCGATGCGCTGCAGCATGCGCGAGGACCCCTTGGGCGCCCCGACCTGCACCACGAGGTCGACATCGCCCCAGTCGATGCCGAGATCGAGCGTCGAAGTGCAGACCACAGCCTTGAGCTGTCCCGACACCATGGCATTCTCGACCTTGCGCCGCTGCTCCACCGAGAGCGAGCCATGGTGCAAAGCGATCGGCAGCATGTCGTCATTGACCGCCCACAGACCCTGGAACAGCATTTCGGCCTGTGATCTCGTGTTGACGAACAGCAGCGTCGTCTTGTGCTGCTTGATCACCTCATAGAGGTCTTGATGGGCATAATTGGCCGAATGCCCGGCCCACGGCAGGCGCTGCTGAGTTTCGAGGATTTCCAGCACCGGCGGCGCCCCGCCCGACGATGTCAGCAAATGGGTTTCCCGCCCCGGCACTGGCTGGGCGATCCAGTCCCGCATCAGGTCCGGCCGCGCCACCGTGGCACTCAGCGCGGTGATCTGCAGGCCCGGCGCTAGCTTGGCGATCCGTGCCAGCGCCAGCGACAGCAACTCGCCACGCTTCGACGTCACCAGCGCATGCAATTCGTCCAGCACGATCCGCTTGAGGGAGCCGAAGAACAGCTCGGCATGCGGATGACTGATCAGCAGCGCTAGCTGTTCCGGCGTCGTCAGCAGGATATGCGGCGGCTTCGCCCGCTGCCGCGCACGTTTGCTGGCAGGGGTATCGCCAGTGCGGGTCTCGGCGCTGATCTTCAGGCCCATCTCGAAAATCGGCGCATTGAGGTTGCGCTGCACATCCACCGCCAGCGCCTTGAGTGGGGAAATATAGAGCGTATGCAGGCCTTCGAACTTGCCATCCGCGAGATCGACCAGCGTCGGGAGAAAGCCCGCCAGCGTCTTACCCGCGCCCGTTGGGGCGATCAGCAGCGCCGAAGCCCCGGCCTGCCAGCTTTCCAGCACGTCGAGCTGATGCTGTCGAGGCGCCCACCCCTTGCGGGCGAACCAGTCGGTGATGACGCGGGGGAGGGTAGTCACGGGTGGACCCAGTTTGCCGATTGGCCACAGCGGTTCGGCTCCTTCGCTTCCCTCCCCCTTGAGGGGAGGGAATGAGGGTGGGGGTCGGTCAGTGGTGCACGAAGCGACCCCCTCCCAGGCCCTCCCCTCAAGAGGGAGGGAGGGATGAAAACTGGCGCCGTAAACAACTGGAACCGCTGGAAGCACTGCAGCATTCCGGCAGACCACAAACTAGGCAACTCACATCTTCTGCAAATCATAAAACAGCCTATATGATCACCCAACTTCACGACAGGGCGGCGGAGAACACTGATGAGCGATCAATATCCCAGCGAAACCACGCCGCGCCGCCGCAGCGGCATCGAGCGGTTTTTTGGCGGCAGCCCCGGCGGCGTCATTGTCCGCCTGTTGTTATTGTCGCTGGTGGTTGGCTTCCTGATGAGCGTGTTCGGCGTGCGTCCGCTGGATGTGGTCGATGGCGCCATCAATCTGTTCCGTGATGCAATGCGCGACGGCTTTGGCGTGTTCCGCAATATCGGGGCCTATATCCTGACCGGCGCGGTTCTGGTGGTGCCGATCTGGTTTCTGATCCGGCTCGCCAAGGCACGCTGATGGCTCCCGTCCAGCTCAAGCTGACGCCACAACAGGCCCTGTCGCGGCTGGTGCCGCATATCCTCGACCTCGCCAGCAAGGCGCATGGCCAGCGCATCGCCATCGGCCTCGCTGGTGGTCCGGGTACCGGCAAGTCGACACTCGCCGCCGAATTGGTCACGACGCTCGATACTACCCATCCGGGCATTGCCGCGCTGGTGCCGATGGATGGCTTTCATATGAAGCACGCCAAGCTCGAAGCCATGGGGCAGGTGGACTATAAAGGCGCGCCACATACCTTCGAGGGCGCCGATTTCGTCAGCTTCTTGCATCATCTGAAACTCGCCACCGGCCCAGTCAGCGGTCCCGGCTATTCGCGTAAGATCGAGGATACGGTCGAGAATGCCTTCACCGTGCAGCCCGAAGCGCGCATCCTGATCGTCGAGGGCAACTACCTGCTGCTGACCGAGGGCCCCTGGGCCGGGGTGAAGCCGCTCCTGGATTATAGCGTGTTCATCGACGTGCCCCGCGACGTGGTGCAGGCGCGACTGATGAAGCGGCATGGTGAGGAAGGGCTGTTCACCGAGGAACGTAATCGCGCGCATATCGAGCGCAATGATCTGCCGAATTATGATCTGGTGTGTTTGTCGCAGGATCGGGCGGATGTGGTGATTTCAATGGATGTGTTTGGGTAGGAAGAATATCCGCTGCCGAGCCGTCTGAAAATTGGGGCCAAACCACCCCCACCCTTGATCCCTCCCCACAAGGGGGAGGGAGACGATGAACACGGACGGTCGTACCTGCGCCTCCCTCCCTGAATGGGGAGGGAATGAGGGTGGGGTGATGGGAGGCACAGAGGCTCCCTAGCAGTACCCATTCGTCCTGCTCTTTATCCCACCCGCTTCGCAGGGCTTCGACTCTGGTTCGCCAGTCCACTAATCGCCGCCCGCAAAGCTGCAGGTTTCACCGGCTTGGTGACCACAGCTATCCCGCGCTCCTCGGCCAGCGCCCGCACCGCCGGGCTGCGATCGGCGGTCACCAGCGCTGCCGGCAGGTGACCGCCCAGATTGTGCCGTAGCCATTCGATGGCATCGAGGCCCGAGGTCTGGTCGAGATGATAGTCCATCAGCACCAGGTCAGGATACCAGCCTTCGAGCAGCCGTTCGCGGTCGATCTGCTTGAGCGATAGCGCGCTGCGCACATCGCAGCCCCAGTGCCGCAACAGGCCCTCCATCGCCTCGATGATGGCCGCTTCATTATCGACGCAGAGGATTTTCAGCCCCTGCATGCCAAAGCTGATTTCCGGCTGCGCCACGTTGGTTTCGGCCGCGGCGCGAATGCCTCGTGTCGCCGGCAGGAACAGCGAAAAACGCGAACCGCGGCCCTCGTGGCTATCCAGTTCCAGCGTCAGGCCTAGCGCTGTCACCAGCCGTTGCACGATGGACAGGCCGAGACCAAGGCCCTGCGCCATGCGGGCGCCGCGTTCCAGACGGGAAAACTCGGCGAACAACAGGCGGTGCTGGTCCTTGTTGAAGCCGATGCCGGTATCGATCACATCGAGCCGCATGCGGTTGCCGCGTTTGCGCAGGCCGACCAGCACCTTACCGCCCGGCGCGGTATATTTGATGGCGTTGGAGACAAGGTTCTGAACGATGCGACCCACCAGCGCCCGGTCCACCATCACCGTCGCATCGGTGGCGACGATGCGCAGCGAAATATTGCGCTCGCGCGCCATCGGGCCGAATTCCACCTCGATCTTCTTGAGAATATCACGCCCAGCCACCGGCCCCGGAATGGGTTTCAGCGCGCCGCTGTCGATGCGGGAAATGTCGAGCAGCGCGCCCATGATGTCCTCGACGGCGGTGAGCGAGGCTTCGATGGAATTGGCCAAATCAGCCAATCCGGTCGATTTCGCACGCTCGATCAGTGTTGATGTATAGAGCCGTGCGGCATTGAGCGGCTGCAGCAGGTCGTGGCTGGCGGCTGCGAGAAACCGCGTCTTGTCGTGATTGGCGGCATCGGCCTTGGCGCGAGCGCTTTCCAGCTCGGCATTGACCCGGGTCAATGCGGCGGTGCGCTCCTGCACCCGCTCTTCCAGCGACTGGTTGACGCCCTCCAGCGCTTTCTCGGCTCGCACGCGGGCCGTCACATCGGAAAAACTGATCACCAGTCCACCATCGGGCAACCGGCTCGAATGAAATTCCAGTGTTTGTCCGGCATTGCCGAGCCGTTGGGTCACGGTGGTGGGTGCGGCGGTTAGAATGTTGATGCGCTCGATGGCCAGCCGGGCCGCATCGCCGGGGCCAAAATCGCCGCGATCGCCGAGGAACAGGGCGATATCGAACAGCGGCGTACCGCGCTTGATTAGCTCGTCAGGCAAAGCCAGCATCACGTTGTAGCGGCTGTTGGACGTGACGAGGCGCAAGCCGGCATCGAACACCGCAATACCCTGGGGGATATGGTCGATCGCCTGCCACAGGTTGGCGGCGACGTCAGGCGTTGGCGCGGGCATTTCGGGCATCCTGCTCCCTTGGGGTGGCGCCGGGACTATCGGCCCCGCGACAAAGCTGCGCAAGACCGACTCTCGGCCCATTGCAATTGCCTTCCGGGTAAGGTTTTCTTGAACCCCGCAGGTCGCATGGACACCCGGGGAAGGGGTGGATATTAAACAAGGGGGCTAGACTATGTTCAAGGAATTCAGGGATTTTGCCATCAAGGGCAACATGATCGATTTGGCTATCGGCGTGATCATTGGTGCCGCTTTCGGCGCTATCGTGTCGTCCATTGTCGATGACGTGTTCATGCCGCTGATTGGGCTTATCATTGGTGGCATCGATTTTTCCAACCTATTCGTGGTGCTGTCCAATCCCGACAACATCGCAGTTCCTTCGACTGCCGCGGCCAAGGCTGCTGGCGTCGCAACGCTCAATATCGGCCTGTTCATCAATGCGGTGGTCAAGTTCGCCATCATCGCCTTCGTGCTGTTCATGGTGGTCAAGGGCATCAATCGCCTGAAGCGCCAGGCCGCTGCCGAACCCGTCGCCACCACGCCAGCGCCCAGCAGGGAGGAAGTACTGCTCACCGAAATCCGCGATGCAATGCGCGCCAATCCCCGCGTATAAATACCCAAATACGTTAGGATGAAAATCCGTTGACAACCAGGTGATGGGTAATTACTCCTATTACGTAGGTGGTTCATCCTACGTGTTTTCCGTATCGGACGGCAGGAACACTTAGTGCAGACTATCCTCGCGATGGTTCCCGAGTCCTTGACGCAGTGATTGCATTGCAAGTATCTCGGCCATCGCGCGAGTAGTTTGACTTGAGCGAACTTGCCGAGGGGACGGGCAAAATGAGCGAAGAGATCTACTACCATTCATTTCTCAATAGGGATCGGATGGTTCATATCGTCGATGGTGACTTGCCGACCTGCGAGGCGCTGAGCGTATTGTTCCGCCTGGAGGGCTTCCAGACCTCGTTTTCGGTCGATATCGAGCAGTTTTTCCTGAACCTCGAGCGCCGCCGGCCCGACGCCTTCGTTATCAACATGCTGGTCAGCGGCGAGAGCGGGCTGGGCCTGTTGCGCCGCATCAAGGCGATGCGGGTCGGCATCCCGGTGATCATGCTGACCGACGCGCAGCAAATTTCGTCAGCGGTTACGGCGATGAAGCTGGGCACCACCGATGTCGTCTCCAAGCCGATCGACACCGACTATCTGCTCAGCGTGCTGCGCGATGCTGTGCGTCTCGATGCGAATTTGGACGTTACGCAAGCAGGCAGACGCTCCGTCGAACTACGGGGTTTTTCCGAGCTGACCCCGCGTGAACGCCAGGTCTTGCAACTGATCACCAACGGTCAGTCCAACAAGGAAGCCGGTCGCGAACTGGGCATTTCCCCGCGCACCATAGAAGTGCACCGGGCGCGCGTCATGGAAAAACTCGGCGCCCGCAACACGGCCGACCTGATGCGGATTGTGCTGGCGGGCTGAGGAACAACCGGAGCCGGTCCAACACCTGAAGCAGGCATCTCGTGCGGAGCTCGCCGTGGTGTGATTTTCAGCGGCTGATGGCCCGGCGGCTGCTGTTGTTCGATTAGCAGATTTGGACGGTTCAGACTTCACGATTGCAAATTATCGCTTCCATTCCATGGTTCCTTAGGGGTTGACCACTAGTGTCAATGGTCTGTTCCTGCCCCCAAGGCGCAAGAAATGACATCGCTATCCCGCCAAATCAGCCACCTGATCTTCGCCTTCGCTACGGTTTTGGTGACCGTGTTAGGATCGTTCGGTTGGTGGGCAGCCTCAAGCATCGACGATCGATCCATGGCTCGCCAGGCGAGAGCGGTTCAGCACGGTCTCACCGATATTATGGAGCGGATGCCCATAGAGCAGGACAGCTCCGCCATCTGGGACGATTCCGTCGTTAACCTCAGAGCTGGGAACCCGGCTTGGATCGCGGAGAATCTAGCCGAATGGATAAGCGAGTATTTTGGCCACGACCGCGTCTACCTCCTGGATGCCCGCGATCTGCCCGTACGCGTCGTTTCAGAGGGGAAGCTCGTTGGCAACGAGCTTTATTACGATGACGCGAGTGCTCTTCGGCCACTGGTGGAAGATCTCCGAGCACGGATGGCTAAGGTCTCCGACGGGCTCCCTGACTCAACGGCGGAAGTCACTGGGCTAGGCGTGGAGGACTTGGTCGCTCTGGCTGATGGCGTGCCCGCGATTGTCAGCGTCAGGCCAATCGTTCCAAGCACGGACGCTGTTTCCCAAGCTCCGGGGACGGAATTTCTCCACATTTCGGTGCGGCTTATCAACAAGTCCGTCGCACAGGAGATCAGTCAGCGATACGAAATTCCCGGCTTGCTGTTTCAGGAAGACGCAGCGGACGACGGCGAACGGATATCCTCGCCCATATTGAACGGTCGTGGCCGTTCCGTTGGCTTTTTTACATGGATACCCGAAGAGCCCGCTTACGACCTGGTCCGCCAGACAATGCCCGCCATCACCATCGGACTTGTGCTTGTAGCCCTTGTGATGTTCTTGCTGCTGAGAAGGCTGAAGCGAACCTCAGCGCAGTTGGAAGACACAAAAGCGCAAGCTTCATTCCTTGCATTTCATGATCCGATGACCCGCCTGGCAAACAGGGCCCTGTTCGAAGACAGACTGGGACAGGCGCTGGCCAACATGCGCACCGGCGCCTCTCAAGTCGCCCTGCACTATATCGATCTCGACAATTTCAAGCGCGTTAACGATACGCTGGGCCATGCGGCTGGAGACGAGCTCTTGCGCCAGGCGGCCGCGCGCTTGACGGCTCTGATCACCGATGTCGACACTGCGGCCAGACTGGGCGGCGACGAATTCGCCGTCATTCAGTTTCATGCAGAGGATGGCGCTGCTGCGCTATCGCTGAGCCGAACAATCGTAGATGCATTTTCCCAGCCGTTTGGTCTGTCTGGTCACGAAGGTAAGATCGGCGCGAGTGTCGGTGTGAGCGTCGTCACGGATCCATCAACGCCGATAGAGGACATTATGCACCAGGCCGACCTGGCCCTCTATGAGGCTAAGAACGCGGGTAAGGGCAGGTATCAGGCGTATGATGGCAAACTCAATGCTGCAGTAAGGGAACGTCGCGAGCTTGAAATGGAGCTCAGGCAGGCACTGAGTGGCACCCCAGGGCTAACGTTGGTCTATCAGCCGATATTCAGTGCCAGCGACGGCACAATTGCCGGCGCCGAGGCATTGGTGAGATGGGAGCATCCAAAGCGCGGCCCGTTATCACCCGTGACTTTCATTGGTCTCGCCGAAGAGCGGGGGCTTATCGACGAACTCGGCCTGTGGGTCTTGCGCCAGGCATGCACCTACGCCGCTTCTTCCAGCGTGCCCTGGGTAGCGGTAAACGCGTCGCCCATCCAATTCCGGGATGAAAAATTTGCTGACCGTGTCTTTGCAATACTGGAAGCCACGGGGCTCCAGGCTCGACGCTTGGAAATAGAGATTACAGAGGGGCTATTGCTCCAGAACTCGCAGCTCACCCGGTCCACTCTAATGCGTCTACGGGCGCGAGGGATACGCGTCGCTCTTGATGATTTCGGGACCGGCTACTCCTCGATAAGCTATCTCAGGTCTCACGGTATCGATAAGCTCAAAATCGACCAGTCCTACACCGCTCAGCTGGGCCAGGACCATGAGATCGACAGCATAGTCCGATCCATCATCGACCTCGGCCGGGCGATGCACATGGCGGTCACGGCCGAAGGTGTCGAGACAGAAGCTCAACGCGTCATCTTGAACGACATCGGTTGTGACCAGCTACAAGGATATTTGCTGTCGCGCCCCGTGCGGCCCGCGACATTGGATACAATTCTGCTTCGCTCCCAGCCACCGGTGCGCGAGACCGCCTGAGCTGACACAAGCCTCAAGAGGAAAATTCATTCCGGTGGCCGTTGGGTGCATAGCCTTCGCTGGAGATGCCCTCAGGGCAAACTATTCCGCTGCCGACCTTGCACAAGGAAAAGTTCAGCAGCCCACTTAGGGCGCTGCGTTCTCCGCTTCTTGAACGCAGCTAAAGTCTACTAGATGGTTGAATTGGTGCGCACAGGCGCTACCTGTTGTTGCAAACAAGCCCTTAGCCGCCGATGGTTGGCAGAGTGAGGTCGCCCGAGGTCAGTTTGCGCGCCGTGATCTTGGCATCGGCGGCTTCGCGCGGCAGCTCGAGGCTGGTCCACACGCTGACCAGTGCATGGCGCAGGGCGAAGATCATCTCGTCGCTGTGCAACGGCGTCGGCGTGATGCGCAGGCGCTCGGTTCCCTTGGGAACCGTCGGGTAATTGATCGGCTGGATGTAGATATTGTACCTGTCGAGCAGCATGTCGCTGGCGGCCTTGACCGCACGCGCGTCGCCCACGATCAGCGGCACGATATGAGTGTCGGTTTCCATCACCGGCAGGCCGGCATCGGCGAGGATCGCCTTGGTCAGGCGCGCCTGCCGCTGGTGCATGATGCGCTCGTGGTTCGAGCCCTTGAGATGCTCGATCGAGGCGCGTGCTGCTGCGCAAAGCGCCGGGGGTAGCGAGGTGGTGAAGATGAACTCGGGGGCGTAGGAGCGCACCGCGTCGATGATCGCCTTGTTGGCCGCGATATAGCCGCCCATCGTGCCAAAGCCCTTGGCCAGCGTGCCTTCGACGATGTCGATGCGATCCATCAAGCCGTCGCGCTCGGCAATGCCGCCGCCGCGCGGCCCGTACATGCCAACGGCATGGACTTCGTCGATATAAGTCAGCGCGCCAAACTCTTCGGCCAGATCGCAGATTTCTTTGATGGGGGCAATGTCGCCATCCATCGAATAGATCGATTCAAAGCAGATCAGCTTGGGCCGCTTGCGGTCCACTGCAGCGAGGAGATCGCGCAAGTGGGCCACGTCGTTGTGCCGGAAAATCTTCTTTTCCATGCCCGACTGGCGCACGCCCTGGATCATCGAGGCGTGGTTGAGCTGATCCGAGAAAATGATGCAATCCGGTAGCAGCCGCGCAATGGTGGCGATCGCTGCTTCGTTGGAGACGAAACCTGAGGTGAAGACCAGCGCGCCTTCCTTGCGGTGCAGGTCGGCCAGGGAGCGTTCTAGTTCCACCAGTGGCCGGTTGGTGCCCGAAATATTGCGCGTACCACCCGAGCCGACGCCGAGTTTGCCGGCTGTCTCCTGCATGGCGCCGATGACCTTGGCGTGCTGGCCCATGCCCAGATAATCGTTGGAGCACCAGATGGTGATTTCGCGCTGGTTGTCAGCATCGTCGCGATAGATGGCCCGCGGAAACTGGCCGGCAATCCGTTCAAGGTCGGCGAACACGCGGTAGCGCTTTTCGGTGCGCAAGGTATCCACCGCATCTTCGAATATGCCGCGATAGTCCATCGAAACGTCCTTCTGTGCTCTACCGTCGGCGAACGAAGCTGCCGGCGAACAAGCCATACCTAGATCCGCGTCCGCCTCTTTGACATAGGTCAATTCGACGCGCGCGTTGGGGTTGTGGAGGCGCTTTCGCAACTGGCAGCGACGCTTCAACATGAGAGGCATTCTAAAGTGTGGCAGCCCGCCTGCCAATGCGTCACCGCGCACGTATTTACCAATGTCTCAGTTTCGTGATGGGGTTTCCTGGGCGCGGGCGATCCGGCGGCAAGGTAACTGCCAGGACCGGTCGATGGTCTTTGGACAGGCCACCATTCGCCCTGGCGTTCATCCGCTGTTCAGGCACTATGCTTCACCACCATGCTGCCGTATTCAGTGATCACCAACAGGTCACTACCGAATCCTTCAGGGGGATACTTATGAAGTCGAAGATTTTGGTCGCACTTGCGGCGACGCTCGCGCTTACTGCCTGCACCACCAATGCCTACACCGGCCAGCAGCAGCTTTCGAACACCGCTGGCGGCGCCATGATCGGTGTTGGCGGCGGCGCTATTGCCGGCGCACTCGTCGGTGCTGCCGTGGGCGGCGATCCGCGCGTTGGCGCCTTGATCGGCGCGGGTGTTGGCGGGCTGACCGGCGGCGCCATTGGTTCGTACATGGATCAGCAGGAAGCCGAGCTTCGTGCCCAGCTTCAGGGCACCGGCGTTTCGGTGACCCGTGTTGGGCAGAACATCATTCTGAACATGCCATCCAACATTACTTTCGCGACTGACCAGTCGACTGTGCAGCCGGCATTCAATTCGACCCTAGTTTCGGTCGCGCTGGTGCTCAAGAAGTTCGACAAGTCGATCGTCGATGTCTACGGCAACACCGATAGCCAGGGCGACGACGCCTATAACCTGGCTCTCAGCCAGCGCCGCGCCGTCTCGGTCGCCACCATCCTTGCAAACCAGGGCATCGACCAGCGCCGCTTCTACATTGAAGGCAAGGGCGAGACTTCTCCAATTGCGTCGAACACCACCGAAGCCGGTCGCGCCCAGAACCGCCGCGTCGAGATCCAGATCGCGCCGATCAACGGCTGATCTGATTGTCGGAAATGAAAAAGGCGCGTCCCTCGGGGCGCGCCTTTCTGTTGTCTGGATTTCCAAATTACGGCGTCGGGACCACGGGCACTGCCACCGGAACGGCAGGACCACTGGCGGGCGCAACTACGCTTTCAGAGGTCGGCGTGCCGGGTTGCACATCTGTCGCTGGAGCGCCCTGGAACATCTGCATCAGGAACAGCACCGCGATGACGATGCCAAGGCCGAACACGCCGTAGAGCCACCAGTTGGTGGGGCCTGTCGCCCCCACAGTGGCCTCATGCTCACCCGCCACCTTGAGCGGCGAGCCATCGGGCACGTCGATGCGCGACCCGTTTTCGTCGATCAGGTTATCAACGCTGGCAACGGTGGGGGTAGGCGTTTTAGGTACGGTAGCCATCAGAAATCTCCCTTGAGCACAGTTTCGGTGCCGACGCCGTCCTGCACGCCCTGGTGCACCTCGGCGAGGGCCTGATCGATTTCTTCGGCATCAAAGCCCAACTCACGACCCTCTTTGCCCGCCGCCGTCGCGTCCGACTTAAGCTGATTGAGCAGGTCGATCTTTTCCTTGGCGGTAAACAGGCTGTTATGGGCGATGTTCATGGGCGAAATTTTGTTATCGCCGCCCATGCGGTCGCGGAGGCTGTCAAACATGGCGCGTCTCCTTGATGGGTCCAACGACCCTCGAGACAACAAATGCACCGTAAGGCTTGGGGTTCCGGCGTTACCAGCCCGCTCCGACAAATCACCCCGCACAAAATCGGAACTGCACGCAGCGGGCTACGTTGACCTTGCAGATGCCAACCAAAGAGGAGTTCGAAAATGGCTTACGATGACACCAGCAAGACCAATGCAGACGTCAAGGAAACCCACGATCTCATCGCCTCCGACAAGGTCGAAGGCACTAAGGTATATGATCCGGACGGCGAGCATATCGGCTCTATCGAACGCGTTCTGCTCGAGAAGCGCAGCGGCAAGGTTTCCTACGCCGTGCTGAGCTTTGGCGGCTTTTTGGGCATTGGCAACGATCACTACCCGTTGCCTTGGACCAAGCTGAATTATGACGAAAGTCTCGGCGGCTATCGCGTTGACGTCACCCGGGAGCAGCTTGACGGAGCTCCAAAGTATGACAATGACGACAGCTTCTGGACCGCAGACAACGGTCGTCGCGTTTACGATTACTACGGCGTGGCACCATACTGGATCTGACCGCCCTTACACGACTGCAGTTCCAGTTGATACGACACCGGCGTCCTAAGCGGCGCCGGTTTTTTACGATTGCCGACACCCGTCAGGCAGTGAGTGGCTTTCCCGCGAGCCCCTTTGGGCCAAAGATCTGGATAAGCGCAAAGTTTAAGATCAGGGTGGCTGCGATTGTAGCGAGCACGACCAGCGGGCCGTAGCTGTGCAGCAGCGGCAGTAGCGCCAGCGGAGCGAAGGCGGAGCCGACGCGATTTGCCGACCATGCCGTGGCGGTGGCGGAAGCGCGAATGCTGGTGGGAAATATCTTTGACGCATAGATCGAGAGTAGCGGCCCATAGATCGCCACGAGGAAGTTGAAAGCGGCTATGCGCCCAGCGCCATGCCCGACAGCAGCCGGAATGCAATCAGCGAACTGGCGTCCGAGCTCAGCGCGGCCCCGATGGAGGGTGCGGCGACCAGCAGCATCGAAAGCTGCAGCGCCAGCCGCCGGCCATACCTGTCTGAAAGCCAGCCGAACGCTGGCGAGCCAATGGCGCCGCCGACGAATACCGATGCGAGCAGCAAGCCCAATTGCGTCGAGTCAAAACTGTGCGGCGGCGAAGCGAAAATCGCGGAGAAAGCCGCGCCCAATGCTAATTCGGCCACATCGACGAACAGGCGATGGCGCACAGCGCCGCCACGGCAATATGCAGCCGGGTGAGGGGCAACCGGTCAAGCCGCGCTGCGATATCTTGCAGGCTCATGGCCGCGCCGATCGCTTGCCAGGCGTGGCCGTGCCGAAAAGAATAGCTGCGATGATCGTGCGGTAGCGGGATTTGAGCTCGACAGGCACAATCGCCGGCAGGGACTGATTGGTGCCGCGCGCGCCATCACACAAAACCTGGGCCAGCCCCTCGACAGTCGTATCGGCTTTAAACCGCATCAATCCCCGGCGATCCAGCTCCGTCAGCAGCTCGGCCAGCTTGGTCTGGAAGTCAGTGGCGGCCTCTACCATGATGTCGCGCGCCCGGCGGAAAGCCTGGTCGTTGAGTTCCAGGGCATGCGGGGAAAGGCTCAATGACCGGCGCGTATCACCATAGCGGGCATCCATCACCTCCGTGATGATGTCTATGGTGCTGCCACCCTGCTCCAGCGCTGTGCGCCCGGCCGCCATGCCCGCCGCTATATTGAGCTCGCCGCGCCACAGCAGCATGTAGCGGAACGCATCTTCCTTATTGGAAAAATGGTGGTACAGGGCCCGCCGTGTAAACCCGCAGGCCTTCGCCAGGCCAGTCATGTTCAGCTGCTCATAGCCATGATCATAAAACACCTTTTCCAGGTGCGGCGCCAAGTGCTCATGGGAGGGGCCGGATTTCATCGAATCTTCATTGCACAATCAGCGCAGATTCGTGAACTCTCATTGAACGGCTAGGTGTATTGTCTGGCGAATTGCTGCCATTCCCAGATATCGGCGCAGCAAGAGGGACTTCAAGTCCGTTTGGTGCCGGTGTCAGGCCGGCGGCCTGTGATAGTGGGCGTGGAGAGCTGCCATGATGCCTCCGCACCCCAAGCAGCTTCCGATCCAAATTCAATCCTTCGTGGCTTGCCTGCCAAAGCTCAAAATGCAGCAGTTTGTAGTCGAAAGTCACTGAGGCTTGCGACTTATCACTCACGCCCGCATCCTCCTGCCACTTGAATTACCCAAAAGACCTCAATTCAACAAATTAATGGGTTCTGACCCTAGCTGGCAGTGCGCAGGAAACTGCGGATCACCGGTGGCATGGGCATCACAGAATCGCCCTCACCCTGGCGGGCCAGCAGCATTTCGACCGCCCGACCGCCCATTGCCTCGTGTGGTAGGCCGATGGTCGTGAGACCGGGACGCATGTAGGAGGCCAATTCGTCATTGTCGAAGGATACAACGGCAACCGCATCGGGCACGTCCATATCTGCCTCGGCAAGGGCCTGATAGGCACCAAAGGCCATTCGGTCATTTAGGCATAGCAGCGCGCGCGGCCGCTGTGACTTGAGCAGCCTGCGCGTCAGTTTATAACCTTGCGATGGCTCCCAGTTCCAGCAGCAGGGCTCGGCGGAGAACTCCAGTCCAGCCTCCGCCATAGCGTCACGGATATAGTCGCCGTTCGCCCGCCTTTCCAATAGATCAAATACGTCCCTGAGTGCTCAATCGAACTCCACTAGGAGGCGCTGTAGGTCTCAGTATCGACGGTGAGGTGATGTTCAACCAGGGCCCCGTCTACCCATGAGCCCCATTGCTCTCGCAGTGTGCGAGGTGGGTCAAACATGAGCGCTCGTTGTGTCGGTGACGGTGGCGGCTTGCCGTCCCATCTCTCGCGCCGTTCCCGCTTTGCTGCCCATTCGATGGCGCTGCCGGGCTCATCCTCAAGCATCAGCTTCCAGGCGCGGTAGACTTCGCCAGCCAAGGCGACAATCTGCCTGAGGCTCAGCTTGACTGGGGCATTGCTGAAGCTCAGCCAGACTTGCTCAAACTGCGACTGCGCTTCGCCAGCGAGCCGCTTGGCCTCCGCTACGTCCTTTGTGCCCAGCGACACCTGCACTGTCGCACCGATCTTGGGCTGCGATATGCGGCCATCTATTGTGATGATCACGGACTTGCCCGCCGCTACCGCCCTAATCACCGCTGGGGTGCGTTGGCGATACCAGTACACGCCGGTCTTCGGGTGCTTATAGGGACGGGGCATTGAAAGGACCATGTGGACTACCTGTGTGTATCACCGGCAGTTCCAAATTACATAACAAAACCAGAGACTTCTGGGAATTCAACGGGAAATTCTGGTGCTGCCGGACAGGATTGAACTGTCGGCCTCCCCATTACCAATGGGGTGCTCTACCACTGAGCTACGGCAGCATCCGGGCGCGCCGGGTGGCGGAGCGCTGGTTTGTCGCGGAGCGTATGCCCGGCACGACGGGGGCTCCTTTGCCATAGGCCTAATCTCGACGCAAGACTAAAAAGCGCCTATCAACCGCGTCAAGCAGAACACGATTCCTGCAACCTACTTTCCCGACAGGGCCAATGAGCAAATCAGTAGAGGCCGCTTCGCGCGAGCAAAGATTGGCCGCAAAGCTCCGCGAGAACCTCAAGCGCCGGAAGGGGCAGGCCAAGGCACGCGCCGATTCGGAGCGGCAGTCGCCTGAACTCCAGCCGGCCCCCGAAGCCGATACGGTCAATAAACCGTAAACCAGTTTCGGGTGAATATCGAGAACACTACTGATGCGAAGAGACTCTTGTCAGGGTGAGGCGAAAATGGTGATTTCCGAGAACCGGAGCGCAACGTACATCGGGTACGTGAGCACCGGAAGCGCAGGAAGTCGCGCTTTGCAGCCCAACCTGGCGAGAAGATCGAGTATCAGCTTCGGAACGGCAAGTCTGGCTTACGTGGCAACTAGGACTTGGCCTACCTCCATCCCCAGGTAGATGGGCATCTATGCCCGCCATATAGGACAAGACTATGGACCGTATCCGTTTGATCGGTGGCAATGAGCTCAATGGTGACATCACCATTTCGGGCGCCAAGAATGCCGCGCTGCCATTGATGATCGCTTCGCTGCTGACTGATGAGCCGCTGGTGTTGCAAAATGTGCCGCGCCTCGCCGACGTCAAGCAACTCGAACGCATCCTCGAAAATCACGGCGTCGATATCGCCGTGCATGGCCGCCGTCGCGGCGAGGACGAGGGCGTCGGCCAGCGCATGACCTTCCATGCCGCAGACATCGTCGACACCACCGCGCCCTATGAGCTGGTCTCCAAGATGCGCGCCAGCTTCTGGGTCATCGGGCCGCTACTGGCCCGCTGCCATGAAGCCCGCGTTTCGCTGCCCGGCGGCTGCGCCATTGGTACCCGGCCGGTCGATCTGTTTCTCATCGGCCTCAAGGAGCTTGGCGCCGAGATCGATATCGATGATGGCTATGTTGTCGCCAAGGCGCCCAAGGGTGGCCTCGTCGGCGCCCATATAAAGTTTCCAAAAGTCTCCGTGGGCGCCACGCACACGCTGCTGATGGCGGCGACTTTGGCGCGCGGCACCACGATTCTGGAAAATGCTGCCCAGGAGCCCGAAATAACCAATGTTGCCGAATGCCTCGTCGCCATGGGCGCGAAAATCTCCGGCATCGGCACGCGCACGCTGACCATCGAGGGCGTCGATAGACTGCACGGCGCCACCGTCGATGTGATCCCGGATCGCATCGAAACCGGCACTTTTGCCATGGCTGCGGCGATGACCGGCGGCAATGTGCTGCTCAAGGGCGCCCGGCCCGAACACCTGCAGTCGGCGCTGGATATCCTGGGCCGCACCGGCGTCAATCTGACCGTCGAGGCCAATGGCCTGCGCGTGCAGCGCAATGGCCAGGGCATCACGGCTGTCGATGCCGAGACCGATCCGTTCCCCGGCTTTCCGACCGACCTGCAGGCCCAGTTCATGGCCTTGATGACCATGTCGTCGGGCACCAGCCATATTCGCGAGACGATTTTTGAGAACCGCTACATGCATGTCGCCGAACTGGCCCGCTTCGGCGCCGATATTTCGGTCGATGGCCAGCTCGCCACGATTCGCGGCAAGTCCCAGCTCCGCGGTGCCCAGGTGATGGCGACCGATCTGCGGGCCTCGGTCTCTCTGGTCATCGCCGGCCTCGCCGCCAAGGGCGAAACGGTGGTCAACCGCATTTATCACCTCGACCGCGGCTTCGAACGCCTCGAGGAAAAACTCAGCGCTTGCGGCGC
The DNA here is from genome assembly GCF_000971275.1 of Devosia psychrophila. Taxonomy (GTDB): domain Bacteria; phylum Pseudomonadota; class Alphaproteobacteria; order Rhizobiales; family Devosiaceae; genus Devosia; species Devosia psychrophila. Next base: position 176,307 of record NZ_LAPV01000093.1, on the reverse strand, counting down.
TGAAATCGAACGCCTGGCCGGCTAAGGGACACCGATCTTACCGCGCAGCCAAAGGGCGTCGCCGATGGCGGCGCCTGAGCAGTGCGCAGCACGCTCCAGCCAGCAGTGCCGATCACGTAATTTCCTGATGCCATCAGTCGCGCCAACCGGTTCGACGCTAAATCCGTTCCCCGTATCTCCGGAAATCCCGCCGCATGACGTCTTTTCCGCACGCCCACATTGCCCGCTGGCGCTCAAACTTGTAGATCGGAAGGAACGTGACCAGATGAGTGCTTTAACGTCTCATCCAAGGGGCCGACCACATCATGACCGACCTCAAGCTGATTGCGCTTGATTCCGAAGACCTCGAAGTCCTCTCCGCCCACGTGCAGGATGCCGTCGTCCGCGTGGCCGACATGGGCTATGCCCGCGGCGATCGCCGTTTCGCGCTCCTTATGAATCGTTTCGATTGGGAGTCGGGGCAAGGCCGCCGCGACAAGGGCCTGCGCAAGCGCGCCGCGCTGCATTTCGATGGCGTCCAGTCCGTTGCAACCAATGGCTTTGATCCCGCTGCACCCGAAGGCGTGCTGAACCTGCTCGCCATCAGCTTTCACACCGTCGATGGCCCAGCCGGCATTATCGAGCTTAGCTTTGCCGGCGGTGGCACGGTGCGCCTTGGCGTCGAATGCCTCGAAGCCCGCCTGTCCGATCTTGGTGCCGCCTGGGCTGCCAGCGCCACGCCCGCCCACTCTCTCGACTAAGGATTTGCCATGACGCTCCGCATCGACAGCGCCGACACGGATTTCGAGCCGCTTTTCCAGCAGCTGCTCGATGGCAAACGCGAATCCAGCCAGGATGTCAGCGACATCGTCGCCGGGATTGTCGCCGATGTACGCAAGCGTGGTGACGTGGCGGTGCTGGAGCTGACCAACAGGTTCGACCGCACGCATTTTGCATCGGCGGCAGACTTGCGCATTTCTGAAGCCGAGATCGATGCGGCTGCGGCCAGCGTCACCCCCGAAGTGCGCGCGGCGCTGCAGACGGCGCATGATCGCATCAAGAGCCATCACGAAAAGCAGAAGCCGGAAAACCAGATCTATACCGACCACCTCGGCGTGACGCTGGGCACGGTCTGGACGCCGGTCGATGCCGTTGGCATCTATGTGCCGGGCGGCCTCGCCAATTACCCGTCCTCCGTGCTGATGAACGCCGTGCCCGCCAAGGTGGCCGGTGTCTCGCGCATTGCCATGGTGGTGCCAACGCCCGATGGCCAAATCGCCGCGCCGATCCTGCTGGCGGCCAAGATCGCTGGCGTCACCGAAATCTACCGCATCGGCGGCGCGCAGGCTGTGGCCGCACTGGCCTATGGCACGGCCACCATTGCCCCTGTCGACAAAGTTGTCGGTCCCGGCAATGCCTTCGTTGCGGCTGCCAAGCGGCAGGTGTTCGGCAAGGTCGGCATCGACATGATCGCCGGCCCATCCGAAGTGCTGGTCATCGCCGATGGCTCGGCCAATCCGGCCTGGGTCGCCGCAGACCTGATTGCCCAGGCCGAACACGGGGCAGGGGCTCGCTCCATTCTGGTAACGACCGAAAAGGGTCTGGCCGACGCCGTCGCCGCCGAAGTCACTCGCCAGATCGATACGCTGCCCAATCCGACCCACGCGCGCGAAGGCTGGGAAGAACACAGCGCCATCATCACCGTCGCTTCGCTGGCCGAAGCCGTGCTGCTGGCCAATCGCATCGCCTCGGAACACATCGAGCTGGCGCTGGACGATCCACAGTCGATCCTCGGCTCCATTCGCCATGCCGGCGCGATTTTCCTCGGTCACCACACCCCCGAGGCCATCGGCGATTATGTCGGCGGCTCCAATCACGTTCTGCCCACCGCCGGCACCGCCCGCTTCACCTCCGGCCTTGGCGTGCTGGATTTCATGAAGCGCACCTCGATCCTTGGTTGCGATCCGTCCTCGCTGGCCGCGCTCAGCGCTGCGGCGATCACGCTGGCGGAAGTCGAAGGTCTCGACGGCCATGGCCGCTCGGTATCGATAAGGCTCAACCGTTGAGCATCACGATGGAAAGCCAGGCCAAACCCACCGATACGGACCGCCTGGTCACCGTCACGCTTGACCCCAATACCATCACCTCGATCGATCCTGATGTGGTGCATGAGTGGCGCATTGCCATTTATGACCTGCTCGAAGACAACCGCTTTCGCCCGGCCCGCGTTACGGCCAAGGGGCCGTTCGCGCTGCATATGTCGATCGTCGGCAATTCCATCGTGCTCGACGTGCGCCACCCTGAAACCTTCCAGCCCATCGCCGCACATTATCTATCGCTGACCCCGTTCCGCCGGCTGATCCGCGACTATTTCCGCATCCGCGATGCCTATTACGAAGCCATCCGTTCGGCGCAGCCGTTCCAGATCGAAACCGTCGACATGGCGCGGCGCGGCCTGCATAACGACGCCGCCGAACTGCTGCACACCCGGCTGACCAACAAGATCATCATCGATCTCAATACCGCCCGGCGCCTGTTCACGCTGATCTGCGCCGTGCAGCCCTATGCCAGCCGCATCGACGAGAGCAAAAGCGAACTGCCCACTGTGTTGTTCGTCTGCTCGATGAATTCGGTGCGCTCGCCGATTGCCGCGGCTCTGGCGCGCCAGTCGTTCCCCGGTCGCATCATCGCCCGCTCGGTCGGCGTCAATGGCGGCAAGGCCGATCAGTTCGTGCACGAGGTCATGGAAGAGATCGGCATTGATATGAGCGTCCACACGCCCCATATCCTCGATGAGCTTGTTGCCAACCGCTTCGATCTCGTCATCACCCTCTCCGACGACGCTTTGGATGCCGTTTCCCGTAAGGGTCTCGAGGCCGGCGTCATCGAGTCCTGGCAGGTGCCTGATCCGTCCCTCGTCGAGGGCAATCGCGAGCTGGTCCTGGGGGCTTATCGCGATCTGCGCGACAGTCTGCGCAAGCGCGTTCGCGATCGGCTTGAGCCACTGGTTTCCCGAACGCTTCCAGCAAAAGTGGACACCAGTTTTATGGTTCGGAACGGCGACCAACAGTGACTTGCGCCGCCGCGCAGCGGACGTGGCGCAAGAGGTTCACAAACCCATTGAATTGAAGTAGGTAGAGGCCACTTTCCGACCCGTGGCCGGCGAGCTATGCCCCTATGGGTCTATCAGGAGACAGTATGGCGAAGGAAGAAGTGCTCGAATTTCCGGGCGTAGTGGTTGAATTGCTCCCCAATGCGACGTTCCGCGTCAAGTTGGAAAACGAACATGAGATCATTGCACACACCGCTGGCCGCATGCGCAAAAACCGCATCCGCGTGCTGGCTGGCGACAAGGTCCTGTGCGAAATGACGCCATATGACCTGACCAAGGGTCGCATCACATATCGCTTCAAGTAAGGCTTGAGTCATGGCCAGTCGTCCGGATTTGATCCTGGCCTCCGCCTCGCCGCGTCGGCTGGCGCTGCTCAACCAGATCGGCATCGAGCCCGAGCATCTGGTTCCGGCCCATGTCGATGAAACCCCCGAAAAGGGTGAGTTGCCGCGCAAGCTTGCGGCGCGTCTCGCTGATCTGAAGGCACTGACCGCTCAGCACAAAGCCCGCTCTGCCGGCTTTGGCCAGGGCGCGCTGGTGCTTGCCGCCGATACGGTGGTCGCGGTAGGCCGTCGCATCCTGCCCAAGGCCGAGACCATGGAGGAGGCAACCGAGTGCCTTCGCCTGCTCTCGGGCCGGGCGCATCGCGTCTATACCGCACTGACCGTGCTGACGCCCTCCGGCGCCAAGCGCCAGCGCCTGGTCGAAACCCGCGTGCGTTTCAAGCGCCTGTCCACCCGCGAAATGGAATCCTACCTCGCCAGTGCCGAATGGCGTGACAAGGCCGGCGGCTACGCCATCCAGGGCATCGCCGGCGCCTTCGTAGTCAAGCTCTCCGGTTCATACACCGGCGTCGTCGGCCTGCCCCTGATGGAAACCGCCCAGCTCCTCGCTGGCGAAGGCTACCCGGTGCATTTCAACTGGCTCAACCAGTCCACCCTGTCCGGCGTCTGATGGCCACCGAACGAAAATGCCCGATCTGTAAAAAAGCCGCCTCTGAAGCCTTCAAACCCTTCTGCTCCAAGCGCTGCGCCGACGTCGACCTAAACCGCTGGCTAACCGGCGCCTACGTTATCCCAGCGAGAGACGACGAACCCCAAAGCGAGGGCGACAACTCCATCCCCGACTACGACGAGGATGATAATATTTGAGGCATGGGCTGGCCTTGGGCCAGAGCGATGAAGCGAGAGGACCGCAAGGCCAAGACAGCCTGCAAGGTCGTAGGGCCAACATGGAATTCACACCCGCGATGTCATCCCGGCGAAGGCCGGGACCCATCCTGAGATTGCGGCGAAAACACCTGACGATGAGCCTGCAAATCCCGGGTTTCGTCATGATAAGCCGCCCCGCAGCAAACTCCTTTTCCACAAGTCCTTTTCCCGCTTGCGCGGCAAAAACCCATCCCCTATAAGGCCCATGGCTTGAAGCCGGGCGGTTGATCCGCCCCGTTGCCCGGGTAGCTCAGTTGGTAGAGCAGCGGATTGAAAATCCGCGTGTCACTGGTTCGATTCCGGTCCCGGGCACCATTCGCTTCCAAGAAGCGCAATAAAATCAATGATTTCATAGAGATGCTGTTCCTTCCGGTACACAATGCGGTACACACGGAGAACACATGGGGCTCGTCTTGAAGTACGTTGTAAGAACGCCAGCGGGCGCATTTCAGTACCGCCGAAGGGTGCCCAAAGAGGTCGCCAATGTCATCCTCAAGCTCGAGTTTAAGCAACTGCTGGGGGAGACAGAGCGGTCAGCTTTGGCAGCTTGGCCGCGATACAATGCGCAGGTCGAGCGCGAGATTGCCGACGCCCAACGTAGCCTTACCCGTGCCGCCGGTTCCGGCATTACGACGGACCGCGAAGCTTATCTAGCAGCCATGGAGCGCGTGGCCGCACTAGAGGCCGCTGCCACGTCCGCCGATGCGCTTGACGTTGCTGCCGATAGCATGATGGATCGGTATCGGCGTGATCCAGAGACCGGCGACCCCGTTGGCGCTAATCCAATTGATACGCACACCATAAACCTGCTGCGGAATAGGGCGGGAACGTACCCGGCACCAGAAGTCACCCTCGAAGACGCCAAGCGACTTTACATTGCTGAGAAGTCGAAGGAGGCCGGGTGGGCCGACGATACTCGCGCGAGTGGGCGTGTTGACCGGGTAATTGGCATGGTTGCGGAGGCTCTCGGGCGCAATCCTGTTGTGGCGGGGTTGACGCGGGATGATGCCCGCAAGGTTCGAGACCACATGCTGGCGCGTCTCAAGGTCAACGGCGAAAAAATAGCAGCAGCATCCGTTGCGAGAGAGCTAAACGACATTAAGGCCGTAGTCTCTTTCGCCAAAAAAGAGATGGGATTGCTAGGGACGTTTCAGAACCCATTTAACGATCTTTCGGTGGGCAATGGCGATCAGTTTATGTCGGATGCGGAGAAACGCCTTCCGCTTCCACCTGACATTCTCAAAGACGTACGCTCCCGCGTAGTCGCGCACTCAAATCCTGAACTCGCCCTGATCTGGCAAATACTCGAAGGCACGGGGTGCCGCCTTGCTGAGATTGCAGGCTTGCGGGTGCAAGACATTGTTCTAGACGGCCAGTTGGGGGCCGCATTCCCCCATGTCAAAGTCATGTGGCACGAGGATCGTCGGGTCAAGACCCGTGCGTCCCTTCGGCACGTTCCCCTTGTGGGCGCTGCTCTGGATGCCGCCCGATCAGCCTTGAAGCTCCCCCGTGAGGCCCACATGGTGTTTCAGGCCTATGGCCGACAAAGGGGCTCTGACACTGCTTCTGCGGCTTTGATGAAACATGTGCGGCGCGTGACGCAGAACCGGAAACACGTGGTGCATTCTCTCCGCCACAATATGAAAGATAACCTCGACCTTGCCGAAGTCGGGGCGCTCGACCGAAATCTGATTATGGGTTGGTCGCTGGGCGGCGTTGGGGACCGGGTGTATGGCGGTGACACGCGGGCACTTCGAGTGACGACGCGGGCGATGAAGCGGGCAATGGGAATACCACTGACCGACGCCGATAGGGGCGGCGCAGATACCCACGGTGATCGCCACTAGACTAGACAAAAAGGGCCCCACTAGCCTCCACATAGGGACACCAGCGGGGCCTGCTCAATTACATCGGGGGAGCAGCTATCGGGCTCCAGCCCACGTTGCCGTTGAGGTCTCGCTCCTCTGCCGCTGCCCGAACCCGCGCAAGCTCCTCTTGGACCTTTTCAGGGGTCATGTTGCGGAGCAGTTCATCTCGCTCAAGGCGGTCGTCTAGGACACCCTGTAGGTAGTCCGCAATGCCGGGGCTCATCTTGCCGGAGCGGCCACGGAACTTGGCGATGTTCGCTTCCATGTCTGCGATGGAGGCGTCGTAGCGGGCCTGCCCGGCTACCCGGTCGGCGTCCTTCCCCTGCACCATCTCCAGGACCATTGCGTCATGCGCTCGGGCTGCCTGTGTGCGGTGGACGTTGAGGGACTGAGGGGTCACGTAGCCGGAGCGCACAGGGAGCCCGGTAGCCTTGTTGATGACAAACCATTTGTTCTGGTTTGGACCAGCTGGCCGGATGCTCAAGTCGTCAGGGCTCTCCAATCCGTAGGCGTCCTTGAACGTGTCAAAGGCAGCCTTCAATTCAGCATCCATTAGAACCGGAAAGTCCTGAGGAAGGTCCGCATGGTCCGGCACGAGGAGCCCGTTGATCTCGACGGACGTGTTCTCGATCTCAGCCTTGATCTGATCCCGGATTTCCCGCTCATTCGAGCTACCGAGCGCCATGTCTTGGATGCGCGACACCACGTAGCCGTAGTTTGAGCCCCGGTCGTCATCCATATTCAGGCCGCGCAACACGTCGCGGGCAATCTCTTGCGTCGTGTCGGCATTGAGGAGGTTTCGAGCCCTTTCGGTCTCCGGCATGGCGACCCGTTGAGCAGCGAAGTGAAGTGCATCAGCGGGGGGCATTCGGCGGTTGGTGACGCCGAGCGCGTAGACCTCAAGGAACTCTTTGGACTTTGGATCGGTCAACAAGGTGGAGGCGTAGGCGGGGTTGGCCGTGGCGATTTCCCGGTAGAGTTCGGCGCTGTCTAGCATCTGCTGCTGCACATCACCGCGCTCCACTAGGGTCTCCACCGTGGCCCGCATGGCGAGACCGTTGAAGGTGTCAGCCCACTCGGTGTTAGGGAGCTTGTTTCCGGCGTAGAAGGCCAGCTTCTTGCCCCGGATATAGGAGGCTGCCCGCGCGGGGTCGGTGCCGTTCTCGACCATCTTGGCCTCCCGGTTGGTCATGTCGGTCTCGAACAAAACCACGGCCTGCTCGATCAACTGCGTAGAGGACACCGTGCGGGTCCCTGTGCCTTCATTGGCGATAATCTCCACATCTTTGATGCGGGTGCTGCCGCCGTACCGGGTGAGCATGCCAAGGGTCTCCACCGATGCTCGCTGTTCCGCTTGACCGGATTGAAAACGCTGCTGTCGCTTGACGTCCTCGGTGGCGAACCTTGCGGCCTCTGTGGTACGAATGCCGGTGGACCGTTGGACCATGTTAGCCAGTTCAGCGTCGTCCCAAATCCCCAGCCCGTCTCGCTTAAAAGCCTCGTCGGCGGTGAAGGCCCCGCTCACAATCAATGCATCAGCTTCGACTTGAGCCTCCAGACTATTTGCCTTGGCGTTGTCCTCCCAAACTCCTTGCGCGGTCTCGACCATCTTGAGGCCATCCACGGCGAACTTAGGGATGGACACTAGGGACGGCAGCGGTGCCCCGTTAGCGCCCACGCGGGTGCCCTGGAGGAGTTCCCGCACCATGTCCTTATCGCCCTTCACGGCGTACTCAGCAGCCAGCGCATAGAGCGTGTCGTTCTGCTCTTGGCCGGACATTTCGAGGAAGGTACGGTTGGAGGCCGAAGCCCCGAAGATGGCCTGAGCGCGTTCGTTGGCGGTCTTGCCCGCAGCCTCCATGTCGTCGCTTGCATTGCGGAAGCTGGCGACCACGGTGGTAGCGATCTGCTCCTTGACGAAGCCGACCTTCTGCTCGGTGTCGGTGGCCTGCCACTGCGAGAAGTGATTGCCGGTGAGGCGGTAGAAGTTGCCCTTGGAAATCTCGCTCGGCATGGCGGCAGCGTACTCACCACGCATCCGCTCGTATTCGGCGTTCATGTTCCCACCGACCTTTTCGAACTCGGTGTTGTAGAAGGTGGTCCAGCCGGTGCGGAAGTCGTCGTTGGCCCGTTCACCAAGCAGCGCATCGAGCGCATCCTGCCGAGCCCGAATGCCATCAGGGGTGCCCAGCCGGGCCTCCTCCTTTAGCTCACCCATCGTCATCTGCTCACGGCGGGCAACCCAATCACGGTTCATGTCGGAAGCGGGGTCCGCCTGCTTTGCTTCTTGTCGCTGGCCGTAGCCTTGTAGGGCGGTGTTAAGCCCACCTAAGGCGGACGCGAGGGCGCGTAAGTTGCCCCCGGTCTCGACCTGACGCGGCTGGATAAAGGTGCTGCCGGGAATGCCAGCAGGCTTGAGAGCGGCTTGCCCTAGTTGGGACGCTGCGACGTTAGTTCCGAATAGGCCATCGGCCATTTGTTGGTGATCCTGTGTGGTTGAAAAAGAAAGGCCCCCGAGAGACAACCTCAGGGGCCATGGGACGGTGTTTGGGTGTGGCAGGAGCTTAGGCGGCAGCGCTCAGTCGAAACGGTGTCATGCCTTCATTGGCTAGTGCATCGGCCCGTTCGTTTAGTGGATTGCCAGAGTGGGCTTTGACCCATTGCCAATCGATATTGAGCCCCTGCGCTACTTCGCACAGCTTCTCCCATATCTCGCGGTTCTTGACGGGCTGTTTGGCGCTCGTCCGCCACCCGTCTGCCTTCCACTTTGTCAGTCGCCCCGACATGCCGAGGATCAGATACTGGCTGTCGCTGTAGAGCTTGATTGGCAATGCAGGATCAAACCCGTCGCTGGCCTTGAGGACCGAAATCCCGTTGATGGCGGCGGCAAGCTCCATTCGGTTGTTGGTGGTGACTGGTTGTCCTCCGAACTCGTACAGCCGGTGATTTACGCTGTTGCCGTGCCAATAAAGGATGACGGCTCCCCAACCCCCAGGACCCGGATTACCCGAGCAAGCGCCGTCTGTGTAGATGGAGTAGTCTGTGTAGGTCGTAGGCAAAGAAATGCTGTTGTCAGACGCGCTCATGCGGTCTTCCCCTGTGTGTTTTGGGTTGGTTGTGGGCTTCCGTAATCTACCCACCACAGAACATGGTGTAGGTAGCGAAGACCCCATTAGTGCAGGATGGCGTTGCGCTTAGAGATGCGCCGGTCAATCTGAACCCGGCGAACCTTTTCATATTTGCTGACCACCTGCTGTGTGACGCCGATGATCCTCGCCTTGTCAGACTGTGACAGCGCCGGGTAGAAATCGACCAGCCAACAGACTTGTTCCTGCACGGCCATATCAGGGTCAATGCGGCGATCTAGAAAGGCCCGCAAGTGGTCCCGTGCGGTTTGCCCTAAGTTGGACAGGCTGGCGAACTCTCCTACGGCGTTGTCCCACCGATCATTAATCCAGTGATGGGCGTCAGGCCCGATCACGTCGAACTGGATGCCCTTGAACGAGCGTTGTCGTCGTCCCCATCCGCAATCAGTGACCCATGAGGCGAGGCGAAGCTTTAGGTCACGGTCTTGTCCCTCGGAGGCAAGGAAACCCATTTCAACAAGGATGGCACGGGTCTGCCGTGGCCCGACCCCTTTGGACTTCGCCAGTTCGGAGATCGTTATCCACTCCCCGACGCTGACCCGGAGAATGTCCCCATTGGTGCGGTCAATGGCGTCTTGAAAATACTCCATTAGCGCAGGGCGTCCGCCTCGCTCATGCCAGCTTCAAGTCTGCGCCAGAACTCAACCTGCGTGTCCGGTGTGAACTCAATCCGCTCAGGCTTGTCAGTGGTGTCGTAGATAGCCCAAATCGCCGCTAGCTTCGGACGGAGCGCCTGAACTATGCGAAGTGTCTCGGGGACGTTTCTGAGCGACATGGCTGCACCGTTCTGGAGTAGACGCTTGACGTATCGCGCATCTTTCCCCGCATCTGACAACAGGGCCTTCATGTCGTGGCTAGGGGGCGCGGTACGGGGCGTTTCAGGCGTTGGTGCCGGAGACATGGCCCGGACCACGAACAGCGCCACAAGCCTCCGTTCAAGCTCCTCAACGCGGTCCATAGCGACACTTACGTTGGGGTCAGCATTTCGCCCACCTGCCAACGCGGTAGAGAGCATCGCGCCTATGTAGGACGTGTTTTTCGCGAAGTTGTACGGGCCGTCGAGCCTGTAGAAAGCGTCTGCCTCGTCGCGGGTCATAGCGGCGGGATTAGGTGTTCGCATTGATATTCCTGAGTAGGTCGGGGGAGAGGGTTGGGGTTGGCTGTAGCTGTTTTGTTATGGTCATCATTGGTTTCCTGTGGTGATCAGCAAAAAGGCTCCGCTGGGCTGTTAGCGGTGGCCGTGAGGGCTTGCTGATGGTGATTTGGGTGGAAGCTAGAGGCGTCAGAAACAGATAAGTCCGCAATGGAGCGTCCTAGTGTGCAACCCGTTCCGGACTGGTTTGATGGAGTAATTACACGCGACGGCCCATCAATCGGACCAGTGACGTACGGTGAAGTCTGAGCCTTCTTGTCATCGCAACACATGCTGCTACCGGGAGGCACACTTGACCGGCTCCCCACCTCACGGCAGGGACTTTCATATTCACAATGTCAAAGAACCGACCCCATCGGCGTGAGCCAAAGGCGTCTTGCGGGGATGCCGCAGGGTAGGCTTGGGGGATGGCGCGGGTGGTGGAGCCGTGGGCGACCGGATGCATCACAGGCGGGGCCTATGAGATGGGTCGCGGGCTACTGGCTGGACTGGAGAGGTGTCGAAGATTTCAACACCGGCTTGTGTCGTGGTGGGACCACATCACCGAGGCGCAATACGAACGCTGATTGCATTCGATGACCGTGTATGAAGGGCCGCAGCCAATCGGTCAATCCCTCAAAAAGCGCTTTAAATTCAGGTCACTAGATATATATCCACAACCCAGCCAGTCCCACCAAGGACTTAGCTTCCCAACTGTGACCCACACCGGTGATTTGTGACCTAAAGAAAATGCAGTAGTAGCGGCGACCGCGCTTTTTAGCCGAGGTCTGACCTCCGCTAGAACGCCCACATAGTCGCCAACTACCTGCATGTCGGCAACCGGGACGCTGGTCAGCCAGCATTCTCCAGGACATGAAGCACGTCCTCCAGCCCGCTAGGCTTCAACTGCATGTAGCGCATGGTGGTATTGATCGAGCTATGACCCATCCATTCCATAACGCGCTTCACGTCCACGCCGCCAAGCACCAAGCGAGTGCAGCAAGTGTGCCGCAGGGTGTGCGGGTTCACGTCCTCGTAGCTCAGGACGCCCTTCATCTGCCGCCAACGCTCGACCATCGTACTCCGGTGGAGCCCCGCGAAGGGTCCCAAGGTGCCCGGCATGAGCTTCTTGCGCTGGGCTAGGATTGCCCGTGACCGCTTGGTGAGTGGCACAGTGCGCGGCTTGCCCGTCTTGGTCAGCCAGAACGTGATCGAGGAGAAGTTTGGACCGAAGGCGTCCCAGCGGACCGGGCGCATCTCCGACCAGCACCGGGCTCCGGTGTCGATTAACAGGGCTGTGAGGTCGTGCATGTCCTCGTGGCCTGAGGCAATCCAGTAGTTGAGCAGGACCCGCTCCTCGGTCGTGTCGAGATAGCGGTACTTTGTCTTTTCCTCGCGGTTCCAGCGGATGGCAGGCATAGCCGGGATAGCTCCCGCCTCGTGGGCGACCTTGAGCAGCTTGGAGAGCGCCGCCACCTTGCGGTTGACCGTCGCAGAGGACAATCCGGTCTCAGCCAGGTCGATCTTGAGTTCGGCAATGTCCGCCGCCGTGATCTCAGCAAGCCGCTTATGCCGCCCGTAATGCTCCACGATGGTTTTCGCATTAATGCCAGCCGTCTTGGCCGACTTGAGGTTCGCCCAATCGGTGCGCCATACGTGGTCGAAACAGTTGCCTAGCAGGGACAGGTCACGGGCGCCGTTGGGGCGTGTAAGGTTGCGCGTTGGGGGCAACGGGCTCCCCGCCTCTACCGCCCACCTAGCCCCGTCCTCCCACGCAATGGCCTCCTCCTCAGTCCCAAAAGTGGGCCGGAGCCGAAACCCGTCCGCATCCCGCACGTCCGCCTGCCAGCGCTTCCCACGCAACCGCGCCATGTCAGCGGCCCCCCGTTGTGACAGAGGCCCACCGGGCGGGCAGGGCTGCGGCCTCCTCAGGGAGTGAAGCGGTGAGTTCGAGGAGCAGCATGAGCCCCCAGCGGTAAGGGTCTAGGGTCTGGCGATCCTCGATCCCGCCCGTGTCGACAATGGCGAATGCCGCTTGAAACAGAAGCTCACCGACATTGCGGAGGTCGGCAACGGCGTTGAATGCGGAGAGAGGTAGGGCTGCGGCGTGGGAGGCAGCTTTGAGCGCATCCGAAGCGGCAACGAAGTGGTCGAGGCAGGGGGCCTCATGGGAAGTCATGATACTATGCTCCGTCCCCGATAATGGGGTCCGGTGCCTATTGATGCGATGAAGTCACGTCATGCAACAACTATAACGTCACCGTATGGCGACAATTCTGACAATGTCACCGAATGGTGCCAATATTTGCCCGGTAAAGCCCGCGCCTTTTGCGGCAATAACAATCGGATTTGTCACTCGGCAGTGACATATATTGGGTTGATTTATTTAGAGAAGCGCCCGAATGACTGAGACCGCCCCAATAATGGAGGCGAATGCGATATAGCCCCAATGGACAATCTCCATCATGCGGGCTCCCCGTTCACTCTCTCTAGTATGCGCGACACCTGCTTCGCCGTCCAAGTCCCACCCCGCGCCGTTGCCACGTTCATTTCGTTGAGTAAGCTAGCAATCTGCGAGAGGTTCTTTCCCGCCACCTGTAGCGGCGCAATGATCTTCAACACCCGCTTGTCGCCTTGAATGGTCTGGGCAAGCAAAGCAGCGTTCCGCTTCATGGTCTTGTCACGTAAGCCGCCGAGCTTCTGCCCCCGCGCTTTTGCCGCCTGCAATGCCGCCTTGGTGCGGGCCGATATGAAGTCCCGCTCCTGCTCAGCAAGTGCGGCATAGATATGCAGTTGAAACTTGTCCGCCTGGGGCATTTGTGCCACCCGCAAGCTCACCTTGGGGTCATCCATAACGGCAGCGATGAACGACACCTTGCGGCTCAGGCGGTCGAGCTTTGCCACCAGCAGTTCCGACCCCGTGTCACGCACTAGCTTGAGTGCCTTTTGTAGCTCCGGGCGATCATCCGTCGCGCCGGAGAGAGTGTCTTGGAAAGACCCAATGACTTCAAACGGCACCGCTGAGAACTGAGTGAGGAAAATGTCTATGTCTCGCTGTTGAGCCTCAAGGCCCAGCCCGGAGCGGCCCTGCTCAGCAGTGCTAACCCTCGTGTATGTGACGTACTGCTTCACGGCTTGTCATCCAATGGCGTTGTGTATGACATGAGCAATAACGGCGAGCTTGTCTAATGTCAACGTTCGTTGTGCATGACAAGAAGGGGCATGGAGTGATTGCATTGACCGAGATAATCCGCACAAGCCGCAACTTACTCACAGGGAGCAAGCTGAGTAAGTTTGCATTCTGGATGGTCTGTGGCCTGATGATGCCGGAGCAGGCGGGGTGCTGGCCCAAGTAGCCGCCAGCGTGAATACCAATGGAGTGCTGCAAGGGTACGGGTACACTGTTCAACAGGGTGGCAGGACCGTGTGCCAAGACCCCGAAGTCTGGCCCGACTTCAAAAGCCAAGGCAGTTTCATCGTCTGCCTCCAATGGTGAGGTGAACGGGACCGCCGGGGGGGGGGGTGCGGGGCTCAACGACCGTCGAGTTCGGCCCTTCACATTTTTGGGTCATTTTTAGGCCCTGTCGCTCGTACTCCGATTACCCCTCAAGCTCAGACGCAATAACCCGTTTAAATGTTTCCACCACCTCTCCCGCCCAAGTCATAAGCTTAATTACATCCTGTGCTTCATTGAAGTATAGGATCACATTTTGTTTGCTGACGTTATCCGTAAAAAGCGACTGCGACTTACGATCATTCTCAACGCTTCTTTTGGCGACAACCGATCGACCATAAACGGAACCCTTTATAGTCACCTTATGAAGGACTTTCTGAGTTGGTGAACTGATCATCAAACCCGAGAGGCCGCTAGTCGCTTCTGTCTCATAACTTCCACTGGCGGAAAATCTGCTATCCTGTGAAGCCAAAGTTAGGGAGTATTTCTCACCGATCCAGTGCGACTTGCTAACATCTGAACTTTTGGAGACTATCGAAGTGCCGAGTTCTTTAAAGAAGGACGCCTTCTGAGCCGCATGCTCAACTGCTCGTATTACCGTAGCCTCTTCGTTTTTTTGTGCTTTTTCTGCCCGCGAGAGTGTGTCTATTAGGTTGGCATGGGGATGTTTATTTTGAAGAGCCGTGACGCTGAGTTCACGGGCGATCTTCGCAAAGCCGCCCTTTAAATACTGATTGCCTAGATTACTGGTAGCTAAGGTCTCACCCATATTGTGGGCAGTTTGATAAGCATCGACGGCTAACGTCTCTAAATCTAGATGACCATACGCAACACCCAAGTTGTTCCAAGTCATTGAGCCTCTGTCGGCGGGAGAAATGCGCACATAATTTACAAGTGCAAGATCTTCGTTTCCATTCATCGAATGCTGGTATGCCAATTGGAAGCGGGTGTCTTCGTTGTCCGGGGCCAATGTTGCTAGGCGTTCAAGTGAAGCTAGGTAAAGTGGCTTTATCTCTAAAATCTCTGCTACATCGCGGATAGCGCCAGCAACTAAAGTCTGCTCTTCGTACCCTTCTGTAGGCGCTAGTGTTCTTAGCCGATCAATAGCGGACCATGCTTCGTTGGCGTTTCCAGCCTTAGCAAAATGATACCCGGCGCCTCTAATCATTTCGAGCGTGCTAAGCAAATCCTGCGATGCGTCTTGGGAGGCGGCTGTGAATATTTTGGCGGCCTCGTGATCTTCTCCAAAATGCGCTAGTGATCTCGCCAATATTGCTGCAATCTCTGTTGCGCCCGGGTTTTCATCGCTAATTGTCCTTAGCTCGGACAGGGTCCCTCCGAGACCGTTTTCCATTCGCGCACTCAAGACAATCGCGTCGAAAATCGCTTTGTCTTTCTTCGTGTGTGACATGCCGGAAAAAGAACTCACCAGTTCATCAATCCGCAGCATGTCCTTCTCATACCCACCAATTCGAACGGCAAAGCGATACTTGTCCAAGTCCCAATCTGCGGAGATTGGGCCATCCAGCCAATGCTCTTCCCGCACGTTCCTGTTAGTGTCGTCAATCGCGACCACGTCGGCGGCGATGCTGGTTGGCACCACAGTTAGTGCTGAGCTAGGCGCCTTATCATCAGGGCTTCGCAGCGCCTTGAGCATTTCCAAAAATTTTCCAAACGACTTCTCTGGTGATGCTCGATTGAACGAAATGTACTCGACATTGCCTTGCAGACCGCCCGGCGGACGAACCCCTTCCTCAAGAAGGATGATTACCTTCATACCTTTGCCTACCGCGTACCCAATCTCTTGGATTACCCAGTCGGAAGTCTTCCAAGATAGATCGTCATTTTTCACAAATGACTTCGATGGTTGGAACGGCGCTTTTGCTCTTTTTGACGGGGAAAACGCGTACTCTTTTTGAGAGCAAATCCCAATGAAGGTGTTGCATTGATCAAAGATGCGAATGACTTTTTGCTTTAGTTCAGCGGGTTCGGCGGGCTCAGCATGGTGCCAAGAAAAACCATCACCCATGTTTGCAACTTGGGTGAAGTAATCAGTGAACTGTCTTATTAGGTCCGCGTCATCGGGAGTGAAGCTGTGGCCAACAAATGCCTTAACGTCCATTTGAAACTCCGATGTGCATATCCGCAAGAAATCGGTGCAAATCAGAGAGCGCAATGGAACGGCCATTTCTTTTCCATTCTACTAACAACTCATTGAACACTGCATCCCACGCCTCACTGCTCATCGCGGCAGCTAATCGCTTCCAAATCCTGGGTATATAGTTATTGGGCTGTTCGATCGTATGATCTTGGCACCTTGCATCATGTCGTTAGTCCCGTTATCACGGGCACACAATCGCAGCACGTCAGGCACACGCTGCGAATTTTGTAGAGGAAGATAGCACTCTATTAAATCGTTGATGACGTTGGATATAATTGGTTTTTTGACTGGTTCGATTTTGACAATCGTCGCCGGTCCCGGGCACCATCTAACTCGTCAATAGCTCCAGACGTTAGATAGCGCGTGTGTGTGATGCACATGCTTCTCTTGACGCAGTCATGTTGAACGCGTTCCCCAACATTCGCGGCTTTCTCCATAACCTCCGTAAACCATAAGTCTGCACGTCTGGAAGTGTGGCTTTTGGAGAGCCTGAATCTCGAAGTGCCGTGCCGCGAGATGAAACTCGCGGTAAGCATTAGCTAGACCTCTGCTCTGCAAAACGATTGTTATCGAAGTGATGCTAGGTTCACGCCAGATTTTGGGTCTGTGGCGTGGCGGGCGGGCAAATGGCGGGTGGGGAAAGTGGCACGAGGGCGCCGGTGGTGTCCGGGAGTGCGCAGAGGCGGACAACGACTCTGGGGACTTTTTTGTTTTGGATCCTGTTCGCTGTAGCGCTTGCAGTCCGCGTCGGCATCGCGCTGGGCGGGCAGTTCATCCACCACCCCGACGAGATTTTCCAGACCATCGAGCAAAGCCACCGCGTGGTGTTCGGCTATGGCCTTGTGCCATGGGAATATGTGGAAGGTATCAGATGGTGGGGCCTGCCGCTTTTCCTGTCGCTGCCGATGCGGGTGGCGTCATGGTTTGGGGGCGGACCAGATGTCTATATGCCTGCGATCCACATTATGGTGGCGGCAATTTCGGTTCTGCCCTTCCCGTATCTGTTCGTGGTTCTAAGCAGGCGCTTCGGGGGGCTCATCGCCGCGCTAAGTTGTGCCATTCCGATGTTCTGGTACGAGAACATCGCCCTCTCAAGTAATACGCTCTCGGACAGCATTTCGGCGCCATTTCTGGGGTTGTGCGCCATCTTGCCTTTTGCAATTCGCTGGTCGTGGCGTTCTTTGGTGGTCTGGACGGGGCTGCTGGTGCTGACATTCAGCCTGCGGTTTCACCTGGCGCCGGCGCTGGCGGTGATCGCGATTTCTGCCTGGGTTTTGATGAGCGCACGCGACAAAAAACTCAGCCTGATCTTTGTCGGCCTCTGGCTGCTGGTGGTTGCGGTGTTCGACATGGCGACCGGTCTATGGCCGTTTCAGCATGTGTGGTTGAACCTGTGGCGCAATATCTTCGATGGCGTGGCAGCGACCTTCGGCACCAGTCCCTGGTACACCTATCTCGAGTCCATGGTGTTTAATTGGGGAGCGGTGGCCGGTGGCGTCGGGGCCGGCATCGTGCTGGTGACGATAAGGCAGCACTGGCGGCTAACCTTGCCGGCGATACTGGTGGTGTTGGCCTTTTCTTTTATCGGGCACAAAGAATACCGCTTTTACTTTCCAGCCACGTTGCTGATGACCATAGCGATGGCCTGGGCCGTTGCCTATCTCGCTCGCAGCATCGCGACGGATATCCAGCCGCGTGGGCTGGCATGGATCGGGACACTATTTCCAGTTCTGGTCTGCGCCGTCATCGCGATACCGAACCAGGCCAGATTTCAAATTCTGTTCCAGCAGCAGGAAGACAATGAGATCGCTGCGATGCGCTATTTGGCTCAGCAGGATGATCTTTGCGGCGTGATCACGTCCGAGTTAATCTGGTATACGGCAGGCTATGTCTATCTGCACCGCGATGTACCCTTTGCCCAAACCGGCGTAGGCGAGGCTTCGCTAGCGTCGCCGGAATTCAACTATTTGCACTATGTGGATGACGGGACACCGCCCCCCGCGCCATATATGGATTCGGTGTGTTTCAATCATCCTATGTCACAGGCAATCTGCGTTGCGCACCGCGCAGGAGACTGCGGCTGAACGCTGTACGGCAGCAACAGCCGTCGTTCGCGAAGGTATTGCCGACCGCTAGGGACACGAGCGGCCGGCGTCCCGTTACCGCATCAGCAACAGTGACCGCGGCGCCATTTTGATAGCCTCGCCGCCCTTCACCGAGCGCTCGGAATGCTCCGGGGACGCTGTGTCGATCTCCACGGTCCACGATTCATCATCGGCGCGCGCAGGGACGACGAAATCCACCTCGCCGTCGTGTGGGTTGAACAGCACGACCAGCTCCCACCAGATGCCGTCCTGGCCTTTGAGGTCATCGCGCGACAGGCGGATACCCAGCGTCGTTGCGCCGGCATCGAGCCAGTGGGCGGCCTGCTGCTCGCCGCCGCCCGGATTGTACCAGGTGACGCTCATCATATCGCGCCAGTTGTCGCGGTGGATCAGCGGCTGGGCATTGCGGATGGCCACCAGCTTGCGGACGAACTCGGTCAGCGCCTTGGCATTGTCGTTGAAGTCCCAATTGATCCAGCTGATCTCGCTGTCCTGGGCATAGCCATTGTTGTTGCCGCCCTGAGTGCGGCTAAATTCGTCGCCGGCCAGCAGCATCGGCGTGCCGTGTGACAGGAAAAGTGTGGCGAGGAAATTGCGCTTCTGGCGTTCGCGGGTGGCCACGATGTTTTCATCGTCGGTCTCGCCTTCGGCGCCGTAATTGAAGCTGCGGTTATCGTTGTGCCCGTCGTTGTTGTCCTCGCCGTTCGCGTCATTGTGCTTCTCGCTGTACGACACCACGTCATGCAGGGTGAAGCCGTCATGCGCGGTGAGGAAGTTGACCCCCGCCCAGGGTCGGCGGCCGCGCTTGTCATAGACATCGCCCGAGCCGGTGAAGCGCGCGGCGAAGTCGCCTGAGGTGTGATCGGTGTTCTTCCAGTAGTCGCGGACAGTGTCGCGATACTTGTCGTTCCACTCGGCCCAGCCGGGCGGAAAGCCGCCGACCTGATAGCCGCCGGGGCCGATGTCCCACGGTTCGCCCACCAGCTTGACCTTGGCCAGAACAGGATCCTGCCCAACCGCATCGAAGAATCCACCGCGCTGGTCGAAGCCTTCCGGCTCGCGACCGAGAATAGTGCCGAGATCGAAGCGGAAGCCGTCGATATGCATGTCTTCCGACCAATAGCGCAGGCTGTCGGTGATCATCTGCATGACGCGCGGATGGCTGGTATTGACCGTGTTGCCGGTGCCGGTGTCGTTGATGTAGTAGCGCGCATCGCCGGGCATGGTGCGGTAGTAGGAGAAGTTGTCGATGCCCTTCCAGGACAGCGTCGGGCCCATTTCGTTACCTTCGGCGGTGTGGTTGTAGACCACGTCCATGATCACCTCGAGCCCGGCATCGTGGAAGGCGCGCACCGTGTTGCGCAACCCGTTCATGCCGTTGGGCCCATAATAGCGGCTGGCCGGCGCAAAGAAGCCCAGCGTGTTGTAGCCCCAATAGTTCCGCAGGCCTTTCTGCAGCAGAAAGTCATCATCGGGAAAAGCGTGGATCGGCAACAGCTCCACCGAGGTGACGCCAGTCGACTTGATGTAGTCGATCACCTCACGCTGCGCCAAACCCTCGAAAGTGCCGCGCAATTCTTGCGGCACGGCGGGGTGCAACTGGGTAAAGCCCTTGACGTGGGTTTCGTAAAAAATCGTCTTGGCCCAGTCGAGATTGGGCTTGCTGTCGCCCGACCAGTCATAGGCGCGCGGATCGACCACCCGCGCCTTGGGCGTGACTGAGGCGCTGTCCTGCTCGTTGAACGAAAGGTCCTTTTCCTCCGCATCGGCGTTATAGCCGAAATGGGCGGGAGACCATTGCACATCGCCCACCAATTCGCGCGCATAGGGGTCTAGCAACAGCTTGTTGGGATTGAAGCGATGGCCCTGGCTTGGCTCGAACGGGCCATGCACACGATAGCCGTACAATGTCCCTGGTCCGACGTCGGGCAGATATCCGTGCCAGATCTCGTTGGTATATTCGGGCAGGGTGATCCGTTCGACTTCGGCGCCGCTGGCTTCATCGAACAGGCACAGCTCAACCCGGCTGGCATAGGCGGAGAACAGCGCGAAGTTGGTGCCTTCGCCATCCCAGTTGGCGCCCAAAACAGTGTAGTCGCCGGGGAGGATCGAAGGTGAGGAGCTAATGATGCTGGACATAGGTATTCCGTGTTGTTGCACCGCAGAAACGAGCCTGGCCCGCGCCAGTTGCACACGCACCCAGTCCGATTGAGAATTGAACTCTGATAATCTTATCGACGAGGGCCAGTTGCGGCTTAATGGCCGCGATGCGCGCCCCAGACATCGAGGCGTCGATGATTGCGAACTGCCAATCGCTCCGTTTCAGAAGGTACGGGGCGGTTAGCGACGTCTTCGCGCCGCGTAACGAAGAGCGGCTGCAGCAGGCAGTGCAAATGCCAGCGCACCGAGAGAGAGCCGTTTCTTGCGTAGCGGGTTAGCGGGTTCAGCTTCAACTTTTTCACGGTCCAACGGCCAGGCCCTGCCGACGGTGTCGGCCATTTTGGCGCCACGCGCGCCGCGCGGCTTGTCTGGCCCCGTGGTTGAATCGCGAGCCGTCTGATGCTCGATTTCGGAGTTGAGTTCGGCGCCGATAACAACCAGGGTTACCGAGATCCAGAGCCATGACATCAGGCCGATTACGGCGCCGAGGGATCCATAGGTGGCATTGTCATCGCTGAAATTGGACACATACCAGGAGAAAAGGATCGATGTGATGCCTAGTGCCACAACCGACAGCACCGTTCCCGGCGTTATCCAGCGCCACTTGGCGTTCCGGCGACCTGGTCCCCAACGGTAGAGCGCCGCCAAGCCTGACACCACCACAAGCATTGCCAGATACGAAGCCACCCCTACCGTCCACTCCAGACCGCTGGCCCCCTGCAGGGCGCCGATTAAAAACGGCATGACGACAACGATAGGTAGGTCCAAGCCTAGGCGGGCTGAATGATCAAAGCGCCACTCTGTTCCCCGCGAATTCTGCCTATTCAGCGGCATCCTGGATCTTGTGGGCGGCACCCATCACACTTCAACCGTCCATAAAACGCTCCACGGTCCCAGCCGGCCCTGATCGGCAAACCCTTCCAGATGAACGGGGCGTCCCAGCACAGCGGGGATGTCACCTTTGGCATCATTGTCGAGATTGGCGTAAAGCCGGAGAACCGAGCCATCGCCCATGTTCCAGCTGACCAAGACGGCATTCGGCCCAAGGATTTCATACCGAGATGCGAAGCCCTCTTGCCCAACAAGGCGGGGTATGACTTCCATCTTTCGAATATCGATCAACGCGCGATAGTGGGCGAGCCATGACGCATGGTGTTCGCTCGCAAGATTTTGCCAGTCCAGCTTGGCAGATGCGAAGGTCTTGGGGCTTGTCGGATCGACTGCCTCTTCGACGTTCGGCTTCCCAGGATCCTCGTACTCCGGAGTGCCCTTCAGGTCCTCCTGACGTCCTTTGCGAACGACGTCTCGAAGCTTTACTGGGAGATCCGAGAAAAAGGGAAACGGCGCTGCACTCGCCCACTCCTCACCCATGAACAGCATCGGTATCTGCGGTGAAAGCAGATAGACCGCACTCAGCGCCTTGATAGCATCCTCATTGGCCAGTTCGGTGATGCGGTCGCCTTTGATGCGATTGCCGATCTGGTCGTGGTCCTGCATGTAAACCACGAACGAAGTCGAGGGCAGCCCGGCACTGGCGTGACCGCGCTTCATCCCTTCATGCGGTTTTAGCTCCCCCTGATAGGCAAACCCTTCCGCGAGCGCACGGCCCAGCTTGTCGCAGCGTTCTTCCAAGTTATCGAAATCAGCATAGTATCCCGTATTCTCGCCCGTTGCGGCCGCATGCAGCAGGTGATGAACGTCGTCATTCCATTGAGCCGTGTAATGAACTGGCTCCAAGTCGCTGTTCCGCCGAAGCCAGGTCTCCTGGTTCGCTGCGTTCTCCAAAATCAGGTGGGTGTGGCGGTGCGAGCGCGCTGCGCGAATTCTTGATGCAAGCTGCTCAAGGATATGGGTCGGGCTGTCGTCCGCAATAGCTTGAACCGCATCAAAGCGAAGGCCGTCGAAATTGAACTCTATGATCCAGTAGAGGGCGCTTTCGATGGTGAACTCCCGCACCACAGCAGCATCCGCCCCATCGTAGTTGATGGCCTCGCCCCAGGGGCTTTTGTGCTTTTTGGTGAAGATTGGAGCAATCGCCGGCAGATAGTTTCCATGCGGTCCGAAGTGATTGTAGACCACGTCGAGGAACACCATGATCGACTGGCCATGAGCCGCATCGATGAAGGCCTTGAGGTCTTCCGGGCGGCCATAGGTCGAATCTGGTGCGAACCACATGGCGCCGTCATAGCCCCAGTTGAACCTCCCGTGGAACTCGGCCAGCGGCATGATCTGGATCGCTGTTATGCCCAGCGTCGCCAAGTGGTCGAGTTTGTCGATCGCCGCCAGGAAAGTTCCTTCCTCGGTAAAAGTGCCAATGTGGAGTTCATAAATGATGGCCTCTTCCCAAGGCCGCCCTTCCCATTGTGCGTCTGTCCAGACGTAGTCCCGGGGCTGGATAACTTCGCTATAGCTATGGATGTCATCGGGCTGATGACGCGACGCTGGGTCGGGCATTTCGGAGTCATCCGGAAGCACATATTTGTAGAGCGCGCCGGGCTCGACGCCATCGACATCAAGGCGGTGCCACCCGTCGTCCTGGGCTTCGAGTTCCAGCAGCGTTCGACGTCCCTTGATCTTGAGTCGCATCGACTTGCACTTTGGGGCCCATATCTTGAAGCGGGTGCCGCCGTCACGGGGCTCCGCTCCAAAGCGCATTTTATGGCTACGCGAAATCATTTGGGAGGTATGACGCAACATAGGAAAACTCGGGTTAGTGACCAGTGTCTGAGTGGGGAGCCGCCACCGGCGCGGATTCAGGCGAGCCCTGGTGTCGAACGATGGACAGCACTTCGATGACCGCTGTCGATACGAACTCGGACTGCCAATTTTGGAAGGGTTCGAACCACAGCCGCGCTTGGCCCCGATATTCGATCCTGCTGGGAGTGGGCTGAAACACGGCCACCAAAGCAAGGATCAGCTCATTGCCGCGAGAGAAGCGCTTGATCGCACCCATAACCATCCTCCCAGGCCAGACCCCTGCTGAATGTTCGGTGCGCTAAAGCGTTCCGCCTGACCGAAGCCGACGGTGAACCTTCGCGCCCGCTCAGCGTTGGGCTTAACGACAACCAGAGGGAAAACCCATGTCGAACACCAAGCAGGATCGCTCGAAAGTGGCCGGTGGACAGGACCACGAAGTCAAATACGAGGCTGGCAAAACTGGTGCGACCAAATCCGACGTGAAAGACGCACTGAAGTCCGCCGGCAGCAGCCGCAGTGCCGTTGAAAAGAAGCTGACTTCGAAATGAGCCGCGAGAGCCACGATGGTCTGCCGACAGGTGAGCAGCGCGGTGTCCGCAATGACGTTGCCGACCCCCACCCCTCGGCCGAAGAGGACTATGACAAGATCCCGCGTCCTGGCGGAGTAAAGCCCCGCAAAGGACCTGACATCGGGCCAAACTCCTACACCCATAACTTCACGGCGCCGCCGCGCCCAAAAAACAGGGGATCGGGTCCACAATGATGACCGTTCACATCGACGATGAGCTTCTCGATGGCCTTGAGCAGTTCATCGATGATCGAAACGAGCCGCCGCGTGGCAAGATGACCCACGAAGATGCGATCAACGTTGTCGTCCGGGACTGGCTGATGGGACAGGGGTATGTGCCCCTGCCAAACGACCCGGATAGCATCACACCCGCACTAACGGCGGCTCGGGTACCAAAACATGAGCTCTGAAGGCGACGCGCTGGACGATACGCGCAATGACGGATTGCCCGCAAAGCTGCAGCACGCCAATCGCCCGGTCCGCGCTTCCATCCGCTTGACCTGGCGAAGCGCGCGTTTCCAGGTTGACGCCGAAATCACGCCGGTCGGTTTGCTAGCCATCGGCGGGATGGTCGGGGCCATTCTCCTGACCGTAATGCCAGTGGCGGGGCCGCGCGCGGATCAAAACGATCCAGATAGCCGCCTACAGTTGATCGTTATGCGGACCCTTACTTTGGCCGACCATGCGCGCAAGCTCGCTAAACGATGGCACGCCCGCGCCATCTGCCATGTTATTGGCCAGCCTCAACAAGCGAATCGGGAATACGATCGCGTCGCGGTTAGACGGTGACAAATCCTCCGCCACCCTGTCGTCACCCATTGCGGTCTGTTCCGAAACAGCCAGCACCCGGTCTAGCTCCGCCGTTGAAAACAGCCCCTTGGCGACTAGCGCCTGGTTAATGCCAGCCATGACCATAACCAAGCCTTCAAGCTGAAGATTTGCGGTGTTCATTTCGAGTCTCTCCCGTTTCAGTTTAGGGAACGACTGCCGATCGATACCGTTGCCTTGAGAGAGGAGTGCTGAACCATGACGACACCCAATGATCTCAGTGACAAGGCATTGGCGGTGTTCGCCTTTGCTGCGTACCACCAGCTTGAGAGTGGCGACCTCGTTTCCAGTCTTGTCTCAAATGACAAAAGCGGTCACAAGGCCGATCCAGCCGCCGTCGCTGAATTGGTTGGCGCAGACCTCGCAACCCAGCACGAAGACCGGCTGCGCCTCACCGACGCGGGGCAGCTTATGCTCTCGCAGATCATCGACCGAATTCGGGGGTCTTGGGCATGACCGGCTCAAAAATACTCATCGTCGAGGACGAAGCCGACCACGGTGTCGAGCTCAAGCGCATTCTTGAGCGTAACGGCCACAAGGTTCTTGGACCGGCACCAGACTGCTCCAGTGCGCTCGAAATCCTCTGGCGTGAACGCCCCGATTTCGCCTTCGTCGATACTCACCTTGGTTCGGAAACCTGCGAAGCGGTGCTGGAGGAATGCGAGAAGCAGGACGTACCCGTCATCATCACCACATCGATGAACTTGGGCACGCCCGGTTTCATCGGCACCCGCTCCAGCATCGGAAAGCCGCTAGCGGAAGATGAAGTGAACACGGCCGTTCTTCGCCTGTCGGCATAACTTGAAGTAAATCGGTATCAGGCTGACAGGCGGGCCGGGTCTATTTTCAGGGAAACCACAATTCCTTCTTCAAACCATTCCGTTGATATCGAACCACCCAACTGCCCGGATACGCCACGGTTCAGTAGCTTGCTGCCGTAGCCTTCCCCCTGGCCCTGAACATCGACAGCGGGGCCGCCGCGTTCAGTCCAGGTTATGCAGACCAAATCTTCGTCAGCGACGCCCGATATATCCAAAGTGCCTTTTTCGGCAGACAACGCACCATATTTCAGCGAATTGGTCGCCAGTTCATGGACCACTAACGCGAGGGTGGTTGCGGCCTGTTCGCCGACCCCCATTCTCGGTACAGCGACGCGAATGCGCCCGCTGAATGCTGCGGTGTCGTCGTAAGGGGCCAACAGGACACTGATCAGGTCTCCGAGCAATGCAGCGCGTCCCTGGTGACCAGGCAAGGGGCGCACCACGTCATGAGCTCGGCCCAGTGCCGCCAGACGCGCCGTCAATTCCTCGGCCATTTCCTTTGCTGTCGTGGTGGAGCGGGACGTAAGGTTGGTCAGCCCAGCTGCAATCGCCAGTAAATTTTTGACCCGGTGGCTCATTTCGCCAGCCAGGAGTTCATGGCCTTCTTCAGCCTGTTTGCGTCCGGTTACATCAAGAAATACCCCGGCCATCCGGCCATTATATAATCCCTCATCACTGCCAACACCCCGGGCCGAGACCCATCGAACCTCGTCACCGAGCAGGATGCGGAAGTCGATCTCATAGGCGCCGACGAGCGCGCGCGTCGCATTGAAGGCTTCTCGAACACGATCTCTGTCTGCGGGATGGATCTTCGCCGACAAATCTTCAAAGTTTACGGTTGGGGTGGGCTCGATGCCCCACAGAGCAAAGCCATGCTGGTCCATGGAAAAAGCGTCGCTTTCGACGTTCCAGGACCAAAGTGAGACTCCGGCGGCATGTAAGGCCCGGCGAAGGTGGTTGGGTTCCCAAAGTGGGTGGGAGGCGTCGGGGAGGGGCATGGGTCATCCTGATAGGCGCGGCAACTTGCACTGTCCCCCTGACAAAGCGCGCTGTACCCCTTGTATGCCAATAGATCGATCCTGATGCTACCTGCTTTGCGTCCCTATTTCACCTGGTTAAAATTGTCTTGCCCTTGTCACCCGCCAGTCAGATTTCCAGCAGCTCGCGCATTGAGGCAGTCACGGCATGGTGGTTGTACGGCTTGCTGAAAAATACGCTGCCGTTCGGCATGTCGGTAGTCTCCACGGCCCGGTGACCTGAGGTCACGATGATCTTTACCGGTGGCCAGCGGTGGCGAACCGCTGCCGCGAGCTTAAGTCCGTCCATCGAGCCCGGCATGTCTATGTCCGTATATAGCAAACGGATGTCGGGGTGAGCCGCTAACAGCTCGATGGCGACGTCGGCATTGTGGGCTTGGTATATCGTAAAGCCCTCGGCCTCTAGCTGGTCAGCGATGTCCAGCATGATTAGGGCTTCGTCTTCGACGACGAGGACTGAAATACCGCGGGTCATATGCGTCGCTCCTTGGTGATCGATTGCGACACTGCCGCGATAATCTACGGATGGCACTATCGATCCCACCAATGCCATATGCAGACAAAAGCACTGCTGGGTGGTTAAATAGGTTGGATGGAACCCGGGGAACCCGGCGGGTTTCTGCAACGTTGATCCGGCACTTACATCATGGAGAGCGTCATGGGCATTATCTGGACAATCATAATCGGTTTCATCGCTGGCATCATCGCCAAATTCATCATGCCTGGCGGTAATGAGCCATCTGGCTTCATCCTGACCACCATCCTGGGCATTGTTGGCGCTTTTGTTGCCTCTTATCTTGGCCAGGCACTCGGCTGGTACGCACCTGGCGAAGGCGCCGGGCTGATTGGCGCCGTTGTCGGTGCAGTCATCGTACTGTTCGTTTGGGGCCTCGTTGCCCGTCGTCGCTAATCCGCTTTGAACGCAGGGTGCCAAGTCACCCAAGCCTGCAGCTAATCTAACCCGGCTTCCTTGGAAGTCGGGTTTTTGTTGCCGCCCTGGCCTAGTGCTCGTGGCTATGGGGAAAAGCGGAGTTTGCGGGCGCCAACTCCGTGGTTGGCACCAGATGCAGGCTACCGTGGCGAACGCACCGCTCTGAAATCACATGGTCGGCGAAATGCTGCACCACGCCCATCGGCCCCTTGAGAATGCCCACTTCGAGACAACTTTCGGCGTCGAGATGCACATGCAGGCTGGCAATGGTCAGGTCGTGGTGCGTATGGAATGTCGAAGTCAGCCGCTTGGCCAGGTCGCGCGCCGCGTGGTTATAGACATAGCTCAGCACCCCGACGCAATTCTGGTCCGATCCAGTCTCCTGCGCCGCCTGCTTGAGGCCGGCACGCGCCAGGTCGCGGATGGCTTCGGAACGGTTCTGGTAGCCGCGAATGGCGATCAGCGCATCCAGTTCGTCCATCAGGTCATCGTCAAGCGTTACGGTTACACGCTGCATGCACAGCTCCAGTATGATGTTTCGGGCTGGACATCATACTTTCCGATGCCTAGTCTTATCTTGGGTCAGGAGCCCTGACCTAAACGCGATGGTGCAATCGTGACATGGGGCTGGATTCATGAGCAAGGCAATTCGCCGTGCTGCCGTTGTCGCCATTTTGGCCGCCATGCTCACGAGCGTTACGGCTTTCGCCGCCCCGAAACCCGATCTGGTGCTGGCTATCGGCGGCGAGCCAGACACCGGCTATGACCCCCTTCTAGGCTGGGGCCGTTATGGCCATCCGCTATTTCAGTCGACCCTGTTGACCCGCGATGCCGACTTCGTTGCCCAGCCCGATCTTGCGACAGCATGGACTCTGTCCGACGATCGCCTGATCTGGACGATCAAGCTGCGCACCGATGCCAAATTCTCGGATGGCACGGCGCTCACTGCTGCCGACGTGGCCTTCACCTTCACTGAAGGCGCCAAGGCAGGCGGTGCGCTCGACCTGACGGTGCTGGACAGCGCCACTGCCGTAGATAACGCCACGATCCAGATCAAACTCAAGCAACCCTGGATCACCTTCACCGAGAATTTCTTCGCGCTGGGCATCGTCCCGGCTGCTAGTTACGGCGAAGGCTATGCCCGCAACCCCATAGGCTCGGGACCATACAAGCTGGTCGCCTGGACCCAGGGTGAACAACTGATCGTCGAGGTAAACCCGAACTATTACGGAGCTAAAGCCGCCTTCGAAAAAATCACCTTCCTTTTCACTGACGAGGATACCAGCCTCGCCGCCGCCCAGGCGGGACAGGTCGACATGGTGGCCGTGCCTGCCGCGGGCTGGGTCACCGGCTCCGATGGCATCCGCATCAAAAACGGCATTCGCGCGGCCTTCCCCATCAACTATCCGGCCTCGGACTCCACCCGCCAGGCCCTCGCAGCGACGCTAGCCGAACTGCTCAAACCACTAGGCATCCAAGCCACGGCTGCGGGCAAGAGCTGGGACGACATCGACCGCGTCATGCATTCCGAGCCCGTGATGTTCGGCTGGGGCAGCCACACTCCGCTCGAAGTCTACAGCCTCTATGACACCGCGCTGGGCGGCGTCGACTATTACAACGCCGGTTACTTTTCCAACGCTGCCGTCGATGCCCATTTCGCCGCCGCACAAGCTGCCGAAAGCCTCGAAGCCTCCTATCCTGATTGGCAACTTGCTGAGTGGGACGGCACTACGGGTTTCGGCCCCGAGGGCGATGCGGGCTGGGCCTGGTTGGTCAATCTCGATCACATCTACTACGTCAATCGGTGCCTCGATATCGGCCCCACCCAAACCGAGCCACACGGTCACGGCTGGCCGATCACCGCCTTGATCCAGAACTGGAAATGGACCTGCGAATAGCCACGCCATGACCAACTGGACCACATTGATCGCAGTGAGCGTAGTGCGGCTGGCCCTGGTGCTGGTCGCGGTAGCCGTGGTCGCTTTCGCGCTGGCGAAACTATCGCCGGTCGATCCGGTCAATGCCTATCTTGGCGCCGATATCGCCCGGGTCGGTCCAGAACAACGCGAACTGATCGCCGAAAAATGGGGTCTCGACCTGCCGCCACAGGTTCAGTTCGGCAAATGGTTGGGCAACCTCCTCGGCGGCGACCTCGGGTATTCCATGACCTACAACGCGCCCGTCGCCGATGTGCTGGCCGCGCGCTTCAAGACCTCCCTGCCGCTGATGGGACTGGCCTGGTTGCTCTCCGGCATATTCGGCTTTGCCCTCGGTGTGGTGGCAGGTGCCTTTCCCGGCACCTGGCTTGATCGCTCGGTGCGGCTCTATTCCTACGTGCTGGCCTCCGCGCCCACATTCTGGATCGCCATCCTGCTGCTGATGGTGTTCTCGGTCAGCCTGCGCTGGACCCCTGTCTGCTGCGCCGCCCCAATCGGCATGCTGCCGGGCAACGTGACGACGCTGCAGTTCCTTCACCACATGATCCTGCCGCTGATCGCCCTCACCGTGCTCGGCGTCGCCCAGATCGCCTTGCACACCCGCGCCAAGCTGGTCGAAATCATGCAGTCCGACTACGCGCTCTACGCCAGGGCGCAGGGCGCGTCCCAGCTGGAAATCGCGCTCCTTCACGGCGCCCGCAATGCGGCACTGCCGGCCATCACCGTCCTTTTCGCCTCGCTCGGCGAGCTGTTCGGCGGCTCGGTTCTGGCCGAACAGGTCTTCGCCTATCCCGGCCTAGGCAGCGCCACGGTCGAGGCCGGCACGCGCGGCGACGTACCGCTGCTGCTGGCGCTGGCGCTGTTCCTCACCGTCTTCGTCTTCATCGGCAATTCCATCGCCGATCTGCTCTACCGCGTTGTCGATCCGCGCATGCACGGGGAGCCGGCCCGATGAGCCAGGCCATCGATATTCCGGCGGCAGCATCGCGCAACCGCTGGCCCAACAATAGAACGCTGACCATACTCTCAGCGTTGGTCGGCGCGCTGATTATTGCCGGCGTGGTTCTGGCCTCCATCCTGCTCGGCGGCTTCGGTATTGACGCTGACTTCACCACGCGCCTCGCGCCGCCATCCCTCGCGCATTGGTTCGGCACCGACCAGCTCGGCCACGACATGATGGCCCGCACCATTCACGGCCTTAATGTCAGTCTCTGGGTCGGGCTCGTCGCCGCCTCGATATCCGTGGTCATCGCCACGCTGCTCGCCATCTTCGCCATCACCTGCGGCCGCTGGGCTGACGCGCTAGTAGCGTTCCTGGTCGATGCCGCCATGGGCCTGCCGCATCTGGTCCTGCTGATCCTGATTTCCTTCGCCCTGGGCGGCGGCACCACAGCGGTCATCATTGCAGTCGCCGTCACCCACTGGCCGCGCCTGACGCGCATCCTGCGCGCCGAGACCCTCCAGCTCCGCCATGCCGATTTCATCATCGCCTCGCGCCGCATGGGCAAGTCATGGGCTTATATCGGCCGCCATCACTTCCTGCCCCATCTCTGGCCACAACTGCTGGTCGGCCTCGTCCTGCTGTTTCCCCACGCCATCCTGCATGAGGCAGGCCTCACTTTCATCGGCTTTGGCCTCGAACCCTCAAAGCCCGCCATCGGCGTGCTGCTGTCGGATTCCATGCGCTACCTGGTGGCCGGAAAATGGTGGCTGGGCCTGTTCCCCGGCCTCTGCCTGTTGACACTCGTGCTGTGCTTCGACGCCATCGGCAATGGTCTTCGCCTACTGGCCGACCCGCGACAGGAGCAGGTATGATGCTGCTTTCGGTGCAAGACTTCTCGGTTGGTTTCCGGCGCTATGATGGCCTGCTGCACCAGCGCATTGTACTGGCGCTGCAAGGCCTGAGCTTTGGTCTCGACCGCGGCGAGGTTCTAGCAATTGTTGGCGCATCCGGCGCCGGAAAGAGCCTGCTGGCCCATGCCCTCTTCGACATTCTGCCACCCAACGCCATCACTGCGGGCCAACTCCTGCTCGATGGAGTAAAACTCGAGCGCAGCAACTGGCCGGCCCATCGCGGCCGCCGCATCGGCCTTGTCCCACAATCCGCCAGCCACCTCGATCCCCTGACCCGCTGTGCCAAGCAACTCGCCTGGGCCGCGCGGCGCAGCGGTCGCAAGGTCGGCAAGGCTGCGCTGAACCAAACACTAGCCCGCTTCGGCCTTGATGCCTCCACCGCCCACGCCTTTCCCCACCAGCTGTCCGGCGGCATGGCCCGTCGCCTGATGCTGGCCATCGCCACTATCGGCCAGCCCGACCTGATCGTAGCCGACGAGCCAACCAGCGGCCTCGATCCCAGCAATGCAATCGCGGTCCTCACGCACCTCCGCCAGCTTGCCGATGCAGGCAACGGCGTCCTCCTGATCACCCACGATCTCGCCCAGGCTCTGCCCTTCGCCAATCGCGTCGCCATCCTGCAGCACGGCAAGCTAGTCGATGTTGAGCCGGCATCAGCCTTCTCCGGAAACGGCGCTGCCCTGCAGTCCGCTTACGCCCGCGCCCTCTGGCACTCCATGCCGGAAAACCACTTCAGCGCGGATCCCGCCCATGCTTGAAGCCCGCGACATCCACTTTGCCTATCGCCAGCAAGCGCCAGTTCTGTCCGGTGTCTCCCTCTCACTGGCGCCGAGCCAGATCATCGGCCTTGCCGGGCGCTCCGGCAGCGGAAAATCCACGCTCGGCCGCATCATGGCCGGCTATCTCCAGCCGGGCAGGGGCGTCGTAGCCATCGACGGCGCCACCACCACCAGCGGCCGGTCCTCCGTCCAATATCTCCACCAATCATCTATTTTTGCGGTGGACCCCCGCTGGCGCATCGGCCGCATCGTCGAAGAAGACTGGCAGCCCGACGAAGCCACCCGCAAAGCCCTCGGCGTCTCCCGCGCCTGGTATGACCGCTACCCGCACGAAATCTCGGGCGGCGAGCTGCAACGGGTCACGCTACTCCGGGCCCTCTCACCCCAGACCCGCTACCTCATCGCCGACGAGATCACCGCCATGCTCGATCCCATCACCCAGGCCGAAATCTGGCGCTTCCTGCTGACCCGCTGCGCGGTCGGCCTCGGCATTCTCGCCATCAGCCACGACGCGCCCCTGCTGGCGCGCATAGCGCCACAACGCCATACCCTGTCGAGTGGCCAACTGCGCTAAGCGGCTCTACCGCCGCGTCGCGAACCAGATCGTGTGCCGCGCACCGCCACGCTTGCCATTGGCCCGTACGGTAATTTCTTCGGTCTGCATTCCCGATTGATTGAGCCGCTTGGTGAACGGCGCATCGCGAGCCGAGGACCACACCGCCAGGTGTCCGCCCATAGCCAGCGCCAGCTTGGCCGTCGAAATGCCAGACGCAGTGTAGAGCCGGTCATTGCTCGGCCGCGACAGCCCTTCCGGGCCATTATCGACATCGAGCAGGATCGCGTCATACGGCTTGCCGTCGGTGATCGCCGCGCCGACATCGCCTTCATAAAGTGTCACGCGCGGGTCATCGAGGCTGGTGCCATGCAGGAATGCCAGCGGCCCCCGCGCCCAGGCGATGATCTCGGGCACCAGCTCAGCCACGATGATCCGGCTGTCGGCCGGAAAGCTCGCCAGCGCCGCTCGCAGGGTAAACCCCATGCCAAGCCCGCCGATCAGTACCTTGGGGCTCTTGCGCATGCCGACGCGTTCGGCCGACAGCGTCGCCAACGCCTCTTCCGAGCCGCTCAGCCGGCTGTTCATCAACCCGTTGCCGCCCGCCATGATCGAGAATTCCGTGCCGCGCTGCATCAACTGCAGTTCGCCGCCGCCGCCGGGCACCACGGCGCGATCCAGTTTAATCCATGGCAGCATGCCGGTCTCCTTGCCCTTGGGCGCTCCAGTTTCCGCTTACGGTTTCTGCCCCGATATGTCGCCTGCAAAATGCGTCGCGCGGGACAACGGCCTTTCCCTACGGCGGCTGCCACGCATTAAAACCTGTGCCCTGAAGCAGTTGGTCTTACTTAATTCTTCCTGATCTTCGCCTGCGCAATTCCCGTCACCGTCGGAACCGCCGCTTCATTGGCTCTTGTTAGAGTGCATCCGGGTTGAGGTTGAATTGATGGTCACCGATAGCGCTCTGCTGCTGCGACTGCAGACGGAAGTTTTGGAAGCGGTCGCTCGTGGCGAGCCGCTGGTGTCGGTTGCCGATCTGCTGTGCCGCCGTGCGCAGGAGCTGGCTTCCGACGCGATCTGCTCCATTTTGATGGTCGATGCGGAGAGCCGCCTGCGTCCGCTTGCAGCGCCATCTCTCCCGCTGTCCTTTTCCAGCGCCATCGATGGCGTGGCCATCGGCGACAAGGTTGGCTCCTGCGGCACCGCGGCGTTTCGTAACGAGGCGGTCATGGTCACCGATATTGCCACTGACCCACTATGGGACGGTTTCCGCAGTCTGGCCGAACCGCTTGGCCTCCGCGCCTGCTGGTCCAGCCCCATCCGCAACAGCGCCAATCAGGTCGTGGCGACGTTCGCCTTCTACTACCGCACCGCCCGTGGGCCCGATGATCTCGAGCGCAGCATCGTCGAGACCTGCGTGCATCTCTGCTCCATCGCCATCGACAACGAGATCGTCCGCGAGCGTAGTCATCGCCTGGCCTATTATGATGCGCTGACCGGCCTGCCCAATCGCGGTCGCTTCAACGAATTGCTGGGTCGCGCCATCCGCCTGCAGGTGCCCTTTGGCCTGATGTTGGTCGATATTGATCATCTCAAGCTGGTCAACGACACCGTCGGCCACGCCTTTGGCGACATGCTGATCCGCACGGTGGCCGAGCGATTGGCCAACTGCCACCCCTCGCTGACCGCCTGCCGCCTCGGCGGCGACGAGTTTGCCATCCTGGTGTCCGATTGCCATTCCGACCACGCCCTGCGGGACGCAGCGAACCGCATGCTCAATGCGGTGAGCGGTCTAATCCAGATGGACGACCAGACCATCGACCCCCACATCACCATTGGTGGCGCACTTTTCGGTCCTGATGGCGACGACGAAGCCTCTCTCAGCCAGAACGCCGATTTTGCGCTCTATCATGCCAAGGAAATCCGTCGCGGCGGCTATGTCCGCTTCACGCCCGGCATGCGCACGGCAATGATGGAGCGCGCCACGATGGTGCGTAATGTCGATCAGGCCCTCGCCGACAGGCGGATGCTGGTGCACTACCAGCCCATCGTCCGACTCGACACTGCAGAGATCGTCGGCCTCGAAGCCCTGGCGCGGATGCGCATGCCCGATGGCCGCATCGCCGCAGCCGGCGAATTCCACGCCGCGCTGGCCGATCCGCGCATTGCCTGGCAGTTGACAGGCCAGATGCTGACGCAGATCGCGGCGGACATCCGACAGTGGCTCGACCTGAGCATTCCCTTCCAGCATGTCGGCATCAATGTCACTACCGGCGATTTCCAGCGCGGCGATCTCGAATCGCGAATCGTCGAGACGTTTGAAAGGACCAACGTTCCGCTCAAGCACCTCATCCTCGAGGTCAACGAGTCGGTCTACATGGCCGGCAGCGACCAGATGGTGCCCAAGGCGGTCAGTGACTTGCGCCAGCGCGGCCTACTTGTCGCGCTCGATGACTTCGGCACCGGCTTTGCCTCATTGACCCATCTGCTGAGCTTCCCCGTCGATGTCATCAAAATCGACAAGTCCTTCATCGATCGCCTCGGCGCCGATCGCGCCAGCGACGTCGTGGTTGGCTCCATCATCGATATTGCCAGGAAGCTCGACATCAAGCTGGTGGCCGAAGGCATAGAATCGGCGTCGCAAGCCAGCATCCTCTCTGAACTCGGTTGCAGCATGGGGCAGGGCTATCTGTTCGCGCGTCCGGGATCGTTTGCCGACACCACGCATCTGCTATCGATGTTTTCCCAGCGCATTGCCCCCAACCCCGCGCCCGACGCCAATGGCGACCAGCTCCGTCGCATGGACTGATTGTCTGCCCCGTTGCAATTGGCGGCCTGCAGGAGCAATCTGGCTGGCATTATTCAGTCGAACCCGATTACGCGGCCCATCTGCCTTGCTGACAGGACGGTGACAGGGACGAAGCCTATTGTCCGTGTCACGAACGCAGAGACGTTCCGAATATGACATGGGAGGACTTATGAACAAGCTGCTTTTGGCTGCGCTGATTTCGAGCGCTATTGCTGTTCCCGCTTTTGCTGCCGACTACACCATCATGGCCCCCGCTGCCCCCGGCGGCGGTTGGGACCAGACTGCCCGCTCGATGCAGGAAGCCCTCCAGGCTGAAGGCATTTCGGGCAATGTACAGGTTACCAACGTTCCTGGCGCCGGTGGCACTATTGGCCTCGCCCAGTTCGTCAACCAGTTCAATGCCAATCCCAATGCGCTGATCGTCGGTGGCTATGTGATGGTCGGCGCCGTGCTGACCAATGCTTCGCCCGTTTCGCTGGCCAACGTGACCCCGATCGCCCGTCTCACCGGCGAATCTGACGTCATCGTCGTGCCGGCCGCTTCCGAACTCAAGACTGTCGATGATCTGATTGCCAAGCTGAAGGCTGATCCCGGCTCGGTTTCCTGGGCTGGCGGTTCGGCTGGCGGCGTCGATCACATCGCGGCTGGCCTGTTTGCCAAGACCGTCGGCGTCGATCCAACCACCGTCAACTATATCGCTTTCTCCGGCGGCGGCGAAGCGCTTGCAGCCGTGCTTGGTGGTCAGGTGACCGTCGGCATTTCAGGCCTCGGTGAATTCGATGCCCAGATCAAGTCGGGCGACCTGCGCGCTCTGGCAACGACCGGCTCGGCCCGCCTCGAAGGTTCGGAGATTCCGACCCTGGGCGAAGCGGGTGTTGATCTCGTCGTCGAGAACTGGCGCATGGTTGCGGCAGCACCCGGCATCACCGACGAGCAGAAGACTGCTATTGGCGCCGATATCGAAAAGCTGGTGAGCTCGGCGACCTGGAAGCAGACGCTGGCAACCAAGGGCTGGCAGGACATGTATCTCGGCGGCACCGATTTCGACGCGCAGCTCGCGGCCGATACCGAGGCGACCTCCGCCATTCTGAAAGAAATCGGCTTGGTGCAATGAGCCTAGGCGAACCCAATCTCTCGCGTCGCCCCGATGGGGCGGCGCTTTTTATAGCGCTGGTGCTGGCGGTGATTGCCGCTGTCATCATCTGGCAGACCTCGATGATGCGGGTGCCGCCGATCCAGGCTAAGGTTGGCCCGCAGGTATTCCCCTATGTGATCGCCGGCGGCCTGGTCCTGTTGTCGATCGGCACTGCGCTCTCGGCCTGGCGTGGCCAGTTCCCGGCGCGTGAAAAAGACAATTACGGTCCAATGCTGTGGATCATCGGGGGGCTGGTAGCGCAGATGCTGCTGCTCGGCTGGGCGGGTTTCTCCATCGGCACGGCTATTCTCTTCGCCTTCACGGCCAAGGCCTTCGGTCGTGGCCCGCTGTGGCAGACCATTCCCATCGGCTTCGTGCTGGCCTTTGTCATCTGGTTCATCTTCTCGCGCGGCCTGCAGCTCGCCCTGCCCATGGGCCCCCTCGAGCGGCTCATTCCCTGATCGAAAGACGCGTGTAATGGATACCTTCGGTCTTTTGGCCAATGGCCTGGTTGCGGCGCTGCAGTGGCAGAACCTGCTCTATGCGCTGCTGGGCGTCACCCTTGGCACCGCCGTGGGCGTGCTGCCCGGCATCGGACCGGCGCTGACCGTGGCGCTATTGCTGCCCGTCACCTATCGGCTCGATCCCACCGGCTCGCTGATCATGTTCGCCGGCATCTACTATGGCGGCATGTATGGCGGCTCGACCACCTCCATCCTGCTCAATACGCCGGGGGAAAGCGCCTCCATCGTTACCGCGCTGGAAGGCAATAAGATGGCCCGCAAGGGTAGGGGCGGTCCCGCACTGGCCACGGCCGCCATCGGCTCCTTCGTCGCCGGCCTGATCGCCACCATCGCTCTGGCATTTCTCGCCCCCTGGGTCGTCAAGGTCGCGCTATCCTTCGGCCCAGCCGACTATTTCGCGCTGATGGTGCTTGCCTTCATCACCGTTTCGGCGGCGTTCGGCGATAGCCCGCTGCGCGGCGTCACCGCCTTGTTCATCGGCCTCGGCCTTGGCGTCATCGGCATCGACCTGCAAACCGGCCAGGCGCGTCTGGTTTTCGGCATCCCCGATCTGCTCGACGGCATCGAGGTGACCACGCTGGCCGTCGCGCTGTTCGCCATCGGCGAAACACTGTCGATCGCCTCGTCCCGCACCCAGATGAAGGAAGAGGTCTTGGCCGTCAAAGGGTCGGTGTGGATGACCCTGGAAGACTGGAAACGCTCCTGGGGCCCTTGGCTGCGTGGCACGCTGATCGGCTTCCCAATTGGCGCCATGCCCGCCGGTGGCGCCGAAATCGGCACTTTCTTTTCCTATGCAGCCGAGCGCCGCCTCGCGAAACATCCTGAGGAATTCGGTCACGGCGCCATCGAGGGCGTCGCCGGCCCCGAAGCCGCCAACAATGCCTCCGCTGCCGGCACGCTGGTTCCCTTGCTGACGCTGGGTCTTCCCACATCCGCCACCGCCGCCATCATGCTGGCCGGCTTCCAGCAGTTCGGCCTGCAGCCCGGGCCGCTGTTGTTCGCCAACAATGCGCCGCTGGTCTGGTCGCTGATCGCTAGCCTCTTGGTCGCCAATTTCATGCTGCTGGTGCTCAACCTGCCGCTGATCGGCCTCTGGGTAAAGCTGCTGACCGTGCCTCGACCCTGGCTCTATGCTGGCATCCTGACCTTTGCCACGCTGGGAACTCTGGGCGCCAATGGCGCCATGTCCGGCCGGCTGGGGCCCATCCCGTTCTCGTTCGAACTGCTGATCTTGCTGGCTTTCGGCATCCTGGGCTATGGCCTCCGCCGCTTCGGTTACCCGATCGCCCCCGTGGTCATTGGCCTGATCCTGGGCCCGCTGGCCGAACAGCAATTGCGTCGGGCACTGGCCATCAGCCAGGGCGATCCGATGGTTCTGGTCCACACGCCCATCGCCATCACGCTTTACATCGTGGCCGCCGCCGCCGTCCTGATCCCGCTCTACTTCCGCCTTCGCGGCAAGGGCGCCGTCCTGTCCCAGATGGCGAGCGACGAAGACTGATATCCTGGAAAAGCAAAAAGCCCGGACGCCCCTTTCAGGGCATCCGGGCTTTTTCACGTCAATCGGCTGATCGGCGCCACGCCCACAGGGAGGAAAGCGCGACGCCGGGTCGGGTTAAACCCGGCCGATCGAACGGAAAGCGACTGCATCGATACCGAGGGCCTTGAGGTGCTTGGCCTTTGGAGCGCGCCCGCCTTCGACCGCGTTGGACACGGCAGCAGCGCTGCCGAAGACTTCAACGAAGGTGTTCAGGGTTGCAAAAAAAGATTTGCGGGGGGTGCTCATGGCCAGTTCCTCTAAAGACCCAACCGAATTGCCGGGTCGCTTTCATGACTAGACAAATGGGCTCATACCGTCGGTTCCGGTAGGGGTAAAAGGGCACCACAGCTATGCGGTGGGTGCAATTGAGCGGGTGGTAAGTGCGCTCCATGGCGAAAATAGGTGACAATCATGCGACGAACGTAGAATCCATGCATTAATCGCATGGCTGCGTAGTGCGAAAGCAAAGAAAGAATACTCACGCAGTCTCCCTGAAAAGAGGAAGGAACCTGACCGGTGAATGGGGGATGGTGCCCAATACTCGATAGAATTCCTCCTCTTCATCAAGGGAAGGCGAGGTGGGAGTACCCCCAAAAGGACTTTCCTCAAGGCTTTGGCGAAACGATCTCGCCCCAGCTATCCAGAAACCGCTTCCGCCGCTGCTGGTCCAGCGACACCATCAATGCCGGTCCCAGCCCTATTGGCTGCAAAACGCCGCGGCCTCGTGCCGCAATCGCCTCGCTGGTCCACTCCCCGACGGTCCCATTCACCACCGACCCCAGCGCCGTGGGTCCCGCCGCAATCGCCTGTCCCGGCGGCGACAGCGCAAAATCGACGAACGCCTTGCCCAACTCAGGGTAGGGCGCATCGCGCGGGATCAGCATCGAGCGCGTCAGCACCAGCACGTAGTCGTCCGGCACCACGATTTCGATATTGGCCCCCGCCGCCTTGCGCGCAAAGGCATAGGAACCCAGCACATTATATCCAAGCGCCAGCGATCCGTCGGCTACGCCGTTGAGAATGGCCGGGCTCGACCCCGAGAACTGCGCATTGACCCGCCCGAACGCCGCCGCCAGCCGCCAGAAGTTCGATGAAATCACCTGGTCCTGCGACGCCAGCAGATAGCCCACGCCCGATAGCGCAATGTCATAGGTAGCAATCGTACCGCGAAACCGCTCGGTTTGCGTCTCCAGCATTTCTGCCAGCGTCAGATGCGTGCGCGGCACTTCTGCGGCTGAGATCCGATCCGGATTATAAATGATCACCGCTGGCTCGAAGGTGAAGCCAAACACCTCGTTGCGCCAATGCGCCCACTCTGGCAGGCCGCCGAGAAACGGGCTGTCATACGCCATGGCATATCCGTCATTGGCCAGTTTGATCTGCAAATCCGATGCCGAACTCACCAGCAGGTCGGGCCTCGGCACCATGTCGCCGGCGAGATACCGGTCATACAGCGGCCGCGAATCCGTCTCCTCGTAGATCACCGTCACATCCGGCCGCACCGTCTGGAAGCCTGCAATGAACTGCGCAAACAGCGGCGTGTCGGTCACCCCCACAATAGTCAGCACCGTATCGCTGCTGCCATTCGGCGCCGGATAGCTGGTCGACGCCGCCTGGGTGTCCTGCGACCCGACCAGCAACAGGCACAGCACCAGCGCCGACAGCGAACCCAGCGCTCGCCGCAGCTGTTCCACCTTGTTGGTCCGTCCCAGCAGCGGCAGATCGATCTCCACCACCAGCCCGCCGCCGTCCCTATCCTTCAATCGCAGCGCCCCGCGATGCGCCTCGGCTACACGCTTGACGATGGACAGGCCGAGCCCCGAACCGATCTTGGCGCTACTGGTCGCTCCACGCTTGAACCGCTCCAGCACCACCGGCTTTTCAGCCTCGACAATACCCGGTCCCCGGTCGCTTACCGCCATGGTCACTACGCCGTCGGTAACCACACCGCCGATCTCCACCGGCCCTTCCGAATACACCAGCGCATTATCCACCACGTTCCGCACCATCTCCCGCAGCGCCACCCGATCACCGCGAATTTGCGCCTCGCTCACCGCCTCCGGCAGCTCCACCATCAGCCGCCCGGCCTGGTCCGGGTCCAGCCGCTGTCGCACATCCTCCACCACCGCCCCAAGCGCCGAAGTATCCGTCTCCTGGTTTTCCAGCCGGTGCGAGATCGTCGCTTCCATCAGCAATTGCGTCACCAATTGGCTCGCCTGCGCCGCGCCTTGATGAATGCGCCCCACCCGCCGCCGCAGCGCCTCTGGGTCCTGCTCGTCCATCGCCACTTCCGCCTGCGCCCGCAACGACGCTAGCGGCGTGCGCACCTCATGTGCTGCCTCGGCAACCAGGCCGGTCATCCGCTCCACCGCACTGCCCAGCCGCGCCATGAACCCGTTCAACGCCGACACCAGATGGCTCACCTCCATAGGCACCGGCACATCCAGCGGCGACAGGTCATCGGGCGCCCGTCCACGCAATTCCTGCTCAAGCTGGACCAGTGGCGCAAACGTCCGCCCGATGCCGAACCACACCAGCGCAATCGCCAGCAGCGTCAGCGCCACCACCGGCACGATGGCATTACTAAGAATTTCCCACGCCAGTGCCTCGCGCTCACTCTGGGTCTCCGCCACATGAATGGTTACCCAGTCGGTATCGCTTCCCGATGAGGTCAGCCGCCCCACGCTGGCCACCCGCACCAACTCCCCGCGATAGGTCGCATCCCGGAAGATCGGTCCCGCCGAGGTCATTTCCGGCAACACGCGCGACAGGTCCTCATAGCCCGTCACCGCCCCGCCGCCGGGACTTTCCACCGCATAGAACACCCGGTCCCGCCCCGAAAACATTCCGAACGAAGCGAAAGGCAGCTCGACGATCACCGTGTCGTCTTCCACCTGCACCGCGCCGGCAATGGTCAGCGCCGACGCCGCCAGAAGCCGGTCAAACGCCCGGTCCGCCGCTCGCTCCGAATAGTCGCGAATAAAGATGATCAGCACCACCGCCGCCGCCAGCAACAACGCCAGCGCCAGCGCCAGAATCCGCCGCTTGATGGAGAACGAGTTAGCCACGGCACCCGCCAAGAACTCGATCAGCACCCTCCCCCTTGCTGGGAGGGCTGAGGAGGGGGACGGCTGCGCACAATATCAATAGAAGCTTCCGCACACCCACCCAGCCTCCCCCGTCGAGGGGGAGGTGCCGCGCGGTGTATGCGGCACTATCGATCCTACCCATGCGGCACCCGCACCACATAGCCAACCCCGCGCACGGTGCCGATTTCCACGCTCGCCGCTTCAAGCTTCTTGCGTAGCCGCGAGATGTGAAGCTCTAGTGCGTTCACCGACACCGCCTCGTCGAAGTTGAACAGCTGGTTCATCAGCCGCTCCTTTGGCACCACCTTGCCCACATTGGTCACCAATATTTCCAGCAGCCGGAATTCTCGCCGCCCCAGTTCCAGCGACTTGCCTGCGACGCTCGCATTGAGCCCGGCCAGATCCATTTCGAGATTGCCCACTGCCAGCAAGCTAGACGTCTGCCCGCCCGTCCGCCGGATCAGCGCCCGCAGCCGCGCTTCCAACTCGCGCAGGTCGAACGGCTTGACCAGATAATCATCCGCACCAAGATCGAGCAGGCTTACCTTGTCGTCGATTTCGGAACGGGCGGTGATGACGAGAATAGGCGCATTGAACTTGCGCCGGCGCAGTTCCGCGATCAGCCCGATACCATCGCGATTGGGCAGCATCAGGTCGAGCGCCACCGCATCGAAATCGTCACCTTCGGCAGCCGATACAACGTCATTGCCGTCGCGCACCCATTCCACCGAATGGCCAGCGTTGCGCAGGCGTTTTTCTATCGCCTCGCCCAGGTCTTCATTGTCTTCGACGAGCAGGATTCGCATGGGCGGCCGGTGTTCTCCCCGGCGCACCCTAGAGCTATAAGGCGTCCCTGTCTAAAGCATCGTCGCAAGCATGGCTGTCGCCACCGCCACAATGCTAAAGGCCGCTATTCCTGCGG
Organism: Devosia psychrophila; assembly: GCF_000971275.1. Taxonomy (GTDB): domain Bacteria; phylum Pseudomonadota; class Alphaproteobacteria; order Rhizobiales; family Devosiaceae; genus Devosia; species Devosia psychrophila. The sequence goes on along the minus strand of NZ_LAPV01000093.1, from coordinate 133,955 downwards.
CCACAAGCATCACCTGGGCATTCTGCACATGGCCTGTCAGCCGGGCATTTTGCCGAACCGCTTCGATCGTGCCATCCTCGTCCGTGTCAACAATTGCCATTCGGATTATCCCTTGGTCGCCGGCCGAAAATCATCCATTGCCAGACCTTTGGGCAGCCGCATTGCGCTGGTTCTCACCCGTCAGGGCAAGCTAATCCCGCTTGCCTCAGCCACGAATGCAAACCTGCAGTCGCGGTTAATTTACATAAAATGCCATAGGCTGCTATCTTGTATGGAAGATGATTGATCTGCGCTTCGGATCATGGCAAAACCGCTTCATGACCCACTTGCACCCAGACCGCCTGTTCCCCGCTTCCGAGCCCGCCAAATCCGTTGCGAGCGAGCTCTATCCCGAAGTTCGCGACCTGCCGCTGATCTGCCCGCATGGGCATACCGATCCGTCCTGGTTTGCCGATAACCAGCGCTTTACCAATCCGGCGGCGCTGTTTCTCACGCCCGATCATTACGTGCTTCGCATGCTGCGCAGCCGTGGCCTCGGCTATGACGACCTCGGCGTCCCTCGCAAGGATGGCAAGCCGGTAGCCGAGGCACGTGCCGCCTGGCGTCTGTTCGCCGCTAACTATCATCTGTTTGCCGGCACCCCGTCCAAGACCTGGGTCGATCACTCCCTCGATTGGGCCTTCGGCATCAAAGACGAGCTCTCGGCCGAAACCGCAGACGCCATCTACGACACCATCGACGCGGCCCTAGCGACGCCCGGACTGCTGCCCCACGCGCTGCTCGACCGCGCCAGGGTGGAAGTCATCGCCACTACTGAATTTGCCCTCGATCCGCTGGTCCATCACCAGAAGATGGAGGCCAATGGCACCATCGGTCGCGTCCGCACCACCTATCGCCCCGACGACGTGACCGATCCAGGCCGGCTGGCCATCGTCGAAAACCTCGAAAAGTTCGGCGAGATCACCGGGGAGAACATTTCCACCTGGTCCGGGCTGATCAACGCCCATCGCAATCGCCGCGAATATTTCCGCCGCTTCGGCGCCGTCGCCACCGACCATGGCGTACCCAACGCCAACACCGCCGATCTGGCCGCGCCGGAACGGCAGTCCCTGCTCGACAGGGTGTTGTCCGGCAAGCATGACGCCGCCGATGCCGAACTGTTTCGCGCTCAGATGATGACCGAAATGGCGCTGCTGTCGGTCGAAGACGGCATGGTCATGCAAATGCATGCCGGCTCCCGCCGCAATACTGATCCGCTGCTGATGGCCGAACGTGGCACCGATCTTGGCGCCGACATTCCCGGCACCACCGACTACGTCAATGGCCTGCGCGCCCTGCTTGGCCGCGCCGGCAACGAGCCCAACCTGCGCCTCATCATGTTCGTGCTCGACGAAACCACCTATGCCCGTGAACTGGCACCCATGGCGGGCTATTGGCCCAGCCTGATGGTGGGCCCGCCCTGGTGGTTCCACGATAGCCCGCAGGGCATCCGCCGCTATCTCGACCAAGTCGTCGAAAGCGCCGGCTTTTACAATCTCGCCGGCTTCAACGATGACACCCGCGCCCTGCTCTCCATCCCGGCTCGCCACGACGTCTGGCGCCGCGAAGTCTGCGGTTTCCTCGGCCGCTGGGTCGGCGAAAATCGGATCACGAAATCCACGGCAAGGGATGTCGCCAAACACCTAAGCTACCAGGCAGCAAAGGATGCATATAAGATCAAGTAGGCTAACTCGCTTGCTTGCTTACTTACCCTCCCCCTCAAGGGGGAGAGTGTCGACTGAAACGCCCCTACGGCGACTTCCACAGCACCAGCAACACAATGACCACGCCGGTGACCATCAGCACCAGCAGTCCGCTCAGCCCGTTCATCACCTGCCGCCCGACGCTCGGATGCGCCTCGTCACGTGCAATGATGTCGGCGAGCCGGCTCGGTTCACGGCGGTCGTCATAAGGTTGATGCGTCATCGGAAGCCTCCCTGTCAGGTTCGCGTTTCGCTTGATCCTCATGCTGCGCCCGTAAAAGTAACGAACTCTTTCAGCGCAGAGGCTTCCTGCTCTTAGGGTTGCAAATCTGCCAACCGACAGCCTTACCTTCCGGTTACCGCCAACATTTCAGCAAGTTTACCAGTCACGTGGCTGTGGATGTCGAAACAAATCGCGGCTTCTGCTCTAATGCACGCCATGAATCAGTCGCCTGTCGAAACCGCGCTCAGCCGCGCCATGATCCGTTGGTCCCTGACCAAATCGACGCCCGTGGCCGAAACGGCGACGAGCTGGATTTTCCGCGTCGAGCAGAATGGCCGCAATTTCGCTGCCCTCAAGATCCTGAAGCAGCTTGCCGTCGAAGAAAAGCGACGCGGCTCTGCGCTGCTCAACTGGTACGGCGGCGAGGGCGCCGCCACGGTGTTCGACATGCATGGCGATACCATTTTCCTCGAATGGCTCGATGGCGGCACGCTGGGCCAGCCCGTCCGCGCCGGCAAGGATGACGAAGGCACCATCGCCATCGCCACCGTCGTTGCCAGTCTGCATCGGCCCCGCCCTGACGCGCCGGAAAACCTGCAGCCGCTGCGCACCCGGTTCCAGACCCTGTTCGATACCGATGTTCGCGTCTGGCCCCACACCGCCCGCGATCTCTACGCCCGCGCCAGCGGCATTGCGTTCAAGATGTTCGACCGTCCCAGCGCCCAGATCCCACTGCATGGGGACCTGCACCACGACAATATCCTCAGCTCCGATCGCGGCTGGTTGGCCATCGATCCCAAGGGACTGATCGGCGATCCGGCCTATGAGCTCGCCAATGTCTTCATCAATCCGGTCGACGCTCTCCACATTGCCGCTGATCCGCGCCGCATCGCCGCCCGCGTCGATATCCTGGCCCAGCGCCTCGGCTATTCGCGCAAGCGCATTCTCGGCTGGGCCGCTGCCCATGCTGCACTGTCCGCCTGCTGGACCCTCGCCGATGGCAAGGCGATAACCGCCCAACTCGCCTGCCTGCCACATCTTCTCAGCGCCTACGACCAGGCATGAACCCCATGGATGCCCCGATGCTCTCCACCACCCGCCGCGGCTTCATCATCCTGGGCGCCGCCGCTGCCGTCGCGGCCTGCTCCACCACCATTCCGGTGCTGCCAAAATCGGCTTCCAGTACGCCCGAAAGCCTGAGTGACGCCGAGATCCTCAGCGCCATCAATGCCGTCCGCAAAGCAAACGGCGCGCCGCAATGGAGCTACAATTCCCAACTCGAAGACGCCGCTCGCTCGCAAGCCCGCCTGATGGCCCAGAAAAACACCATGAGCCACGACCTCGGCGTTACCCTGCGCCAGCGTGTCACCACGGCCGGCTATCTCGGCGCCGTCGGCGAAAACGTCGGCAAGGGCTACACCAGTTTGCCGGCCGTGATCCAGGGCTGGATGGACTCCTCCGGCCACCGCGGCACGCTCCTCAGCAACCGCTTCACCGAATTCGGCCTCGCCGTCTCACGCGGCACCGGTGGCAAACTCTACTGGGCCATGATAGCCGGCGGCAGCTTTGACGCCTGGCGCGGGTAGGGTGGGGACTAGGAAGTTAGGGTAACGAGCGAGGGCAGTGCGCAAAGGTAGCGAGCAAGCATACCCCCACCTAACCTCCTCCTGAAAAAGGGGGGAATCTGGCCGGTGGTTGACAGAAATTGTGCCAAAGACTCGATCGGATTCCTCCCCCTCATCAGGGGGAGGCTAGGTGGGGGTGCCCTAACAAGGACTCTTTCTCCCTCGGGCTCGACCCGAGGGCCACTCGTCACGAGCATCAGCGGTTCCGTAGACCTCATGGTGAGCCCGTCGAACCACGAGGTCGGCTATACCGATCCGGCAACAGCCCCCTAAACCGTCAGCGTCCGCCGCACCGCCGCATCCCAGCCCTTGATCTTCCGCTTCCTCTCGGCTGCGTCCATCTTCGGCTTGAACTGCGCATCCCTCGCCCAGCTGCTGGCAAATTCAGCCATGCCCGGCCACACCCCCGCCCGCGCTCCCCCGAGCCACGCCGCGCCCAGAGCCGTGGTTTCAAGGATCACCGGCCGGTCAACCGGCGCATCGAGCACATCGGCCAAGAACTGCATGGTCCAGTCCGACGCTACCATGCCGCCATCGACGCGCAGCACCGTGTCGCCGCCGCCTTTCCAGTCCTTGCGCATCGCTTCCAGCAGGTCGCGGGTCTGGTAACATACCGCCTCCAGCGCCGCCTTGGCGATCTCCGCCGGCCCCGAATTGCGCGTCAGCCCATAGATCGCACCGCGCGCCTCGGCGTCCCACCACGGTGCGCCAAGTCCCACAAAGGCTGGCACCATATAGACATTTTGGCTCGGATCGGCGCTCTCGGCCAGGGGTCCGGTCTCGCTGGCATGCTTGACCAGTTTCAGCCCATCGCGGATCCACTGCACCGCGGCCCCGGCAACAAAGATCGAGCCTTCGAGCGCATAAGTCGTCTTGCCGTCCAGCCGATAGGCGATCGTCGTCAGCAGCCGGTTCTTGCTGCGCACCATGTCGGCGCCGGTGTTGAGCAGCGCAAAACACCCCGTCCCATAGGTCGACTTCAGCATGCCCGGCTGGAAACACGCCTGCCCGATAGTCGCCGCATGCTGATCCCCGGCGACGCCGAGGATCGGAATTTCCGCTCCGAACCACCCAGCCTCAGTCACCCCGAAATCGTCCGCGCAATCCTTGACCTCGGGCAGCAGTGCCGCCGGCACGTCGAACAGCGCCAGCAACCCCTTGTCCCAGGCGTTCTTGCCGATATCGAACAGCAGCGTACGTCCGGCATTGGTTGCGTCGGTCACATGGCTCTTGCCGCCGGTCAGCCGCCAGATCAGGAACGAATCCACCGTCCCGAACGCCAACTCGCCCGCCTCGGCCCGCTTCCGCGCACCCTTCACATTGTCCAGCAACCACCTGACCTTGGTGCCGCTGAAATACGGGTCGAGCAGCAATCCGGTCTTTTTGGTCACCAGTTTCTCGTGGCCGGCCTTCTTGAGCTTGGCGCAATAGGCAGCCGTCCGCCGGTCCTGCCACACGATGGCATTATGGATCGCCTTGCCGGTCGTTCGGTCCCAGATCAGCGTCGTCTCGCGCTGGTTGGTAATGCCGATGGCAGCAATCTCCGAAGCCTCGATTCCAGCGTCCTTGATCGCCTTTTTCACCGCCCAAACGACCGAGTCCCAGATTTCCTCCGGGTCATGCTCCACCCAGCCATCCTGCGGAAAATGCTGGGTAAATTCCTTCTGCCCCACCCCGGCAATCGTCCGGTCCTTGCCAAATACGATCGCCCGGCTCGACGTCGTCCCCTGATCGATCGCCAGAATGTAAGTCATGCATCCTCCCAGAACCGTTCACCGGTCTCTCAGTCGACCACCCTCCCCGTTGAGGGGAGGGAAAGCGAGATAGGACTTAGCGCTTGCCAGGTCCGTCATCGAGCCGGGAGGGGGTATCTCTCCACGAGTCCAATCTGCGTGAACAGATACCCCCTCCCTTGATCCCTCCCCTCAAGGGGGAGGGTGTCGACTTATGCTTCAAAGCCCCTTGCCCGCCAGATACGCTTCCAGCGCCGCAACCTCTTCCTTGCTTACCCGCAGGCCGACCTTGGTCCGCCGCCACAGCACATCTTGTGCCGTCCGCGCCCATTCATTGGCAACCAGGTAATCCACCTCGGCTGCATACAGGTCCCAGCCGAAATGCTGCCCGAGATCGTCCACCGACTGCGCCGTTCCAAGCAACACCCGCGCCCGCGTGCCATACAGCCGCAGCAACCGCCGCACCATCGTCGCCGGCAGCCCCGGATACTCCATCCCCAATCGCCGCACTTCGGCGTCAAACGCCAGTGGCTCAAAATCGCCACCCGGCAAACGGCTGGTCTTGGTCCAGGGCGCGCCCTTCTTGCCTAGCACGTCCTCGATCTTTTCGAGCACCGACTCGGCCAGCCGCCGCGATGTGGTCAGCTTGCCGCCAAACACATTGATCGCCGCGCCCGTCGCCGCATTGCCGTCTACCTTCAGCACATAGTCCCGCGTCGCTTCCTGTGCCGCACTGGCCCCATCGTCGAACAGCGGCCGTACGCCCGAATAGGTCCAGTGGATCTGGTCCCGGGTCACTGGCTTGGCGAAATACTCGCTCGCCGCGCTCAGCAGGTAAGCCGTCTCCTTGTCGGAGATTTTGACATCACTGGGGTCGCCTTCATAATCCTCGTCAGTAGTGCCGATCAGCGTGAAGTCGTCCTCATAGGGTATGGCGAAAATCACGCGCCCATCGGCATTCTGGAACATGTAGCAGCGGTCGTGCTCATAGAGTTTCCGCACCACGATATGGCTGCCCTTGACCAGCCGCACATTATGCGCGCCGTTCTTGCCCATCGCGCCGGTGATCACATCATCGACCCACGGCCCGGCGGCGTTGACCACCAGTCTGGCATGCACCGTCTGCCGTCCATCCTCGCCGTCGAGTTCAACCGTCCAGCCGCCAGCATCGCGACGCACGCTGGTCACCTTGGTGCGCACATGCACCGCTGCGCCCTTGTCCGCGGCGTCGCGCACGTTGAGCACCACGAAGCGCGCGTCGTCCACCCAGCAGTCCGAATATTCGAACCCCAGCCGATAGCCCGGCTTCAGCGGCTTGCCGGACTCGTGCTTGGTCAGGTCAAGCGTCTTGGTCGGCGGCAGCAGCCTCCGTCCGCCCATATAGTCATACATGGCGAGGCCCGCCCGCAGCACCACCGCGGGCCGTAGCCCCTTGTGATGCGGCAGCACGAAGCGCAACGCCTTGATAATATGCGGCGCTTCCGCCCACAACACTTCGCGCTCGGCCAGCGCTTCATGAACCAGCCGGAATTCGTAATGCTCAAGATAGCGCAAGCCGCCATGCACCAGCTTGGTCGCCGCCGACGACGTGCCCGACGCGAGATCGTTCATCTCCGCCAGCGCCACCGTATAGCCGCGCCCAACCGCGTCCCGCGCCACGCTCGCGCCATTGATGCCGCCGCCGATGACAAAAATGTCGACGCTCTCGCTATCCGCCATGCTCGCTCCTTGTTAGTTTCGTTTATACGCGGTTCAATTTCGTTTTGAAAGTTATTTGGTTTCGTTATAGCGGTGCGCCCGCATATCAAATCTACCATACAAGGTGATGATTGACCCCTCCGGGGCAAAGGGTTACGGCAACACATCCCTTCTGGTTCCGGAATCCCGGCATGCTTGCCATTGTCACTATCATCGCGCCCATTTTCGCGCTGATGGCGCTCGGCTATTCGGCCGTCCGCTTTCGCCTGTTCCCGCAGGAAGGCATCAAGAGCCTGATCGCCTTCGTGAACAACTTTGCCACGCCGTGCCTGCTGTTTCACTCCCTTGTGACATCCGATTTACGTTCGGCCTTCAATCTGTCGATCATCGGACCGTTCTATCTCGGCGCGCTGATCTGCTTCGCCATCGGCATCGTCATCGCTATCCGCATTTTCAAGAACACCCCGGGCGAGGGCGTCTCGGTCGGGTTTTCCGGCACCTTCACCAATACGGTCCTCGTCGGCCTGCCCATCATGTCCCGCGCCTATGGCCCCGAAGCGTTGCCGGTCACGTTGTCGATCATCGGCCTGCATGGCGCCATCCTGCTCACTATCGGCATGGTCACCATGGAACTGGTTAAGCGCGACGGCCAGCCGCTCGGCAAGACGCTGATCGTCGCCGCCCGCCGCGTGCTGTCCAATCCGCTGATCTGGGGCATTATCGCCGGCATGGTCGGATACTTTTCCGGCCTGCAATTGATCGAACCGGCCGAGGCCTTCCTCGTCATGATGAGCTCCGCCGTCGTCCCCGCCGCCCTGTTCGGCATCGGCGGCGCGCTCTATGAATTCAAGCTGTCCGACAATTGGAAGCAGGCGCTGGTCGCCTCGCTGATCAAGCTGATCATCCACCCCGCCATCGCCTATGTGCTGATGATCTGGGTGCTGCATGTCCCCATGGACATCGCTCGCTACGGCATCCTGCTTTCGGCCATGCCCGCCGGCGTCAACGTCTATGTCTTCGCCACCTACTACAATCGCGGCACCAGCGTCGCCGCCAACACCATCCTCATCGCCACGGTGATGTCGGCTTTGACGATTTCAGCGTGGCTGTATTTGCTCAGCCTCTGAGCCAGGCAACCTCCGGTGGGATACTGGCGGCTTCGACCGGGCGACAAGCTTGCTAAAAAATTGCGCCGCCCGTGTCGATACCGCATTGTCCCGTTCGTCGTGTGGTTAGAACGGAAATTCAGCGGAGACGATCCATGTCATATATCGAGGGTTTCGTGCTTGCAGTGCCAGCCGGCAACAAGGAAAAATACCGCGAGCAAGCCAGCAAGGCGGCCGGTTATTTCGAGAGCTTGGGCGCAACCAGACTGGTCGAAAATTGGTGCGATGACGTACCCCATGGTGAACAAACCGACTTCTATCGTGCCACCAAGCTTGAAGATGGCGAAGTGCCAGTCTTTTCATGGGTCGAATACCCCGACCGCGCAACGCGGCAACAGGCCGCCAAGACCATGATGGACGATCCCGATATGGCGGCGATGGGCGAAATGCCATTCGATGCCAAGCGCATGATTTATGGAGGCTTCGAAACGCTGCACGACACCGGGCGCAATGGGAAGCCCGGCTATGTCGACGGCATGATTTCGCCGGTTCCGCTGGCGAATAAGGAAGCCTTCAGAACCCTGTCTGAACAACAGGCGCCGCTGCTGATCGAGCATGGTGCATTGCGCGTGCTGGACGGTTGGGGCGACGATGTGCCCCCCGGTAAAACCACCGACTTTCAGCGGGCCGTGGACTGCCAGGATGGAGAGACCATCAGCTTCTCGTTCATCGAATGGCCTTCAAAAGAAATACACGACACTGCTTGGGGCGTACTGATGAAGGATCCGCGGATGGCCCCAAACCCCGACGTCTGGGACGGCAAGCGAACCATCTATGGCGGGTTCTTACCGCTAGTGGATATGTAGGCCACGGCATTCTGTCCTCCGCCTGTAGCCCAATCGCTAAGCTGCAGGCGGCCAGCCAGCCATAGCCATCCTGGCGATGCCAAGCAGCTTATCGCGTCCTGCCCCATCTCGGGCCAGGGTGGACATGCCTTGGATGACCGCCATCACATGCCCTGCCAGACTGGCGGCACTGCCTGCCGTGGCGCCTTGATGATGCGGGTGATTTCGAGGTCGCGTAGCGGATCGAGCGTCATTTCCGTTTCTCCTCCTTGCTGGTGACGAACTGCTCCAGCCGGTCCGTCCGGCTCTCCCAGATCGCCCTCTGTTCATCGAGCCATCCGCCAACCGCCGCCAGCCTTTGCGCCTCGATCGTACAAGTGCGAACCCGGCCCAGCTTGCTGGTGCGGATCAGCCCGCTCTCTTCGAGCATATGAATGTGTTTAATGAACGAGGGCAGGGCCATCTCGAACGGCTTGGCAAGCTCCCCCACGCTGGCGGGCCCGCGCCCCAGCCGCCCAATCACCGCGCGCCGCGTCGGATCGGCCAATGCCTGAAAAATGCCATCGAGCTGTTGATACTGTGCCATACAGCTAAGGATCAAATCCGAACACTTAGTACAATGGCTAAGTGTTGCTCTGTCGGGGCGGTTTTCTCGATCTACCCAAAAAAGCGAGACGAAAAACTACTCGACCGTAACGCTCAGGCTGACCTCGATCGTTCCATCACCTGCCGGGACCGCGCGCAGCGGCGTGGCCGATAGCGCATCCAGCCCGGCAGCGAGCCGTACGTGCCGGTCGGTCGGGCAAAGCTGCAGCATCGGATCGAACCCTATCCAGCCGAGCCCCTCGTCAAAAGCCTCCGCCCAGACATGGAAGCACGACGCCTCGTCCTCGTCGCCCAGCAGATATCCAGTCACATAACGCGCCGGAATGCCGAGCGCCCGCGCCGCGCCGATAAAGGCATGCGCATAGTCGGTAGCGGGTGGCCGGGGCAGCTTCGCCGCGGCCTCCTGATGCTCCACACCCTCGTGTGGCACCAACACAGCCTCTGCCGGCCTCTGTCCCTGTGACTGGCTTTGCGATTGCCCATTTTGCGTCTGGCTCTGGCTCTGCCCTTCGGCGGCAGGCCCGTCGAGCAGTTCGCCGACCCGCGCCATCAAGGCATGCAGCACATCCAGCCGGCTGTCTTTGGAATTGCGGAACTTGCCGTAAAGCGTCACCGATGCCTTGGTCAGCGGTGTATTGCGCCGGTACAGCGCTGGCACCGGCTCGCCGCCCGGCCGGCCAATCACTCCGTGCCGGTCGGTGGTTTCCACCACGCCGGTAACGGTCACCAAAAGTTCGCCCTCCGGCTTGATCTGGTTGACCAGATGCGCCGTGTTGCCAAACGCGTCCTTGAACTGTGCGGCTTCGCCGATCCCCGCCATCTCCACGTTCCAACTGACGATCTTCTGCGTCGCGCCGCTGGTCGGCGTCAGCAGCAGTTGCAGCACCGCATGCGCCGAACCCGCCGGCGGCGTCACGCTCATCTGGTGGCGAATGGAAATACGCATCTCTGGCTACTCGTGTTCTGCGCCGCCGTCAGCGGACACGTCGGCCTCAATAAAAATTATAACTCTCCGACAGCGAGTTCGACACGCGGTTATTACGCGCGATGAACTCGGTCAGGAACTCGTGCAGACCCTGCGCGAAAATTGTCTCCATCGTCGTGCCTTCGACCATAGATCGCAATGAGGCTGCCGCTTCGTTGCACTCTCCCTTGCCGCCGTAAAACCCGGCCAGCGTGTCCACCTGCGCCTCGATAAAACGGGCACAGTAGATCAGCGAGCGCGGCATTTCGGCTCGCAACATCAGGAAATCGGCAATGTTATGGGCCTTGTAGCGGTCATGATAGACATGGCGATAGCTGCGATGTGCCGAAGCCGCCCGCAGGATCAGCGACCACTGCTGGATGTCGAGATCGCCGCCCACCATCTTGGCGCGCGGCAGCAGCACGTAGTATTTCATGTCGAGAATGCGCGCGGTATTGTCCGCCCGCTCGACGAAATTGCCCGCCTGCAAAAACGAAAAACCATCGTCCCGCAAAATAGTGCCGAGCAGCGCCCCCCGGAATTCGTGGCTCAGGTGCTTCACCCATTCCAGCAGCTCGAGCAGCTTCGCCCCGCGCACGTCACGCGGCTTGATCTGGCTAAAGCTCAGCCAGGCGCCGTTTAGCGTTTCCCACATGTCGCCGGTGATGGCCGTGCGCACAGTGCGCGCATTGGTACGCGCCGCCTGGATGCAGTTGAACACCGAGCTGGGGTTGGTCGGATCGAACATCATGAAATGGGCGACTGTATCGACATCGGCAGGGCGGTCCTTCTTGGCGAAGTCCTCGTCCATTTCCGCCGCCTGCAGCATGCTCATCAGATGCTCCGAAGAGCCGCCCTCCCGCCGGCTGGTCAGGCTCATCCGATAGCCCACCTCAAGCAGTCGCGCCATGTTTTCGGCCCGCTCGACATAGCGGCTGAGCCAATAAAGGTTTTGTGCAGTGCGCCCCAGCATTGTCATGGCTGGATCGAGGGCAAACCGCCGCCCCTCCCAGCCTCCCCCTCGAGGGGGGAGGTGCCGTTCAGTGTCTCAGCCACGATCTGTTCAAAATCACCGATGCGCACCCTCCCCCTCGAGGGGAGGGCCGGGGAGGGGGGAGTTTGGGCGCTATGCAGGTATGAAATCATCATCAATCTTCCAGCACCCATGTATCCTTGGTGCCGCCGCCCTGGCTCGAATTGACCACCAGCGAGCCCTTCTTCAGTGCCACGCGAGTCAGCCCGCCCGGCGTGATCCGCACCTCGTCGCCCATCAGCACATAGGGCCGCAGATCGACGTGTCGCGGCGCAATCCCGGCATTGACGTAAGTCGGGCAGGTGCTGAGCGCCAGCGTCGGCTGCACAATATAATTGTCCGGCCGCGCTTCGATCTTCTTGCGGAATTCGGCATGCATGGCCTTGGTCGAGGTCGGACCCACCATCATGCCGTAGCCGCCCGAACCATGCACTTCCTTGACCACCAAATCGGCGATATTGGCCAGCACCCAGTTGCGCTGCTCCTCGTCGGTGCAATTATAGGTCGGCACATTCTGCAGCAGCGCCTTTTCGCCGAGGTAGAACTCGATGATTTCCGGCACATAGGTATAGACCGCCTTGTCGTCGGCAATGCCCGTTCCCGGCGCGTTCACGAGGGTCACATTGCCTGCCCGATAGGCGTTGAATAGCCCCGGCACGCCCAGCATGGAATCCGGCCTGAACGTCAGCGGGTCGATATATTCGTCATCGATGCGCCGATAGATCACGTCGACCCGCTCGGGCCCGGTCGTGGTCCGCATGTAGACCTTGCCGCCATCGACGAACAGGTCCGGCCCCTCGCACAGCGTCGCGCCCATCTGGTCGGCGAGGAAAGAATGCTCGAAATAGGCCGAGTTATAGATGCCCGGCGTCAGCACCACGATATTGGGCGACGAGCCAGCTCCAGCCGGCGCCACGCTTTCCAGCGTCCGCCGCAGGTTTTCCGGATAATTCTCGACCGGCGCGACCTTCTGGCGCTGGAACAGGTCCGGCGCCAGCATCATCATCGCCTCGCGGTCTTCCAGCATATAGCTGACACCCGATGGCGTGCGCAGGTTGTCTTCCAACACATAAAATTCGTCGGCACCGACCCGCACGATATCGACGCCGATGATATGCGCATAGACGCCCTTGGCCGGCTCCAGTCCCATCATTTCCGGTGCAAAGGCCGAGTTCTGCAGGATCAGCTTTTCCGGAATCCGCCCGGCCTTCAGGATGTCCTGGCGGTGGTAGATGTCATAGAGGAACGCGTTAAGCGCCTTGACCCGCTGCTCGATGCCCTTGCTCAGCTTGCGCCATTCTTGCGCCGCTATGATGCGGGGGATAACGTCGAAAGGGATGACCTTTTCGGTGCCCTCGTCCGACCCATAGACGGCGAAGGTGATGCCCAGCTTGCGGAAAATAGCCTCGGCGTCCGACTGCATCAGCGTCAGCGCCTTGTCCGGCTGCTCCTCCAGCCATGCCGCAAGCGCCCGATAGGGTTCACGGACGCTGCCGTCCGGATTGTACATTTCGTCAAACGGCGTTGTGTCGCCCATTATGCTCCGAAGGAAATACGGCTCAGCCCATCGCCTTCACATTGCTACACTTTTATTCGGTGCCGTCCACCCCCGGGGTTGCGATGCTCGCCCCCGCAGCTAAGCTATGCGCAAACGGGAAAACCTCATGACCATCGAAATCCTGCAGACTTCGAGCCGGCCGCAGGAAAATCGCTCCAGTGGAGCGATTTTAGGTAAGAAGGCCATGAGGGCTGTGCCCGAATGGCACGAACACTCCGGCTGTCCGACCAAGCTGCCATGACAGGAATATCCATGACCATCGAAATCCTGCAGACTTCGAGCCGGCCGCAGGAAAATCGCTCCAGTGGAGCGATTTTAGGTAAGAAGGCCATGAGGGCTGTGCCCGAATGGCACGAACACTCCGGCTGTCCGACCAAACTGCCATGACAGGAATATCCATGACCATCGAAATCCTGCAGACCGGCAGGCTCCTCGCGAGCTGTGAAGCCGCTCTCGCCGAGCGCTACACCGTCCACATGCTGCACGAGCAGGCCAATCCCAATGCCTGGCTGGCCGAAAATGGCGCCCGCGTTCGCGCCCATGCCGGCTCCGGCGTGCAGGCCGATCTAATGGATGGCCTGCCCAATCTCGAAATCATTGCCAGCTTTGGCGTCGGCTACGACAATATCGATACCAAGGCCGCCAAGGCGCGCAACATCCGCGTCACCAATACGCCCAACGTCCTCAACGACGCCGTCGCCGAGCTTACCGTCGGCCTGATGATTTCCCTCGCCCGCCGCATTCCGCAAGGCGATCAGTTTGTCCGCCAGGGCAAGTGGCCAAGTGGCAATATCGGCCTGTTCACAGAACTCACCGGCAAGACCGTTGGCATTCTCGGCCTTGGCCGCATCGGCAAGGAAATCGCCATCCGCGCCCAGGCCATGAAAATGCGTGTCGTCTATCACGGCCGCAAGCGCCAGCCGTCCGAGCCACATATCTTCTACGACAACCTCGTCGATATGGCGCGCGATAGCGATTGCCTCGTCATCATCGCCCCCGGCGGCAAGGGCACCGATCGCATCGTCTCGCGTGAAGTCCTGACCGCCCTCGGCCCCAAGGGCATGCTGGTCAACGTCGCCCGCGGCACGCTGGTCGATGAACCGGCCTTGCTCGAACTGCTGCAAAATGGCGGCCTCGGCGGCGCCGCGCTCGACGTCTTCGAAAATGAACCCCAAGTCCCCGAAGCCTTCTTCGCCCTCGATAATGTCGTGCTCTCACCGCATCAGGGCAGCGCCACCCACCAGACCCGCGACGCCATGGGCGCGTTACTGGTCGCCAATCTTGAGGCACATTTCGCCGGCGAGCCGCTGATCAGCGCCGTGGTCTGAGCATGACCCCCTCCGAGCAGATCGACGATTACATAGCCGCGCTGACCGACTGGCGCGGCCCCATCTTGGCCAAGGTCCGCAAGGCTTTCCTCGCCGCCGATCCAGCCATGGTCGAGCAGTGGAAATACATGGGCAGCCCCGTCTGGGAACGCAGCGGCGTCATCGCCGTTGGCAATGCTCACAAGGACAAGGTCAAGCTCACCTTCTCCCACGGCGCCGCGCTCGATGACCCCGACAAGCTGTTCAACAACTGCAACGGCAAGGTCTGGAAAGCCATCGACATCCACGAAGGCGACGACGTGGACGCGGCCGCCCTGCAGGCGCTGATCGGCCGGGCGATCGCGTTTAATCTGACGAAGGTGAAAGCCAAGAAATAAGCGGGTACCCCCACCTAACCTCCCCCTGATGAGGGGGAGGAACTTGGCCGGTGATTTTCGAAGATTGTGCCGAAAACCCGATCAGATTCCCTTTTCAGGGGGAGGCGAGGTGGGGGTATTCTTCCTTCGTCCTACCCCCGTCATCGTCTTGCCTTTCTCGCAATGCCCTCCTGCGGCATTGGGCGATTCCATCCGGGCAACCGAACCGCTACCTTCACGTGGGAAACGCAGAGTCCGTCCGGACTTGACGGGCTGAGCAGCAGGGAGACGAGCATGACGGAATGGTGGCGTGGCGGGGTGATCTATCAGGTCTATCCGCGGTCGTTTCAGGACAGCAACGGCGATGGCGTCGGCGATCTGCCGGGCATTATTCGCCGGCTCGACCACATTGCCGGCCTCGGCGTCGATTGCATCTGGCTCTCGCCCATAACCCGTTCGCCCCAGGCCGACATGGGCTACGACGTTTCCGATTATCGCGACGTCGATCCGCTGTTCGGCTCGCTGCATGATTTCGACAGCCTCGTCGAACAGGCTCATGCCCGCAATCTCAAGGTCATCATGGACCAGGTGGTCAGCCATACCTCGGACCTGCACCCCTGGTTCCAGGAATCGCGCCTCAACCGCACCAATGCCAAGGCTGACTGGTATGTCTGGGCCGATCCCTTGCCCGATGGCTCGCCGCCCAATAACTGGCCGGCTGTGTTCGGCGGCCGCGCCTGGGAATGGAACCCGACGCGCGGGCAATACTATTTGCACAATTTCCTGGCCTCGCAGCCGGACCTCAATTTCCACAATCTCAATGTGCAGCAGGGTGTCCTCGATGTCATGCGCTTCTGGCTCGAGCGCGGCATCGATGGCTTCCGCCTCGACACCGTGAACTACTATTTCCACGACAAGAAGCTGCGCTCCAATCCGCCCAATAAGTTGCCGGAACATTTGCCCTATGCGGTCAATCCCTATGACATGCAGGAGCACAAATATTCCAAGAGCCAGCCGGAAAATGTCGATTTCCTCAAGCGCGTCCGTACGCTGCTCAACGAATATCCCGGCGCCGCGTCGGTCGGCGAGGTCGGCGATAGCCACCAATCTGTGCAACTGATGGCCGAATACACCTCTGGCGGCGACACGCTGCACATGTGCTACGGCTTCGATTTCCTGGGCAATGACTTCACCGCAACGCATTTCCGCGAGCGCATCGAGACCTTTTTCAAGGTCGGGCCCGATGGCTGGCCGTGCTGGAGTTTTTCCAACCACGACGTGCCGCGCCACATGACTCGCTGGGCCAAGCACAGTCAGTCGCCTGCCGAATTGGCGCGCCAGTCTGCGGCTTTGGTGCTGTCGCTCAAGGGCTCGGTCTGCCTCTACCAGGGCGAGGAACTCGGCCTGCCGGAAACCGATCTGTTGTTCGAGGAACTGACCGATCCGCGCGGCATCCGCTTCTGGCCCGAAGACAAGGGCCGCGATGGCTGCCGCACGCCAATGCCTTGGGATGCGGGCGAGGCACCCAATGGCTTCACCACGGGCACCCCCTGGCTGCCGGTCAAGCCTGCCCAGTCGGCGCTCAATGTTGCCAGCCAGAATGCCGATGAAAGCTCGACGCTAGCCTTTTATCGCGCCGCGCTGGCCTGGCGGAAGCAGCATCCTTGCCTGCAGACCGGCGAGATCGCTTTTCTCAAGGCCGCAGAGCCGGTGTTGGCCTTCACCCGTCTCGAAGGCAATGACGGCCTGCTTTGCGTTTTCAATCTTTCTGCCGAGCCCCAGTCGCTAACCGTGACGGGTCTGCTCGATGGCACAACCCTCGAAGCCGTGTCGCAAAACGCCGATCTAGACGGTATCGCCCTGACCCTCGGCGCCAGTGGCTACGCCTTCGTGCCAGTGCCGGCCGGGCGTCCGGTCGACCTTCGCGCGGCATAAAACATCAATGGGGAGCACTGCTCCCCATTCCACCCGCCGTCTGATCTAAGCCGGCGCTATTCTACGCGGCGCAGGCCGAGCGGTTCGAAAAACTGCATCTGTTCGGTGCCATCGGGCTGCCGAACAAAGGCACGGACGCAGCCGCCCCAGATTTCAGCACGGCTGACATCAACGCCGTTGCTGCGCAAAATGTCATAATAATAGTTGGTAAGATCGGTTTCTGAATACAAATCGCGGTCGAGCGCAAAGCTGCCCGAACAGATTGGCGCTGCCACGGCTGGTGCCGCCATCAGGGCCAAGCCGATGAGGCTGAAGGCAAGAGGTTTGCTCATTTATCGATATCCTGTGGTTCTAGCCTGTTTTGCCGGGCAAATGTGGCGGCTTCGCGCCGCCGGATAAACACCACCACCATGGGAATGGCGAAACTCAGCACCAGCAGGCGGATCACATGGTGGGCAGCGATAAAGGCAGTGTCATAGCCCAGCGCAATCCCCAGTGCGCCCATGCCTTCCAGCGCACCGGGAGACAGCCCCAGCCATAACTGGCCGAACGGCATGTCCACCATAAAGCTGAGGCCATAGGCAATGGCGGTGACGATCCCCACGGTCATTGCTGTGGCAATCAAACCACCCTTGGCCGCTCTTAGGAATTCCCGGCGCTCCAACCCTGCAAAGCGCGAGCCAATGAGCGCTCCGGTCAACACGAAGGTAATCGCAGTCAGCGGCGACGGCATCGACCCGACATAGAGGCCCGCCAGCTTGGCGACGGTCGCGACCGCCATCGGGCCTAGCACGAAGGCGGCGGGCACCTTAAGCCGCACGAAGATCAATCCACCAATGATGCAGGCCGCCGCGAGCAACCCAATCTGCCACCATTCCAGAACCGCAACCGCGTCCAGCGAAACCACCTTTATCCCGATCGGCATGAACATGGCCCCAATCGGCACGCAGATCGTCAGCATCAGCAGCCTGATCACCTGGATGATCACAATCTGCCTCGGGTCGCCCACTCCGGCCGCAGCTATGCCGAGCACAAACGACAGATGCCCCGGAAACGAGCTGAGATATGCGGTTCCCGGATCGAGCTTGAACACTTTCACCAGCATCCAGCCGGTCAGGGAAACAATCAGCACCAGCTCAAGCATCAGCGCGGCGATGCTGATCGGCCAACTGGTGATCAACTGCAGGCTATCCGGCGCCACTGACGCGCCCATCGACATGCCGATCGACAGAAACGAAACGTCCCGCAACCAGTTCGGCATGCGGATCGGCAACCCCGCCATCGCTGCGACAGTCACCGCCACCGCCCCGCCCATCAGCCACCCCGCCGGCAACCCAAGCAGCGTGGCAACGCCACCACCAGCCGCAGATATGGCAAGGGTCAGGAATACGGGGAGGAGGGAGGAAATGGTGGGCATACCAATTAGCTAGTAGTGATCAAAACGCGCAACGAACTCAATCTCACCCTCCCCCCTCGAGGGGAGGGAAGGGAGGGGGTGGTCACAAACGCAGAGTCCCCGGCGTCACCCCACAGGGAGAGCCTTCTCCGCCAACCTTACCCAATAGGTCACCCCCACCGGAATAACCTCGTCATTGAAATCATACGTGTCCGTATGCAGCTCCGAGCTGTTGCCATTGCCGAGGAAAATATACGCCCCTGGACGCTCTTCCAGCATGAAGGAAAAATCCTCGCCACCCATCGAAGGTGGCGCGTCGGCGTCCACTCGCTCAGTCCCCACCACGTCTCGGGCAACCTCGGCGGCGAAATCAGTTTGCTCGGGCGAGTTGACCGTCACCGGGTAACCCCGCGCATAACGCACCGTCGCTTCGGCGCCAAAGCTCCTGGCAAACTGCGGCACGAACTCCACCAGCCGCTGCTCGATCAGGTCCTGCACATCCAGCGCCAGCGTCCGCACCGTGCCGGTGATCTTGGCCGTGCGCGAGATGACATTGTCGGCTTCACCAGCCTCCACCATGGTCACCGACAGCACCGCATTGGCCAGCGGGTCCACATTGCGCGACACGATTGACTGCATGCCGACAATCATGTTGGCAGCGACCACGATCGGATCCACCGTCGTCTGCGGCCGCGCCGCATGGCCGCCCTGGCCGATAATGTCGATATAAAACCGGTCTGTTGCCGCCATGATGCCGCCGGCACGAATGCCGAAATGCCCAGCCGGCATGCCCGGCCAGTTGTGCATGCCGTAAAACTCGTCGATACCGAACTTCTCGACCAGCCCATCGTTCAGCATCGCCTTGCCACCGGCACCGCCTTCTTCTGCAGGCTGGAAGATCAGCGCGATCCGTCCATCGAAATTGCGCGTCTCGGCAAGATACTTCGCCGCGCCGAGCAGCATCGCAGTGTGCCCGTCATGGCCGCACGCATGCATCTTGCCTGGCACCGTCGAGGCATAATCCCTGCCGGTCTTCTCGGTCACCGGCAGCGCATCCATGTCGGCACGTAGCGCAATAGTGCGCCCACTAGTGTTGGTCCGGCCGTTGATGATGCCGACAACACCGGTCCGCCCGACGCCGGTCACAATCTCGTCGACGCCGAATTCCCGGAGCTTCTGCTCCACCACGCCGGCGGTCCGCACTACCTCATAGAGAATTTCCGGATGGGCGTGGAAATCCTGTCGCCATGCGGCGATCTCGTCGTGAAACTCGGCAATACGGTTGATTACGGGCATAAAAGGATCCGAAGCAGTCAATTCTGGGTCAGTGTCGCTGTCCCAATCCATGCCGTCAACTCTAACACAGCATTGCGACCATTGTCGCACGTCTGCCGCCCGGTACCCTTTTCCAACAAACCGGACGCAACTGGCTCATATTTTCCCCGGCGCGGCTTGCCCGTATCCAGCAATTTTGTCATGACACCGCCAACTTGCCGGAGGTGCTCCATGAAAATCCTCGTCGCCATCAAGCGCGTCGTCGATCACAACGTCCGCATCAGGGTTCGCCCCGATGGAACGGGCGTCGAGACCTCTGGCGTCCGCATGTCAATGAACCCGTTCTGCAAGCACGCCGTCGAAGCTGCGGTGCAACTGTCCGAAGCCGGGCAGGGGGACGAAATCGTCATTGTCTCCATCGGTCCCAAGGCGGCCAACGACGTCATTCTCACCGCTCTCGCCATGGGTGCCCATCGCGGCATCCTGATCGAGACCGACGCCGAACTCGAAACCCTCGCCATCGCTAAACTGCTGGCCAAGGTTGTCGCCGAAGAAAGTCCCGATCTCGTGCTGCTCGGCAAGCAGGCCGTCGACGATGACAGCAATCACGTCGGCCAGATGCTTGCTGCCCTCACCAACCGCCCGCAGGCCACCTTCGCCTCCGTCATCAAACTCGTCGGCCAGTCGCTCGAAGTCACCCGCGAAGTCGATAGCGGCACCGAGACCGTCAGCATTCCACTTCCCGCCATCGTCACCGCCGACCTCCGCCTCAACACCCCGCGCAATGCCGCACTGCCGATGGTGATGAAGGCCCGCTCCAAGCCATTGGCCGTTCGCCCCGCCGCGGAATTCGGCGTCGGCCTCGCCCCGCGCTTAATTATCGAAAAGATATCCCCACCCGCCGAACGTATGGCAGGAAAGACCGTCGGCTCGACATCCGAGCTCGCCGCCTACATCGCGTCCGAAATTTCGCAGATGGAGGCGCTGTAATGAGCACGCTGATCATCGCCGATCACGACCTCGGCGTCCTCTCGCCCGCCACCGCCCGCGTCATTCACGCCGTCGCCGAACTCGGCCCGATCGAGGTTCTCGTGCTGGGCCAGGACACCACCGCCGTCGCCGCTGAAGCCGCGAAGCTAGCCGGCGTTACCAAGGTCATTGTCGCTCACTCAGCCGGAACCGCAGATGGTGACGTTCAGGTGATAGAAACGTTAGCACCGCGCTACACCTATCTGGTGCAGTCGGCGGGCAGCGTTGGCAAAGACCGTATGCCCAGGCTAGCCGCCCGTCTCGACCTGATGCCGGTCACCGATATTGTCGGGATTCTAGGCCCAACCCGTTTCACGCGTCCGATCTATGCAGGTAACGCGCTGCAAACCGTCACCGACAACCAGCCCCAGCACATCCTGACCATCCGCGCCTCGGCCTTCCGCGCCGCTGCCGGTGGCAACGATTCACCCATCGAAGCCATTGATGTGCCAGTAATTTCCGCTGCCAAACTGATCGCCCAGCACCGCACCGAGAGCAACACACCCGACCTCGCCACCGCCCAGATCGTGGTCGGCGGCGGCGTCGCGCTCGGTTACTCCGAAAACTTCAAGCTCATCGAACAACTCGCCAAAAAGCTCGGAGCCGCCATCGGCGCCACCCGCGCCGCCGTCGATGCTGGCTACGCCCCCAATGACTGGCAGGTCGGGCAGACCGGCAAGATCATCGCCCCTGATTTATACATCGCCATCGGCATTTCCGGCGCCCTCCAACACCTCGCCGGCATCCAGGGCGCCAAAAAGATCGTCGCCATAAACAGCGATCCCGAAGCCCCCCTGGTCAAGCTCGCCGACGTCGCTTTGATCGGCGATCTCTTTGAAATCATTCCGCAATTGATCGCCGAACTGGAAAAAGCCGGCGTCAACCGCTGACTTTTTGCCAATTGCAAAATTACTTCCGCCGCCTATAACAACCCCGCATTCCCACGGAACACACTCCCATCATGTTCGAGACCCTGACCAAGGCCCCCGGCGACAAGATCCTGGCGCTGATGGGCGAATACGCGGCTGACCCGCGCCCCACCAAGATCGACCTTGGCGTGGGCGTCTACAAAGACGAAAAGGGCGTCACCGCCGTGATGACCGCCGTCCGCAAGGCCGAGCAGCGCATTCTCGACAGTGAAAAGACCAAGACCTACTTGGGGATAGCCGGCAACAAGGGCTATGGCGCCGCCGTGCTCGACCTCGCTCTGGCCGATAGCGTCGACCGCTCCCGCGTCCGCGTCGCCCAGGCTCCGGGCGGCACAGGCTCGCTCTGGGTGCTGATGCAACTGATCAACCGCGCCCGCCCCGGCGCCACCGTCTGGGTCTCCGATCCGACCTGGCCCAACCACAACCCGATCGCCGAAAATTCCGGTCTCGTGGTCAAGACCTATCCCTATTTCGACACCGTCACCCGCGGCGTCAAATTCGACGCCATGCTGGCCGCGCTCGATGGCCTGACCAAGGACGACGTCGTCCTGCTGCACGGCTGCTGCCATAACCCGACCGGCGCAAATCTGTCGCCCGATCAATGGGATAAGGTCGCCGCCAGCCTCGCCCGCACTGGCGCTTTGCCCTTCATCGACTTGGCCTATCTCGGCTTTGGCGATGGCTTGCTCGAAGACGCCTATGGCACCCGCAGGGTCATCGCCTCGGTTCCCGAAGCGCTGGTCGCCTTCTCCGGCTCCAAGAATTTCGGCCTCTATCGCGAACGCATCGGCGCCGCCATCCTGATCGCCAAGGATGCCGCCGAGGCAGACGTGACCCAGTCGCAACTGCTCAATATTATCCGCGGCTCCTACAGCCAACCGCCCGATCATGGTGCCGAAATCATCCGCACCATCCTCGAAGACCCCGCGCTGCGCGCCGAATGGGAAGCCGAGCTAAACGCCATGCGCAACCGCATGATCCGCCTGCGCGAAAAGCTGAGCGAGGCGATCCGCAGCAAGTCTAATTCCGAGGATTTCGACTTCATCGCCTCCCATCGCGGCATGTTCTCGCTGCTCGGCCTCGAAAATTCCGTGGTCGAACATCTTAAAGCCGAGAACGGGGTCTATATGATTGGCGATAGTCGCATCAACGTCGCGGGAATCCCGGAAGATCGCATCGGCGATCTGGCGGACGCGCTGCTGGCTGCGATCAAATAGTTCAGCCGTTGACCTTGCGGCAAGCCTTTGCCGTGCTACATCTTTTGCCTAACGGGCACTCTGGAGGAAATCATGAAGTTCTTCGTCGATACCGCAGAAATCAAGGACATCAAGGAGCTCTATGAGACCGGTCTCCTCGATGGCGTCACCACCAATCCGTCGCTGATCGCCAAGTCTGGCCGCGACTTCAAGGAAGTCATCGCCGAAATCTGCGCGCTGGTTCCAGGCCCGGTTTCGGCCGAAGTCGCCTCGCTTGAATATGACGGCATGGTTGCCGAAGGCGAGCACCTCGCCAAGATCGCCGACAACGTCGTGGTCAAGCTGCCGCTGACTCTCAATGGCCTCAAGGCAACCAAGTATTTCTCCGAAAAGGGCATCCACACCAACGTCACGCTGTGCTTTTCGGCCAATCAGGCGCTGCTGGCTGCCAAGGTCGGCGCGACCTACATCTCGCCCTTCCTCGGTCGCCTCGATGACATTAATCTCGATGGCGTCGAACTGATCGAAAACATCCGCACCATCTATGACAACTACGGCTTCGAAACCCAGATCCTGGCAGCCTCGATCCGCTCGGCCAACCACGTCACCCAGGTTGCGCTGGCCGGCTCCGATGTTGCCACCATCCCGCCCGACGTGATCCGCAAGCTGGCCAACCATCCGCTGACCAACGCCGGCATCGAAGGTTTCCTCAAGGACTGGAAAGCCACCGGCCAGTCGATCCTTTAAGGCCAACTATCTCCGCAAACGCGATGTCATCGTGGCGTAGTTTGCGGCTTACATCGGGGCTAAACGACACCCACCCTTGATCCCTCCCCACAAGGGGGAAGGAGACTATGAACACTGACCGCAGGGCTGGCGCCTCCCTCCCCTGAATGGGGAGGGATTGAGGGTGGGGTGACGGGAGCCACTAGGTTCCAAGTGTGAATTGCTGCCTTTTCTGGAATGACATTGGAGTGTGGCGCTGATCGCGTCCGCCAAAATCCATGGCCGATACCGAACTCGCCGCCGCCATCAAGTCCGCTCTGGCAGCCGTAGAAATTCCCGGCGGCGGGGAACTGTCTGGCTATGCCGGCCTGTCCGATATCATCGTCACCCCCGGTGCCGTCGCCTTCGCCATCGCCGTCGCGCCCGGCATGGAGACCGCATTCGGCCCGGCCCGCGAACAGGCCGCCGCCGTCGTGCAAAAGCTGGTCGGTACCCGCAAGGTCATGGTCTCGCTGACCGGCGGCAAGGCCCCACCGAAGTCCGGGCCCACCTTCTCGCACGGCAAGCCCGTCCCTGCGGGTAAAACAGCCGTGCCTGGCATCAAGCACATCATCGCCGTCGGCTCCGGCAAGGGCGGCGTTGGCAAGTCCACCACCGCCGTCAATATCGCGCTGGCGCTGCAGGCCGAGGGCCTCAAGGTCGGCATTCTCGACGCCGATCTCTACGGCCCCTCCATCCCCAAGCTGCTCGGCCTTGAGGGCCAGCCGGCCATTCGCGACGATGGCATGTTCACGCCGCACGAGGCTTACGGCCTCAAGGCCATGTCGATCGGCTCCATGCTGGTCAAGGATCAGGCCGTAGTCTGGCGCGGTCCGATGGCCACCTCCGCCCTGCGCCAACTGCTGCGCGAAACCGCTTGGGGCCAACTCGATATCCTGGTCATCGACCTGCCACCCGGCACCGGCGATATCCATATTTCCCTGTTCCAGCAGGCCGAAGTCGATGGTGTGGTCATTGTCTCCACACCCCAGGACCTGGCCCTGATCGATGCCAAGAAGGCCATCGACATGCTGCCCCGCTTCGGCGTCCCAATCCTCGGCCTTGTTGAAAACATGAGCTATTTCATCGCTCCCGACACCGGCGCCCGCTACGACATCTTCGGCAGCGGCGGCGCCGAACGGGCAGCGGCAGACCTCGGTGTTCCCTTCCTCGGCGCCGTCCCCCTGGTCATCTCGATCCGTGAAGGCTCAGACGCCGGTCGACCGCCCGTCGCCGTCTCTCCCAATGGCCCCGAGGCCCAGTCTTTCCGGGCCATTGCGCAACGCATCCTGCAAAATTCGCCACAGCTTTCGCGCTAGCATCTCTCCACCGCAATCGATTGCATAACAATTCAGGCTGCGCTATCTGGCTAATAACAACGGCAAATGCCGGCCAGAGGAGCATCCATGTTCTCGATCGACCGCAAGGATTTCGGCCCCAATTTTACCTTCGGCGTGGCCACCGCTGCCTATCAGATCGAAGGCGGGCAGGGCCATGGTCGCGGCCCTTCGATATGGGACAGTTTTTCGGCGACGCCGGGCAATGTCCATAACGGCGATACCGGCATCAATGCCTGCAATCATTTTGAACTCTGGCCACAGGATCTCGACCTGATCCGCGACGGTGGCTTTGACGCCTATCGCTTCTCCTTTGCCTGGCCGCGCCTGATCCCCGAGGGCACCGGCGCCGTCAACCAGGCCGGTCTCGATTTCTACGACCGCCTGATCGACGGCATGCTCGAACGCGGCATCAAGCCCTATGCCACGCTGTATCATTGGGATCTGCCTTCGTCCCTGCAGGACAAGGGCGGCTGGATGAACCGCGACATCGCCGGCTGGTTTGGTGACTACGCGGCGCTGGTGGCCGAAAACTTCGGCGATCGCCTTACTGCCACTGCCACCATCAACGAGCCTTGGTGCGTCGCCTTCCTCAGCCATTACCTCGGCATCCACGCTCCCGGCTATCGCGACATCCGCGCCGCCGCCCGCGCCATGCACCACGTCCTCTACGCCCACGGCACCGCCATCGACGCCCTGCGCGCCAATGGTGCCAAAAACCTCGGCATCGTGCTCAATCTCGAAAAGTCCGAAGCCGCATCTGACAAGCCGGAAGACCTCGCCGCCATGAGCATGGGCGACGGCATCTTCAACCGCTGGTACCTCGGCGGCGTGCTCAAGGGCCAATACCCCGAGGAAGTCACCAACTGGCTCGGCGACAACCTGCCCAAGGGCTACCAGAACGACATGGAAGTCGTGTCGCGGCCGCTCGATTGGCTCGGCATCAACTACTATACGCGCGGCATCTACAAGGCCGGAACCGAAGCCGGTGCGCCCATCGAACAGGTCAAGGGACCGCTGGAAAAGACCGATATCGGCTGGGAAATATATCCAAAGGGCCTCAGCGACCTGCTGGTCCGCGTCTCCAGCGACTATACCAAAATCCCGCTCTACGTGACCGAGAACGGCATGGCCGAAGTCGAGGGCAACGACGATCCGCGCCGGGTCAAATACTATGACGACCACCTCAAGGCAGTGCTCGCCGCACGTGAGCAGGGCGCCGATGTCCGCGGCTATTTCGCCTGGTCGCTCCTCGACAATTTTGAGTGGGCCGAGGGCTATAACAAGCGCTTCGGCATCGTCCATGTCGACTACGCCACACAAAAGCGCACGCCCAAATCCAGCTATCGCGCTTTCCAGGGCTTGCTTCACAACACGCGCTGACAAGGCTTGCTTTTTTACTCTGCCTCTGGCGTTTCATGTGGTGACACGGAGTTACCCATGCAGACCGAAGAATTGACCGGCCCCCTTCATGAACTCGAGGCCATGCTGTCGGCCATCGACGACGAGGGAGTCATGCTGGTGGGCGAGCTGGATGGCTATCTCGCCGGCGTCTTGATCTCGCCTGAGCCGATCGCGCCGGAAGAGTGGCTGCCCGCCATCTTCGCCGACCTGCTGCCCGAGGCTTTGCCCAACGGCGACGATTTTGCGGTTTTGAACGACCTGATCAGCGCACGTCACGCCGAGATCGCCGCCGAACTGGCCGTCGACCGCTATCAGCCGCTGTATGAAATCGACGACAACGAGGACGAAACCGTCCTGTGGGAAATCTGGCTGGCCGGTTTCGAACGCGCCATGGCCATGCGCCTGGCGGCGTGGGAAAAGCTGTTGAAGCGCAAGCAGGAGTCGATCGCCCAGGAATCCGCTTTCCTGCTGATGGACCTGCTGGACATCGGCATGGCGTCCGAACCGCCCGATGATGCCGGTGCGCTAAAGCTCGCCGCCGATGCGCCCGGCCTCATTCCCGAACTCGCCGGCAACCTCTACCGCGCCCATGTCGTTGCCTCGGCAGCCGTGCCTGTCCGCGTGGAATCGGTCGGCCGAAACGACCCGTGCCCCTGTGGCTCGGGCCTCAAATACAAGAAGTGCCACGGCGCTAGCTGACCAATGATTCGCTTGTTGAACGTCCGGAGTCTAGAATGACCGCCACGTCGCTGATGACTGAGCCGAAAACGTCGGACGAAACTGCTATGGACCGCGACTGGTGGCGCGGCGCGGTGATCTACCAGATTTATCCGCGCTCCTTCCAGGACCAGAATGGCGACGGCGTCGGCGATCTTGTCGGCATCACCAGTCGGCTCGATTACGTCGCCGATCTCGGCGTAGACGCCATCTGGCTGTCGCCGGTGTTCACTTCGCCGATGAAGGATTTCGGCTACGACGTTTCCGATTATCGCGGCATCGACCCCAGCTTCGGCACGCTCGAAGATTTCGACCGTCTGGTGCAGAAGGCCCATTCGCTGGGCCTCAAGGTCATCATCGACCAGGTCATCAGCCACTCCTCCGACAAGCATGCCTGGTTCGCCGAAAGCCGCCAGAACCGCACCAATGCCCGCTCCGACTGGTATGTGTGGGCCGACCCCAAGCCCGATGGCACGCCACCCAATAACTGGCTCTCGATCTTTGGCGGTTCGGCCTGGCAGTGGGACAGCCGGCGCATGCAATACTACATGCACAATTTCCTGGTTTCCCAGCCCGACCTAAACTTCCACAATCCCGAGGTTCAAGACGCATTGCTCGGCGACATGCGCTTCTGGCTCGAGCGCGGCGTCGATGGCTTCCGGCTCGACACGGTGAACTTTTATTTCCACTCCACCGGCCTCGAATCCAACCCCGTGGTCAAGCCCGAAGACTTCAATGCCTCGACCGCCCCGGCGGTGAACCCCTACAATTTTCAGGAACACCTGTTCGACAAGTCCCGCCCGGAAAACCTCGATTTCCTCAAGCGCCTGCGCACGATGATGGACGAATATCCGGGCACCACGGCCGTCGGCGAAATCGGCGACAGTCAGCACCAGCTCGAAGTCATGGCCCAATATACCGCGGGCGATGACCGGCTGCACATGGCCTATACCTTCGACTATCTGGGCGGCGAATTCTCCGCCGATCATTTCAAGAAATCCATTGCTGCCACTGAAGCCGGTGCGCCCGATGGCTGGATTTGCCTCGCCTTTTCCAACCATGACGTGGTTCGCCATGTCAGCCGCTGGGCCGCCCACGGGCAGGAGGCCGCCTTCACCCGCCTCGCCGCCACGCTGATCCTCGCCATGCGCGGCTCGGTCTGTCTCTATCAGGGCGAAGAGCTTGGCCTCAAGGAAGCCGAGCTGTCCTTTGCCGACCTGGTCGATCCCTACGGCATCGAATTCTGGCCCGAATTCAAGGGTCGAGATGGCTGCCGCACCCCCATGGTCTGGCAGGCCCATGCCGCCAACGGCGCTTTCTCCACTGCGAACCGCACTTGGCTGCCGGTGCCGGCAGAACACCTGCTGCACGCCGTCGATACCCAGCACGACGTCGATGGCTCGGTGCTGGAATTTTACCGTGCCCTGCTGGCCTTCCGCCACACCCATTCAGCGCTGATCAAGGGCGATATCCAATTGCTCGAAGCCACCGGCAACGTCCTCGCCTTCATCCGCGAGCACGAGGGTGAACGCCTGCTCTGCGTCTTCAACATGGGCGAAACCGGCGCCGAATTCGCCGTCCCCGCAGACCTGTCGCCCAGCAACGCCGAATGCCCCGGCGTCATCGCCTCCTTCATCGACGGCGACATCGATCTGGAGCCATTCGGCGCCTATATCGGCGTGCTCTGATATCGCCCTCTTTTCCCTCAGGGCGAGGAGGGGGCCGCGCCGATATCGGGCAGGCGCGCGGCCACCAGGTCGCGCGTCAGTCGATGCTGCGGCGCTGCAAAAATCTGCTCCGGGCGGCCCTCTTCGACGATCTTGCCCGCCTCCATCACCAACACCCGATCAGCCATCGCAGCCACCATGTCGAGGTCGTGGCTGATAATCAGGTAAGTCAGCCCAAACTCGGCCTGCAACCGCGCCAGCAGCGCCAGCACTTCCCCGCGTACCGACACATCCAGCGCTGACACCGGCTCATCCAGCACCAGCAGCTTGGGCCGCGTCACCAGTGCCCGCGCAATCGCCAGCCGCTGCCGCTGCCCGCCGGAAAACTCATGCGGATACCGGTCCAGCATTTCCTCATGCAGCCCCACAGCCTGCACCGCCTCGATCAGCCGCGCCTTCACATCAGCCTGCGTCAATCCCGGCTCCAGCCGCAACGGCTCGCCCAAGGAGTCACCAATCGTCAGCCTTGGATTGAAGCTTCCAAAGGGGTCCTGGAACACCAGTGAAATATCGCGCCGCAACGCCTTGGGTAGGTCTGAGCCATGATAGCTGACGCCCTCCAGCCGCACCGCACCAACCGTCGCACGATCCAGCCCGACGATGATCTTGGCCAAGGTGGTCTTGCCACATCCCGAAGGCCCGACCAGCGCCAGGCATTCGCCCTGCGCCACGCTGAACCGCACCGCGTCGACGGCGCGCAACGGCTTCGCCGCCCAGAACAGAAAACCGTTCTGACGATAGTCCAGCGTCACCCCATCGACTTCCAGCAAGGTCCGGCCAATGGCCGGACGATCCTGCGGCCGCACCTCGAACCGCGACGCCGCCACCAGCTTCTGCGTGTAGTCCTGCTGCGGCGCCGAAAACACCTGACGCGCCTCGCCTGTTTCCACCAGCTTGCCGCGATGCATCACCGCCACCCGCGTACACAGCCGCGCCACGGCCTTGAGGTCATGGCTTATGAACAGCAGCGCCATCTGCCGCCGCGCGCAGATTTCGGCGATCAGGTCGAGCACCTTGCGCTGCGTGATCAGGTCGAGCGCCGAAGTCGGCTCGTCCGCAATCAGCATGTCCGGCCGGCTGGCCAGCGCAATGGCGATCATCACGCGCTGCCGTTGCCCCCCCGACAGCTGATGCGGAAATCGATCGCCATGCTGGAGTTCGAGCCCAACCTCATCGAGCAGCCTCGGCACCTCAACCTGCGTCTCGCTATCCTCGATATTGAGCCTGATCGCCTCCGCAATCTGGTTCCGCACCCGCATCAGCGGGTTGAGCGCGGTCATCGGCTCCTGAAACACCATGCCGATGCGCTTGCCGCGCAGCCGCGCCATCTCGCGCTCCAGGCGGGGCAGGCGCGCCCCATCCAGCATGATCGTGCCCTCCATCGCAGCGCCATCCGGCAGGAGGCCCATGATTGCCAGCGAGGTCAGCGTCTTGCCCGATCCACTCTCTCCGATAATGCCAAACCGCTCGCCGCGCTCGATCGCAAAGCTCATGCCGGAAACGACTTCATTGGCGCCGAAGCGGATCGAAAGTCCGGAAACCTCAAGCAAGGACATTGGGATTTTCCTGCCGCAGCCGTGGATCGAGGGCATCCCGCAATCCGTCGCCGGCAATGTTGAGCGCAATGACGATCAGCACGATCGCCATTCCCGGCACCAGCGTCAGCCACGGATGGATCAGGAACAGACCTTGCGCGTCCTTCAGCATTAGCCCCAGGCTCGTCGCCGGCGGCTGTGTGCCCAGCCCGATATAGGAAAGACCCGCTTCCGAAAGAATCCCCAGCGACATCTGGATGGTGCCCTGCACGATCAGCAGGCTCATGATATTGGGCAGCAGGTGCCGCCACGCGATCATCGCATTGCCCAGCCCCGCCAGTCGTCCTGCCGCCACGAAGTCGAGCGTTGCGACGCTGAGCGCACCACCACGCGCGACGCGAGCAAATACCGGAATATTGAAGATGCCGATGGCCACGATAGCATTGCTCGCGCCCGGCCCGACCAGCGCCGTGATCAGGATGGCGACGATTATCGCCGGAAAGGCAAAGATGAAATCGGAAAGCCGCAGCACCAGCCATTCGACCGGCCCGCCCCACGCCGCAGCCGCGAGGCCCAGCGGCACGCCGACGCCCATGCCGATGATCACGGCGATGGCTGCGACCAAAAAGCTGGTCCAGGTCCCCGACATCACCAGTGAGGCCATGTCGCGCCCGAGGTTGTCGGTACCCAGCCAGTGCTCCGGCGTTATGCCGAGGAAGCGTCGGGGAATATTGATCTGCTCGATCGGAAACGGCGTCCACACCAGCGACAGCACGCCAATGGCCAAAAAGCTCAGCGTTGCGATCAACCCGATGGCAAGGCTTGGATGCGAGAACAGCCGCCTCATGCGCTCCGCTCCCGCAAGCGCGGATCGACCAGCGCATAGGCAAGGTCGGTCAGCAACATGGTGGCCGTTACCGCCAGGATCAGAATAATGGTCGCGCCGCGCACCAGGATCAGGTCGCGCTCTAAAATGGCGGTCAAGATCAGCCTCCCGAGGCCCGGCAGGTAGAACACATTCTCGACGATAATCGTGCCAGCCACCAGAAAGGCAAACTGCAGCCCGAGGATGGTCAGCACCGGCAGCAGCGCATTGCGCACGCCATGCCGCCACACCGCTTGCCCCAAGGTCAGCCCCTTGGCCCGCGCGGTGCGAATATAATCCTGGCTGGTGACATCGACCAGTGCCGTCCGCATCACCCGCGCCAGGATCGATGCCTGCGGCAAGGCCAGCGCCAGGCTCGGCAGGATCAGCCCACGAAACGCCGCGCCGGGGTTCTCGTGCCAAGGGGTGAAGCCACCCGGCGGCAGCCAGCGCAACGTGACCGCAAACAGCAGTGTCAGCAGCATGCCGAACCAGAAATTGGGAATGGCAATGCCGGTCTGCGCCACTATCATCACCACGGTATCCAGCGGCTTGCCGCGCCGCCGCGCCGCAAGAATGCCCAGCGGCAATCCGACCACTACCGAGATCACCATGGCAAACACCGAAAGCGGCAGCGTCACCCCCAGCCGGCCCCAGATCAGCTCTGACACCGGCGCGCGCTGGGTATAGCTCACGCCAAAATCGCCACCCAGCATGCCCCAGATCCAGCCGACGAACCGCTCCGGCGCAGGCACGTCCAGCCCCATCTGCAGCCGCAACCGCGCCACCGATTCCGGCGTGGCATTGATCCCCAGGACAAACTGCGCCGGATCTCCCGGCAGCAGATCCAGCAGCCAGAAAATCACCAGCGCCGCGACGAGGAGGGTAACGGCAAAACCGATAAAGCGGCGGAGGGAGAAGAGGATCATCGGGGAATAGCGGCCGAATGATCCCCAACACTGTGACTCAGGGAAGTCGGAATCGGCTCCAAACGTCCAGTCGACACCCTCCCCCTTGCGGGGAGGGTCAGGGAGGGGGACGTTTGGCCCCGATATCCGGGCTCTCGCACCCCCACCCAACCTCCCCCGTCGAGGGGGAGGTGCCGTCCGGTGGTTCTTGAGGGACTGTGCGACTGCAACGGCGGGGACTTCACAGGCTGAATGCCGGCAAGCTCACTCCGCCCAACGAATGTCCCGCAAGACCAGCCCCTCGATCGGCGAGTCTTTCCACATGCCGGTGAGCTTGGCGTTCCAAACCCCGGTCTGCGGCAGCTGGAACAGATATCCGTTGACCGCGTCGTCGGCGAGAATGGTCTGCGCCTGGATAGCCAGTTCCTTGCGCTTGGCTTCGTCGGTCGTACCATTCAGGGTCTCGATCAGCGCCTGGAATTCAGGGTTGTCATAGCCGAAGTAGTAGTCGGGGTTGGCGTAGTTGCCAATGTCGAATGGCTCGACATGGCTGATGATGGTCAGGTCGAAGTCCTTGTTCGTATAGACATCTTCCAGCCACTGCGCGAATTCGACGTTGATCAGTTCGAGCTTGATGCCGACCTCGGCAAACTGGCTGGCAATGATCTGGCCGCTGAGGCTTGCATATGCCAGTGGCGGCAGCTTCAGCGTTGCACTGAACCCGTCGGGATAGCCGGCTTCCGCAAGCAGCGCCTTGGCCTTTGCCACGTCATGCGGATAGGTGCCGGTCAGGTCGACATAATAGGCATTGTGCGGCGCAAAGGCGCTGCCGATCGGCGTGCCATAGCCATAAGTCGCGCCATCGATGATGGCCTGCCGGTCCAGTGCATGCGCCATCGCCTGGCGTACCTTGAGATTGTCGAACGGCGCCTTGCGATTGTTGGTGCCGAGGATGGTTTCGCCCTCGGTCGTGCCCGCGAGAATGGTAAACTGCGGGTTGCCCTCGAACACGCCCAGCGCTTCCTGGCCGAAATTGTTGGTGCCGTCGATATCACCGGCCAGCAGCGCATTGGTCAGCGTCGCAGTGTCGCTGATGAACACATAGGTCGCCTTGGTCAGGTGCACCGGCTCGCCCCAATAGGGCTGGTACGCCTCGAGGATGACGCGGCTGCCCTTGTCCCACTGCAGGAAGGCAAAGGGGCCGGTGCCGATCGGCTGGTTGGCATTGTTGTCGGCGCTTTCCGGCGCCACGATCACCGCATCCCCGCGACCCAGGTCGAACAGGAAGCGACCGATCTGCCGATCGAGCTTCATCTCGACGGTCAGCGGATCGACCACCGTCACGCTGCTGATCGGCTCGTAGAATTCCTTGTGGGCATTGACGCTGTCTTCCGCCAAAATCCGGTCGAAGCTGAACTTGACGTCCTCGGCGTCGAAGGTCGAGCCGTCATGAAAAGTCACGCCATCATGCAATTTGAACGTGTAGGTCAGCCCGTCGTCGGAAATGGTCCAGCTCTCGGCCAGGCCCGGCTGCACCGCGCCGGCCTCGTCAATGCGGGTCAGGCCTTCGAAGATGTTCTGATACACCACGATGTCGATGGCTTCCGCCGCGCCTGCCGTCGGGTCGAGCGTCGGTGGCTCCAGCGCCACGCCGATGCGCACTTCCGTCGACTGCGCCATGGCCACGCCGGCCAATGCCGTGCTGAGGGCCAGCGCCAGTCCGATTGCCTTGGTGATTGTGTTCATTCTCTATCCTCGCGCTGCGCGTTCTGGCGCCTTGGCCGAATCATATAAAACGGGGGAACTAACATGGCAGCACTTTGCCCTGTTATAGTTTCCTACGATCACCCAGTCGCGTAGCAAGAATGACCGGGATCAGCCCCGCCAGCACGATACAGAGCGCGGGCAGAGCCGCCTGCGCAAAAAGTCCGACATTCGCCCGGCTGTACACCAGCGTCGCCAAAGTCTCTACGCCGAGTGGCCGCAGCAGCAATGTCGCCGGCAATTCCTTGACGATCTCGACGAACACCAGTGTCGCCGCACTCAGGATCGCCGGCATCAGCGTCGGCAGGTCGATCTTGAACAGCAGTCCTATCCCGCTTTCGCCCAGCACGCGCCCAGCCTGCAGCATCGAATCGCCGCGCTTCTGCATCGCCGCATCCAGCGTCGAATGGCTGACCGCCAGGAACCGGATCGCATAGACATACAGCAGCGCCGCCATCGACCCGCTCAGGATCAGGCCCGGCCGCCACTCCCATAGTGCCATGGTCACCCGATTGAACCACAAATCAGCCTGACCCAGCGGCTGCAACAGCCCCAGTGCCAATACCGTGCCGGGGATAGCATAGCCCAGTGTCGCCAGACGGATCGCCCCGCCACCGACCGGCCCGCGCCGCGCCAGCTTGGCCGCCAGCAGCCCCAGCACCACCGTGATCACCGCGCCCAGCCCCGCCAGCGTCACCGTCGGCACCAGCGCCGCCAGCGTCATGGCGATAGTCTCCGGCAGCACGACCCGGAATGCCGAATAGGTCAGTTGCCCCACAGGAATGCCAAAGCCCAGCGCCAGCAGCACAAAACAAAACCCGAACGCCGCCCAGCGCCGCCCGCCCTTGAGGATTTCCCGTCCCGGCGGCACCCGGTTGTCGCGGCTGGCCAGATACACCCGGTCCCGTCGCGCCCGCTGTTCCGCCATGATCAGCAGCCCGATTACCAGCACCACCGTCACCGCCAGCTGCGCTGCGCCGCCAAAGTCCGAGCGGTTGATCCAGGTCGAGTAGATAATCGCGGTGATGGCGTTGATGCCGAAATACTGCACCGCACCGAGGTCGTTAACCACCTCCATCATCGCCAGCGTCACGCCGACCACCAGCGCTGGCCGTGACAGCGGCAGCGTCACCGTGAAAAACGTCCGCATCGCGCCAGCACCCAGCGTGCGCGCCGCGATATTGAGGCTCGCCGACTGCATCAGGAAGAACGCGCGGCACGCCACATACACATAGGGATATAGCACGCTGGACAGCACCAGCACCGCGCCCCAGTCGCTGCGGATATTGGGAAACCAGTAATCCTTCAGCGACGTCGCACCATTCACGCTGCGCAGCGCTGTTTGCAATGGCCCGGTAAAGTCGAGAAACTCAACGTAGGAATAGGCCGCCAGATATGTCGGCACCGCCAGCGGCACCACCAGCGCCCAGTCGAACAGCCGCCGCAGCGGAAACTCGTAATGCGTCACTAGCCAGGCCGCGACTAGCCCGACAGCACCCGTCACCAGCCCGACCAGCACCATCAACTGCCCGGTGTCGCGCAGCGCCGTCGGCAGCATCGTCGCCGTCAGCCCGTTGCTGCCCGACCCCAGTGCTGCAACGGCCGACCACAGCAGCCAGCCGATCGGCAGCCCCGCCAGCCCCACCAGCAGCAAAGGCGCCACCGGCAGACCCTTCAATCGCTGCAAACGAGCCACCTAGTTCTGCGGGCCTTCGTCGAACTTGATCTCGTCGACCAGCGCCGCCGCTTCCTTGCGATGCGCCGCGATCTCGACCATCGGCGTCGTATCGGCGTTCAGCGCGCCCCAGCTTGCCACCAGCTCTGACGGCGCGACGCCTGCGACCACCGGAAACTCATAATTGCCGCTGGCATAGATATGCTGCGCCTCGTCCGACAGCAGGAAATTCACCAGTCGGTCGGCATTGGCCTTGTTGGGCGCATATTTCGCCACCACGGCACCAGAGAGGTTCACCTGCGTGCCGTCGCCGGTCGCATCGGGATAAATGATCCGCGCCGAGGCGGCCCATGTCTTCTGCTCGGGCTCGGCCTCGTTGGTCAGCATCAGGCCCATGTAATAGGTATTGCCGATGGCCAGGTCACAGGTGCCGTCGAAGATCTGCTTGACCTGATCGCGGTCCGCCCCGGTCGGCGCATGGTTGAGGTTGTCGCGCACACCAATCAGCCAGTCGCGCGTTTTGTCGACGCCCCAATGGGAAATCCGCGTCGCAATCAGCCCGATATTATAGGCATGCAGCCCCGAGCGCGTGCACAGCCGCCCCTTCCATTCGGGGCCAGCAATATCCTCATAGGTCAGCGCGGTTTGGCTCACCCGGTCCACCGAGGCATAAAACACCCGCGCCCGCAGCGACAGCGCCACCCATTGCCCGTCGGGGTCGTGATACTGGTCCGGCACGCGTGCCAGCGCCTCGGCTGAAATGGGCTGGGTAATGCCGATTTCCTTGGCATTGGCCAGGTTGCCGATATCGACGGTAATGATCACGTCGGCTGGCGACAACTCGCCCTCGGCCGCCACGCGCTCGATCAGCCCGTCGGCGGCAAACAGCACATTGGTCTTGATGCCGGTCTCAGCGGTAAAAACATCCAGCAGCGGCTGGATCAGCCCCGGCTCGCGGTAGGTATAGACATTGACCGCATCGCTCTGCGCCAGCGCCGGCCCCGCCAGTGTCAGCAGCGCCGCCACACAGCCAATCCCACGCCAACTTGCCATAACCACTCTCCAAATATGCCAAGGGTTGTGCGACCCGTTGCGAAACCTGTCAAGCTGACATCGTCCATCACCTTTGCGAGGGGTGAGGAAGGATACTCCCACCCAGCCTCCCCCTGAAAAGGGGAAGGAGCCCATCGCGTGATTGGCGGGATATCAGTTCACCACCAGCCTGATTCCTCCCCTTTTCAGGGGCAGGTTAGGTGGGGGTATTCTTGCTTGAATCTACCCTTACTTCTGCGCACCCTCATTGAACTTGATCTCATCGACCAGCGCCGCAGCCTCTGCCCGATGCGCCGCAACCTCCACCAGCGGCGTGGTCGCAGCCTTGAGAACACCCCACGACTGGGTCAACTCAGCCGGAGCCACCGATGCGACGACCGGGAACTCATAGTTGGTGTCGGCATAGATCGCCTGGGCCTCGTCCGACAGCAGGAAGGCGATCAGCGCATTGGCGTTTTCAGCGTTCGGCGCATGCTTGGCGATAAAGCCGCCAGCGACGTTGACCTGCGTGCCAGCACCTTCAGCATCGGGATAGATGATGCGCGCCGAAGCGGCCCAGTCCTTCTGCTCCGGCTCGGCGTCGTTGTTCAGCATCACACCCATGTAGTAGGTGTTGGTGATCGACAGGTCGCAGGTACCGGCCAGGATGTTCTTGACACCTTCGCGGTCGCCGCCGGTCGGCGCATAAGCCAGGTTGTCGCGTACGGCCGTCAGCCATGTGCGCGTAGCGTCGAGGCCATTGGCAGCGATGCGCTGGGCAACAAGGCCGATATTGTAGGGATGATCCCCGGGACGGGTGCACAGGCGGCCTTTCCATTCGGGGCCGGCAATGTCGTCATAGGTCAGCGCTGTCGCATCGACGCGGTCCTTCGATACGTAGAACACCCGGGCACGCAGCGAGAGCGCCGTCCAGTTGGCATTATCGTCGCGGAATTCCGCGGGCACGCGCTCTGCCAGTACCGGCGTGGTGATCGGCTGGGTCAGGCCCTGCTCTTCGGCCCCAACGAGATTGCCGATATCGACCGTCAGCACGACGTCGACGGGAGACAGTTCGCCTTCGGCAGCAACGCGCTCCAGCAGGCCATCGCCGGCGTAAAGCACATTGGCCTTGATGCCGGTTTCGGCGCTGAAGCCGTCCAGCAGCGGCTGCAACAGGCTCTGCTCGCGATAGCTGTAGATGTTGACTTCGCCGCTCTGGGCAAAGGCCGGCATGGCAAGGCCGCAGAGGGCAACTGAACCCAGAAGGGTCAGTGCGAGGCGCTTGGTCGTGATCATGTCAGGTCTCCCGTTATAGACGGGGTTCAAGGTCCCGCCGTACTGCGATCCTTGTCGGTGACCAGCCATCAACCGTCAATAATGCTAAATGATATCAATGCTTTGCAGTCTGGAATGGTTCAAAAGACTACGGCTGAAGTCGAACAAAAACAGTCTATTAGCGGACTGGCACCATCAACTTTTAAAGCTGCGACAAATAGCAGCGCGCAGTTCTTTGGATTATTCCCCGACGTCCGGTGTTGCCGGCTCTTCCACCAGGTTTGCCGGTATGAGCATGGTGAACAACATGCCCTGCTCGCCGGCGGGATCGACGGAAAGCGAGAAGGCATTCACTGCCAGCAGCGAGCGCGTCAATGCGAGGCCAATGCTTGAGCGCACCGGCACCATCACCTGGCCATTGCGGCCCATGCCGTCACGAAACACCACGAAGCGTTCGGCCATGTCGACGGCATTGCTTGAGCTGTCACGGACATGCACGGCAATGTCGCCATTATCCTCGCGCTGCGCCGAAATGACCACGCCGCCGCCGGTCGGCGTCTGGTCGATGGCGCTGGCCAACAGGTTGAGGACCGCCTGTGCCAGCGACGCACGATCCGCCGTCACCCGTGGCAGGTTCTCGGAAATGGCATTGCGCACGATGACGCGGGCGCCGCTCGCCTGCTGGCGAATGCGCAGCACGCAGCTTTCGAGCAGGCTGGTCAGCTCGATACTGGCGCGCTGCGGCAGGTAGCGCCCCTCGCGCAGGCGCGCATAGTCATCCAGCTCGTCCACCAGCGCGGCAATTTCTTGGCCCGCCGTTGTAATATCCTGCGCATAGGTCTCGTAGCGCTCGTTCTGCAAGGCGCCAAATGCCTCCGAACGGATCAGGTCGGCAAAACCGATAATGGTGTTGAGCGGACGACGAACCCCGCGACTGATTCGCGCCAGCAGCGCCGGATCGGTGTCTGCAGGTGCCGCTAGCCGGACGGGAGCCGCTTCCCGCGGCCGGATGAAACCGAAATAGCCGGTGATTACACCCGCCTGTCCCTGGGCAAACAGCGCAATATCGGCCGTGCCGGATGTCGAGCGCAGGGTCAGGCTCGGTCTCGCCGTCTCGGCAAAGCGGGCCGGGCGCTCGAGGAATGCCCGCAGCTCCGCCCCCTGCGCGCCGGCAACCAGTGCCGACAATGGCTTGCCCTCCAGCATGCCCTGTTCACGCAGCAAGTTTGGGCTGTTGAGGGTAACTGCGCTGATCACGCCGGTCCGGGTCGCTTCGAAAAAACCATCGCCGCGCAGCTCGGCGAACGACCGCGCAAAGGCGGCAACGGCCGCTTCATGCCCGGTCCGCACTTCCGTCGTGCTGGCCGATAGCATCAGGGCAGGCTTACCCTGCCAGGAAATCGACTGCAGCCGCGCCGTCACCGGCACCAGCGTTCCATCGCGCTGCACCAGGTGGTTGATCGGACCGGCACTCTCGCCGCCCTCGGGGCCGGCGGCCGGAAACACTGCGGCAAGGCCCGCGGCGCGCAGGCTCTCCACCGAGCCATAGCCCACCATTTCGGTGATGGCGCGATTGGCAAACAACACCTGCTGGTCGCGAAATACCAGAATGCCCAGCGGCAACCGGTTCAGCACCAGCGTTTCGCCACCCAGGTTTATCAGGGCCCCGGTGCGTGTTGTCTCGCCTTGTACGGCGGGCGCTGGCGCAACAGTCGCCGGCTCGCCAACCCGGTCGGTGAGGATGCGCGCCAGCTCGTCGAAATTGTAGCGCGAAACACGCTCAACGGTGTCCGGATCAGCCGGCTCAGCAGACGTTTCCGTAAACCCCTGCACATCAGTCTGTTCGCCGTCCGCGTCGTCGGAGGCCGGCTCGTCAATGCTCTCTAGCGCGACCAGATTTTCCAGGTCAGCTTCTGCGTCGGTAACGTCCAACACCCTGCCGTCGCTATCAGCCGCATCGGCCACGACGTCGTGGCCCGTGTCGTCGAGTCGGGCAGGGACCTCTGAACCGGCTGGCGGGGCGTCGTCATCTTCAGTCAGCGGCGTGAACAGGTTCTCGTCCGCGGCCAGTCGGTCCACCAGCAGGCCCAAACGGCTCGATCTTGGTGCTTCTTCCGCGGTGTCAGCGGCCGGCGCCGCGTCCACGGCCTCGATTTGCATCGGCTCTTCGACGGAATCAGCGCTCGCTTGAGCCTCCTCAGCCTCCTCTGCCGCGTCATTGCTCACCAATGCCAGGGCTGCAGTGCCGTCGCGCTCCGCGTCGCGCCAGTTCTGCAATTCTTGCTCATAAGCCGTCTCGTCGGTCACGGTCGGGCGATCGCCCAGAGCCTCGTCAACCGACTGCTCCGGCTCATCCAAAGCGTCCTGCGCCGCAGCAACTTCATCGTCCGCCGTCATCACCGGCGCGATAGGCTCGCTATCAGCTTCTGGCGCTGGCCCATCCACCGGCTCGTCGCGGTACAGCTCCGGCGATTCTATCTTTGCATCGACGAATGGCGCCGCTTCGACCGTCGCCGCATCGTCCTGCAAGGCGGGGGCTTCCGCTACGATCTCGCCTTGGCTTGCAGCCGCCGTAGCGAAGATCGCCGAAGCCGCCGCATCCGGTTCCTCACGGGCCGCGTTCAGAATCTCGGGCGCAATCGGATCGACGCCAACCACCAGCAGCACCGTCTGTCCGTCCTGCCAGATTAATGGCGTCGTGGCGCAGGTGCTCGACGCTGGTTTGTCACCGGCGATGAACTGGATGCGCGCCAGACTGGTCCGCCCGGTCGAGCCGAGGCGGATGTTACGGGCGATCTGCCCCTTGATCGGTGCGGCTGGCGGCGCCGGCTTCAGTCCATGCTTTTTCAGCTTGGCCAAAAACAGCGGTGCGGCGTCGTTCTGCCATAGCAGCGAAAGGCCGTCCCGCGACCACAGCCAGGCCGGGCGCGAGTCTGCGGCATGCTGAAGCACGCGGCGGGCGCTTGGCGATGTGATCCAGTCGGCATTCATCAACGCTTAAACTCTCCGGCCCGGATGCAGGGACAAAGCGTACCATTACGGCACATTTTCTCCGGCAATCTTAAGGGTTCTTCAATATAGGGTGGGGTTGGACCGGTCCAGTGCGCTACCGAGCCTAGCCGGCTCCTTCCTCAAGGATGGTTAAGCCGCCCGCGATGACAAATCCGTCATGACAGGCAAAATCACCGCTTGTCATCCCGGAATTCTCGACCTATGTTCCGCCCGCTTTCGGGACGAGCTTTCGGTCATCCCTCGCAGAGCATTTGCCGCCTTAGCTCAGTTGGTTAGAGCGCTAGATTGTGGATCTAGAGGTCCTCGGTTCGATCCCGAGAGGTGGTACCATTTCCCCCGGCAAACGTTACTTTGTAACGCGCAGATACGACAGGTTCTCGCCTATCTTGGCGAATGCCGCCGACAGGTCGGCACCCGTGGTTGCCTCGAATGCATAGGTCGAGTCGGTAGCGCAGTTGGCCATGATGTCTTTGGCCGCCTGGATATCGCCCACGTCGAACGCCACTGTGTAGACGCGGATTGATGGGTCGGCCGCTTTCATGGCAGCGCATAGTTTCTTGGCCTGAGCGAAAGCATCGCCATTGACCGGGTCGCAGTTGATTTTGGTGTTTTCATCACCGCTGCCGCTCCCTGAAATCTGGCTGATCACGCCGTTGCAATAGGAGGTGTTGAACGCGCCGTCCGTCATCAGGACCACGGCGCGCAGCACGTTCTTCTCGGTCTTTGGCGCTGGCTGGCTGGCCGCGGGCCAAGGGCCGTTGAAGTTTGGCGAGACCATGTACCAGCCCCAGGCAATGCCCAAATGTCCCGCCGTCGATCCCGTCGCGGGCAGGCTACTGGCCAGTGCGTGCAGCACCGTCTTGTTCGTAGTCAGCGGCTGGATAACCACATTTGGGCAAGGATTGTATGTGGTAGGATAGTTTCGACCGATCAGCGTGGTGGCGGGCGAGGAATCGTTCAGACCGTTGGTCGTGCGCTCTGTCGTACAGGTACTTATCGACTGCACGCGCCAGCGGGCATTGACTGGATTGGAGCTGGCGTAGCGGTTTTGGTAAAGATAATACTCGCATCCGGCGATGACGCATCCAGCCGAACCGCCGCTCGAATAAGTCCCGTAATCTTTGCCATTGGTCCTGGGCGTGCCCGGGAGAACAAAAGTGTTCTGCGCAACGGCGCCGACTTTCCAGACCAAAAATCTGAATTCGCCATCGGCCGGATTGTTGTTGATCCAGTTATAGGACGTGCTGTCGGTGCCAGGATACTGGTTGTAGGTGTCGTAATTTGAATTCGGCGAATAGGTCGGCATGCCATTGACGCCTGCGACCACGGCATTGGCCCCAGTGGTCAGCCCATGATTGACCGAAGCCACAACCAATTCGCATGTCGACACGAGGCATTTGGTTGCGCGGCCAGTGTTACCGGTGTGTTTACTGTAGCCGCTCGTACCATTAATGCTCTTGAGCTCAAACGTGTCATTAGTCTTGTTGATGACCTCATAGATTTTGTTGTTGAGCTCCGTCATGCCACTGACGTTGTTGATGTACACGAAGTTTCCGTCCAAGAACCCATGTGCTGTTGCCGAAATGGTAATCGGGTTGGTTCTGCTCGCTCCGCTAATAACCTTCTCGGTCCCCGTCGACCAGGTGATATTGGTGATTGGCGTCGGCGCAGTCACCGCGCCCCGAATGCTCGGCGCCCAGGTGCTGCCGACATTGACGCCCATCGAATAGGGAATGATGGCCATCTTGGAGTAGCTGGGCGTCTGGTCGTCCTTGACCACCAGGTCGATCAACTGGCCAAGCGAGCGCTCCAGCGCGGCGATCTTGGTCTCTGTCTGCCCGCCGCTGCCGGCCTTGGGCACGGTATCGTTCATCGAGCCGGTGATGTCGACGGCGACGGCCACTTCGACATCCATCGAGCCGCGCTTCACTTCTGACTGGATCCGCGCACTAAGAGTTTTCACCCCAACCATGCTGACAAAAGTGGTGTTCACCGTCATTTGAGCAGTGAAATAAAGCGAGCCCTCTGTCGTGTTGATGATCGTATCATCAATTTTCAC
Source organism: Devosia psychrophila (assembly GCF_000971275.1). Classification (GTDB taxonomy): domain Bacteria; phylum Pseudomonadota; class Alphaproteobacteria; order Rhizobiales; family Devosiaceae; genus Devosia; species Devosia psychrophila. The sequence goes on along the minus strand of NZ_LAPV01000093.1, from coordinate 91,303 downwards.
CAGCCCGACCTGGCCAACGCGGTCGTCCACCAGCGCCTGCGCATCCGCCTGGATCTGGGTCTTATTGGGCGTGGTGACAAGAATGCGGGAATGCAATGCCAGCGCCGCTGCGTCGAGCGCCATCTGGCTTCGGCTGCGCGTTTGTTCCAGAGACACATAGTCAACGACGGCGCCGCCGAGCGCGATCAAGACCACGGCCATCAAGCCAAACAGCACGGCGAACACGCCACTTTCGTCACGACCGAAGCGGCGGAGCAGGGAGGAGAAACGTGACATCGACAGGGCACCCATAGGTTCTTGGCCCCGCTGCGGGGCCGACCTCAATCTGGCCGAAAATCCTTAGGAAAGGACGACCACCTTGGTGTTAAGTTTTACGCGTTCATAGAGATCGATCACGTCGGCATTGGTCATGCGGATGCAGCCCGACGACACATTCTGCCCGATGCTCCACGGCTCGGTGGTGCCGTGGATACGATACAGCGTCGAGCCGATATACAGCGCCCGCGCGCCCAGTGGATTTTCTGGCCCGCCCACCATGTGGCGCGGCAGCTCCGGCCGGCGCCGCAGCATTTCGGCCGGCGGCGTCCAGCCCGGCCATTCGGCCTTGCGCGTTACTTTGTGCGTGCCGCTCCATTCGAAGCCCGATTTGGCGACACCGATGCCGTAGCGCAGCGCCCGCCCGTCGCCGAGCACGAAATACAGGAAATGCGCCCGCGTATCGACCACGAGGGTGCCGCTGCGTTCGCTGGTCGGGTATTGCACCACCTGGCGCAAAAACACCGGGTTGACCTGGGTATTGGCCTGCAATTGCAGGGCATTGCGCGGCTTGTGCTGCACGATGGTGACGCCCGGCGGGGGCGCAAAGCGCCAGCCCGGCTGCAGGCCCTGCGCCGTCGCCGGCAACACGCCCGAAAGCGCCATCAGCAAGGCCAGCAGTCCCGCGCCGGCCGTCTTCATCCCGATCATGACAGTATCACCCGTGGTTTCCGGAAGTCCGGCTTGCGCGAATACTGCCATGCAACGCCCAACATGCAGTGAATCGGCATGGTTAAACCATTGATGGATGTGATGGTTAGCGGATCGCTAAAGCCTCGGCTATCGTCGCGCCATGTCCACTGAGTCGCCCCAAGACGGTCTGCCGCGCTGCCCCTGGGCCGGCGATGACACTCTGTATCGCCACTACCACGATCGCGAATGGGGCCGCCCGGTCACCTCCGATACGCGGCTGTTCGAGAAAATCTGTCTCGAAGGTTTCCAGTCCGGCCTCAGCTGGATCACCATCCTGCGCAAGCGCGAACGTTTTCGCGCCGTGTTCCACGGCTTCGATATTCCCAAGGTGGCCGCCATGGCCGAGGCCGATATCGAGGTGCTTTTGCAAGATGCCGGCATCATCCGCCATCGCGGCAAGATCGTCGCCACCATCAACAACGCCGGCCGCGCTCTCGAACTGCAACAGGAGTTCGGCTCGCTCGCCGCCTATTTCTGGTCCTTCGAGACCATGCCCGAGCATCGGCCAACCGACCTGAGCTGGGAAAGCCTGCGCCAGCTCGCCCACACCGACGCCTCGCTGAGCCTCAGCAAGGACCTGCGCAAACGCGGCTTCAAATTCGTCGGCCCCACCACCTGCTACGCCTTCATGCAGGCCATGGGCCTCGTCAACGACCACATGGACGGATGTTTCTGCCGCGACGAAGTCGAAGCCGAACGGGCTTCGCTGGCAAGACCGCGATAGCGCGCTGACCGCTCAGTCGACACCCTCCCTCTCGCGGGGAGGGTCAGGCAGGGGGCGTTTGGCCCCGATATTCCCGTCGAGCGACATCACCCCCCTTTCTCCCTCGGGCTCGGCCCGAAGGCCCCTCCCGCCCACGCTGCGAGCGATCCTCGGATCAAGTCCGAGGAAAAAGACCGTGGTGGATGGCACAAAGCTGCGACCAACCAACCGCCAAGCTCGATGAACACCGACTTGGCAGCCAGCGCCTCCTCCCCTGAATGAGGGTGGGGTGCTGTCTAGGCACAGAACCTCAAGCAACACCCCCTGTGACTTTCCCGCCACACTCCAACCCCGCCTGCGTCAACCTGCCACATCCACGCTTGCGCCTCACGAAACCGCGAGCTACACAAAAACGGTCCACAAACGCCAACCCAAGGGAGGCACCGCATGACAGTCATGTTCAAACTCCTCCATGGGCTAACCATGCGACATTACCGCCAGGCCTGATTGCCTCGCCGTTTCGTCGCCCGGCACTTCGGTGCCCCGGACACTCCTGGCTCCAAAACCGTGACGTGCTGAAACCGGGTCGTTCGTCGCCCCGATTCCAACCATCCATCATCCCTACCAACAGAGGCCGGTCCGCGTCTTGGCGCGCCCGGAAACCATCATGTCCTACGATAGCCTTCCCCAGGGCAGCGTTGTGCTGCGTCTTGAATTCTCCATCGCCGATGCCGTGCACCAGCGTGGGCTGCTGCCCGTCCTCGGCTCCGCCATTGCCGCCTGGTGGAACCGCCCGCGGCTGCCGGCAAACATACCCGCCCGCCTGCGGGCCGATATCGGCCTGCCCCCGGAAGCAGAAACTGCCCACTGGCTCGATATCCCATCGAGCAGCCCACAGGTCCCATCACTGTTTTGGAGGCCGGGCATCTAGCGTCAGGGAGGGCCGGGAGAAATCCCGGTCTTCCCTACCGGTCAAACTTATCCCCGTGCACAATTTCTCATGCACAATGCCCCGATCTTCCGGGATACAGGCGGCGCTGCAGCGACCGGTGTCCGGAGTGACAGTTGGGAGGGTGAGAGTCGCGTCTCTGCCCTGGGCTGAGCGGAGGTGACAATCGGGCGGGCGCTACGGCAAACGCTGGGGTCACGATCCGCCTTCCGACAAAGTCCCAACGCCCCGAGACGGTTCTCGTCTCACTATTTTTACTACTCTAGAGGCGGTTTCCGTCTCGGGGCCCGCCTGTTCTCATCCTGCTGGCTAAAGCCACGCGGGAGCACCGGCGCAACTGTTGTTTCCAACCCGCCGATCCGCTACGAACGCCTCATTATTCCGAAACGCATAATATGCGCAGATATTCGCTGGAAGCGCTTCCATGACCGAAAAGACCAAGCTGATCGCCCCGCGCCTGCCGCGTGGGTTCGAAGACCGCACGCCGGGCGAAATCGCCGCCGTGGGCGCGATGATCGACAAGATCAAGGCGGTCTACGAGCGCTATGGCTTCGACCCGGTCGAAACCCCGCTGCTTGAATATACCGAGACCCTCGGCAAGTTCCTGCCCGATACCGATCGGCCCAATGCCGGCGTGTTCTCGCTGCAGGACGACGACGAGCAGTGGATGAGCCTGCGCTACGATCTGACAGCGCCGCTGGCCCGCTATTTCGCCGCCAATTTCGAAACCCTGCCCAAGCCGTTTCGCTCCTACCGCCAGGGCTACGTCTTCCGCAACGAAAAGCCCGGCCCCGGCCGTTTCCGCCAGTTCATGCAGTTCGACGCCGACACCGTCGGCGCCGCCGGCCCCGAAGCTGACGCCGAAATGTGCATGATGATGGCTGATGTGATGGATGCGCTGGGACTGGCGGGAAAATACGTCGTCAAGGTCAACAACCGGAAGGTGTTGGATGGCGTATTGGAAGCCGCCGGTGCAGTGGGCGCTGAACAGAAACTTGCCGCACTGCGGGCAATCGATAAGTTTGACAAGTTTGGGGCAGAAGGAGTCAGTCTGCTGTTGGGCGCCGGCCGCAAGGACGAAAGCGGTGACTTCACCAAAGGCGCGGGTCTAAATCAAAGCGGCATCGATACGGTTTGGGGCTATCTGGACGCGGCGCAGCACTATGACCTTGATGGCGGTAAACGAACTGCAGACAATAGAAGTACAGTGCTCGGCTGGAGAGACATTCTTGGCTCCAGTCAGATTGGCACGGATGGTGTCGCTGAGCTTTTGACTATCGCTGATAGCATTGAGGTCAGCGGATACGCAGACCGCATTCAGATTACCCCAGAAGTCGTCCGTGGCCTCGAATATTATACCGGCCCGGTGTTCGAGATCGAACTGACCTTCAAGGTGCAGAACGAAAAGGGCCAGGACGTCGTGTTCGGCTCGGTCGGCGGCGGTGGCCGTTATGATGGCCTCGTCTCCCGTTTCCGCCGCGAACCCGTGCCGGCAACCGGCTTCTCCATCGGCGTCTCGCGCCTCGCCAATGCACTCAAGCTCACCGGCAATCTCGGCGCCTCCGAACCCACCGGCCCGGTCGTCGTGCTGGTGATGGATAAGGACCAGATGGCCGGCTATCAGGCCATGGTTTCCGAACTGCGCAAGGCTGGCATTCGCGCCGAAATGTTCCTCGGCAACACCAAGAACTTCGGCAAGCAGGTCGCCTATGCCGACAAGCGCAACTCGCCCATCGTCATTATCGAGGGCAGCCAGGAACGCGCCGACGGCAAGGTTCAGGTCAAGGACCTGATCGCCGGCAAGCAGGCCGCCGAAGGCATCACCGACAACGCCGAATGGAAAGCCGCCCGCCCCGGCCAGTTCGAAATCAACCGCCAAGACCTCGTCGCCGAAGTCCAGAAACTGCTGAGCGAGCAATGATGGTCGCTGGAAAACTCTCAGCGTGGGAGAGAACCCCCACCCTTGATCCCTCCCCACAAGGGGGAGGGAGACGCGTGGCGATGGCTCAGCATTCCCTCGATGGTTCAGCCCAGTTCTCCCTCCCCCTTGTGGGGAGGGTGGCCCCGAAGGGGTCGGGTGGGGGTGTCTCGCTTCTGCTGCTGCGCTGTGGGGCAACGTTACCATGACCAACGCCGCTTTCCGCCGCACCCAGCTCGATGCCCTCGTCGAAGCCCAGGGCGCCACCCGCGCCACGCCGCCATTGCTGCTCTCGGCCGATCCGTACTTCGACCTCGCCGGCGAAGAATTCGGCCGCCGCCTGCTGCTGACCACCGACACAACCGGCGCCGAATATTGCCTGCGGCCCGATTTTACCCTGCCCATCGTCACCGCCTACATCGCCGATGGCGTCGGCAAACCCGCGGCCTTCTCCTACATGGGCCCAATCTTTCGCCAACGCGAAAACGGCCCCGCCGAGTTCGACCAGGCCGGTATCGAACTGCTGGCCCAGCCCGATGGCGACGTCGCCCTCGACCAGGTGCTGACCTTCGCTCGCGCAGCCCTCTCCATCTTCGGCGTCGCACCGGACATTCGCCTCGGCGGTGTTGCCCTGTTCGAATCCCTGCTGGTGCAGGCCGACATGCCCGACGCCTGGCGCCCGCGCATCCGCAATCGCTTTGGCCATACCGAGGCGCTCGACCGTCTGCTGGCCCGTCTCGAAGCCGCCCCCGACGTGCAGCGCCAACAGCAGCCGAGCCGCGCCGAACTCGTGGACACCGTCACCGAGCAGATGGTCGCCTCCGGCCTCAGCCTGTCCGAAGGCCGCACCCCCGACGAGATCGCCGGCCGCTATCTCGAGCAACAGGCCCTCGACGCCGCCCATGTTCCCGCATCGACGCTGAAACTGCTGCGCGACTACCTCGCCATTTCCGGCCCGGTGCTGCAGGCGCTGACCCAGGTTGAAGCCCTCGCCAGCCGGCATCGCCTGATGCTCGGCTCGCCCATTCGTGCCATCCGTCGTCACCTAAATGGCCTCGGCGAATGCCGCGTCAGTTTCGACGCCAGCTTCTCGCCGCGCCTCGATTATTACACCGGCATCGTCTTCGAAATGACCGGCCCCAATGGCGAAGTGCTCGCCTCCGGCGGTCAATATGATCGCCTGCTCGAACGCCTTGGCGCCGCCGCGCCCATCGCGGCCTCAGGCTGCTCGGTCTGGGTCGATCGCCTCGAAGCGGAGGTTTCCCCATGAGCCCGAAAAGTGATTGCCGGTTTTCGGACCAGCTCATGCGAGGAAAAGAGTCATGAGCGGCATTACCCTCGCCGTCCCGTCCAAGGGTCGTCTCGAAGAGCTCACCCGTGACTGGTTCGCCAGCAAGGGCCTCACCATCACCCGCCCCGGCGGCGCCCGGTCCTATCTTGGCGCCATCGACGGCATGCCCGAAATCACAGTGCGCTTCTTCCCGGCTTCCGAGATCGCCCGCGAGTTGATCCGTGGCAATATCGATCTCGGCGTCACCGGCCTCGACCTGATCCACGAAACCAGCGAGAGCGGCCCGGCCAGCGTATCGGTGGCCAGCAAGCTCGGCTTCGGCAATGCCGATGTCGTCGTGGCCGTGCCCGAAGCCTGGATCGACGTCACCCATATGCACGATCTGGCCGACGTCGCATCGGACTTCCGCAGCCGCCACGGCCGCTGGATGCGCATCGCCACCAAATATATCACCGTGACCCGCCAGCATTTTGCCAAGGCCGGCATTGCCGAATATCGCACCGTTGAAAGCCTCGGCGCTACCGAAGCGGCGCCCGCTTCCGGCGTGGCCGATATCGTCGTCGATATCACCACCACCGGCTCGACACTGGCCGCCAATGGCCTGCGCGTGCTGGAAGACGGCGTCATGCTGCAAAGCGAAGCCTGCCTGATCGTCTCGCGCACGGCGGCATTCGCGCCCCAACGCAAGGCGCAACTGGATGCGGTGCTGTCGCGACTAGGGACGACGGCCGGGTTTTGATACCGGCGAGGGGTTGAGATGGGTATCGACGAACTGGAACTGACCATATTGATGCCCTGCCTCAACGAGGCCGAGACCCTGGCGACCTGCATCGTCAAGGCGCGGAGCTATCTCGACCGCAGCGGCATTGCCGGTGAAATCGTCATTGCGGACAACGGCTCGACCGATGGCTCCCAGCAGATCGCGCAGCATCTCGGCGCACGGGTTATCCCGGTCTCCGAGCGTGGCTATGGCGCAGCGATTGCCGGTGGTGTCGACGCGGCGCGCGGTCGCTACGTCATCATGGCCGATGCCGACGACAGCTACGATTTCGCCAATCTCGATGCCTTCATTGCCCAATTGCGTGGTGGCGCCGATCTCGTCATGGGCAACCGCTTCAAGGGCGGTATCGCCCCCGGCGCCATGCCCTGGCACCATCGCTATATCGGCAATCCCATTTTGAGCGCCGTTGGCCGCCGCTTCTTCCGTACCCCCATCGGTGACTTCCACTGTGGCCTGCGCGGCTTCTCGCGCGCTGCGTTCCTCGGGCTCAACCTGCGCACGACCGGCATGGAATTCGCGTCCGAAATGGTCGTCAAGGCAACCTTGGCGCATCTCGACTTGCGTGAGGTGCCAACCACGCTCGCCAAGGACGGCCGCTCGCGCCCGCCACATCTGCGCTCCTTCCGCGACGGCTGGCGCCACCTGCGCTTCCTGCTGCTGTTCTCGCCGCGCTGGCTGTTCCTCTACCCCGGCATTACGCTGCTAGCGGTGGGCCTCGTCGTCGGCGCCCTGCTGCTGCCCGGTCCATTGACCATCGGCAGGGTCTCCTTCGACATCCATACATTCCTCGTCGCCGCGCTCTGCATCATCGTCGGCCTGCAGTCGATTTCCTTCGCCATCATCGGCCGCCGCTTCGCCTCGCGCTATGGCTTTATCCCCCGCTCCGGGCACTATGACAAACTGCTCGAGGCCCTGACGCTGGAGCGCATCCTGCTCGCCTCTATCGCCCTCATGCTGCTCGGCATTGGCGCTCTTGTTTGGGGACTGGGCGAGTGGGCGGCCCGCGATTACGGCGATCTCAATCCCAGCACCACCATGCGCCCGGTCATCCTCGCCCTGACCGCCCTCGTTTCAGGGTTCCAGATGATGATGAGCGGCTTCATGTCCTCGATGATCAACATCCCAATCTACGAACGGCGCATCGCTGACACGCCGAAGGCCGACTGATCCATGCTCGACCCTCTCGTTCTCCTGGCCCTCGCAGCCGTCGGCTTGCTGGCCGGTTTTGTCGACGCAATTGCCGGTGGCGGCGGCATGATCGCGCTGCCGGCGCTACTCTCGGTGGGATTGCCCCCGGTGTCGGCGCTGGCGACCAACAAGCTGCAATCGGTGTTCGGCACCGGCATGGCCGCCATCACCTATTGGCGGCGTGGCTTCGTTTCGCTCAAGGCGCTGGTCCCCTCGATCGCGCTGACCTATGCCGGCGCCCTGATCGGCGCTGTAGTCGTCAAGCAGATCGACGTCAGCCTGCTTGACGTGGTCGTGCCGGTGGCGCTGATCGGCATCGCCGTCTATTTCCTGTTTGCACCCAATCTCTCCGACGCCGACAAGGCGGCTCGCCTGCCATTCGGTCTGTTCGTGCCGCTCATGGGATTTGCCATCGGCTTTTACGATGGCATCTTCGGTCCCGGCACCGGCTCGTTCCTCACCATAGGCTTCGTCATGCTGTTCGGCCTGGCGCTCACCCGCGCCTCGGGCAATACCAAGATCCTCAACCTCGTCTCGAACCTGGCTGCTCTGACCATCTTCATTCCGGCCGGTGACGTCGTCTGGCCCGCGGCCATCGCCATGGCGGTCGGGCAGGTGGTGGGTGGTTATGTAGGCGCCCGCACCGGCATTCGCTATGGTGCAAAGATCATCCGCCCCGTCGTGGTCGTGGTGTCGATCGCGCTGGCTCTGCGGTTGTTGTTTTTCAAGTAACAAGGCAGGGGCGCTGCCGCCCCTGCGGTGATCATGCGGCGCTGTCGAAAATCGACGCCAACTGCTCCAGCAAGGTTTGCTGCTGGGTAGTCTTGTAGGCCGATTGAGCCATCGAGAAGAGGGTAACGGTGGTATCCTCCTCTTCGTCCGTTTCAGTGGATGCCGATGCCGGAGGCGGTCCACCCGGCGGGCGCCCGCCCGGTGGCGGGCCGACATTGGGCGGCGGCCCATCTGCAGGACGCTGTTCGTCCAGAGCGGTTTTGATTGCGCTCAGGAACTCTGAACTCTCGGTCTCGGTGATCGAGCCGCTACCATCGGCGTCGATCAGATCGAAGATCTTCTTGAGCGCCTCGGAACTGACATCGCTGGCGGCGTCGTCATCCCCCAGTTCTGCGAGCGATACACCGCCGTCGCCATCGGTATCGGTGGCGGCGAAGATGTCGGCATTGGACGGGCTGGCCATCTGTTGGGTCATGAAAGCCATGCCCTGGCGCTGCTCGGCCATCTGGGTGTCAAAACTGTCTTTCTCGGTACTGGTGACGCTGCCGTCGCCATCACCATCTATCGCCTTGAACAGGGCTTCTGCCCGGGCATTGGATTCGGCACTCGCCGCGCCCTTGGTGGCCTTGAGCTTGATTTCGTCCAGCGTCAGGCTGCTGTCCGCATTGGCATCCAGGGTTTCAAAGCTGGGCGGTTTGAAGCTGGTGCGCATCAACTGCGAAACCGACTGTCCTCCAGCAATGCTACTGATCGACATGTGAGGTCCTCTGCTGTCGCGACCGGACGATCCGGTCATCACAGCAGAGTGTCCAGCGTGGTTAACCGAGCCTTAACACCTGTTGCAGGCAGGCGGTTGGCGAACAGATTTAATGCTCTGGTAAGGTTCCGGTAATGCGTCGTAAAGGCGGCTAGATTGCGGGGTCGAGTCCCGCCACCACCCGCAGCGCCGCATTCAGCCGATCCTGCCAGCCCGGGCCATCCTCCTGGAAGTGCTCCAGCACGGCGCGATCGAGCCGCAGGGTGACCATTTCCTTGCCCTCGGTCGCAGTCGCCGGCTTGGCCGGGGCAGGGGCCGCTGCGGGCTTGCTCGTTGCGCTTTTGAATGCGGCTTCTGCCTGGTCGTAGGCACTGCCGCCGCGTCGTGGTGGTCTCATCGATATTGTCCGTTGTCTATTCAACAAGCTCTCGGCGCACCGCTGACGCGATAAACGCCGATCGCGTCTGTCCTCTTGACCGAGCCTCGTCGTCGATTGCCTTCAGCAGACCGAGATCGAGTGAAACATTGATCCGCGTGGTCGACCCAAGATCGCGAACGAGAGGGACAAGGGCAAAGCTCACCCCGTCGAGTTCGTCAGCAAATTCGGGATCGATCACTATCTCCTCAAGCGAATGTGGCCCTGGAATGGTGTCGCCATCAGTTTCCATGCCACGGACATGAAAAGCCAAGGCTTTTGTCCCATTGGCAATGGCGTCATCCATGGTGTCCCCAGCCGAAGTGCAGCCAGGAAAATCAGGGAAGCTGATCCCGTAGCAACTGTCAGGATCTTTATGAACGAACGCGACGTAACGCATATCACCTCTTCAGCCAGTCGGCCTGCCGATAAATCGATCGACAGTCCCGAATGGCATGTCATTATTGGGATGCGGAACAGTCACACGCCCCGCACGCTCTGGATGTATGAACTGGTGATGGTCACCGGTGGCATCCACCCTGTATCAACCGTCACGCTGCAACAAGGCAATCAGTTTGCGGCTGTCGCGCTCAAAGTGCATGGTTGTCCCCAAAGCCAGCAACCCATGAACTTTCGTGTAAGATAATACACACTGCGAGTTGCTACAAGGGCTCTAGGCTGAGCCTTGTTCGCTTTGGCACTAAGAAAAAGGCGCAGTGTTTCCACTGCGCCTTTCTGCAAAGTTCGTGACTGGGAAGAAACGAACTTCGAATCTTCAGCCTTTAGCCCGCAATGCGGACCGGCCGTGGGCCGCGCCCGCGCAGGGCCAGTTTTTGGTCCAGCGCGGCTTTAGCGCGTCGTGCCAAAAACGAAACGGCCCGTGAGCGAGAGAGGAAACTAGTTCGCGGTTGCGAACTAGAAGTCCATACCGCCCATGCCGCCCATGCCGCCACCGCCGCCACCCATGGAGGGTGCGGAGTCCTTGGGAGCCTCGACGATGAGGGCTTCCGTGGTGATCAGCAGCGAAGCGACCGAAGCCGCGTCCTGCAGGGCGGTGCGAACCACCTTGACTGGATCGATAACGCCCATGGCGATCAGATCGCCATATTCACCGGTTGCGGCATTGTAGCCGAAGGTGATCGAGCTGTTCTCGAGGATCTTGCCGACGACGACGGAGCCTTCGGCACCGGCATTGTTGGCAATGGTGCGTACTGGCTCCTGCAATGCGCGCTTGACGATGGCAATGCCAGCGTCCTGGTCGGCATTGGCGCCCTTGACAGTCATGGCATGCGCAGCTCGCAGCAGCGCGACGCCGCCGCCGGCAACGATGCCTTCTTCAACGGCAGCGCGGGTCGCGTTCAGTGCGTCGTCGACGCGATCCTTGCGCTCCTTGACTTCGACTTCCGTCGAGCCGCCAACCTTGATCACTGCAACGCCGCCAGCAAGCTTGGCCAGACGTTCCTGCAGCTTTTCCTTGTCGTAGTCCGAAGTGGTTTCTTCGATCTGCGACTTGATCTGGCCAACGCGGCCTTCGATGTCTTCCTTGGTGCCGGCACCATCGACGATCGTGGTGTTTTCCTTGGTGATCTCAACGCGCTTGGCAGTGCCGAGCATGTCGATGGTCACGTTCTCGAGCTTGATGCCGAGATCTTCGGAAATCACCTGGCCACCGGTCAGGATGGCGATGTCTTCAAGCATTGCCTTGCGGCGATCGCCGAAGCCAGGAGCCTTGACGGCAGCGACCTTGAGGCCAGCGCGCAGACGGTTGACGACGAGAGTCGCAAGAGCCTCACCTTCGATGTCTTCAGCGATGATCAGCAGCGGACGCTGCGACTGAACGACAGCTTCGAGGATCGGCAGGATAGCCTGCAGGTTGCTCAGCTTCTTCTCGTGCAGCAGGATCAGTGGCTCGTCAAGAACGGCAGTCATCTTCTCGGCGTTGGTCACGAAGTAAGGCGACAGGTAACCGCGGTCAAACTGCATACCTTCGACGATGTCGACGGTCGTTTCAGCAGTCTTGGATTCTTCGACGGTGATGACGCCCGAATTGCCGACCTTTTCCATGGCCTTGGCAATTTCTTCGCCAATGAAAGTTTCGCCGTTGGCCGAGATGGTGCCGACCTGAGCGATTTCAGCGGTGGAGGTGATCTTCTTGGAAGCGGACTTCAGCGACTCGACGACCTCGGCAACAGCCAGGTCGATACCACGCTTGAGGTCCATCGGGTTGAAGCCGGCGGCAACAGCCTTGACGCCTTCGACAACGATGGCCTGACCGAGAACGGTCGCGGTGGTGGTGCCGTCACCGGCAATGTCATTGGTCTTGGAAGCGACCGAACGCAGGAGCTGCGCGCCGAGGTTTTCGAACTTGTCTTCGAGTTCGATTTCCTTGGCAACGGTCACGCCGTCCTTGGTGATGCGCGGTGCGCCGAACGACTTTTCGATAACGACGTTACGACCCTTGGGGCCGAGGGTCACCTTGACCGCATTGGCCAGGATATTGACGCCGCGCAGCATCTTGTCGCGAGCGTCGGTAGAGAACTTTACTTCTTTGGCAGCCATGTGAGGCGCTCCTTAAGTGTGGAATGGAAACGAAGGCTCGTGGGGCTATTAAGCCTCGACGATGCCCATGATGTCGCTTTCCTTCATGATCAGCAGGTCTTCACCGTCGACCTTGACCTCGGTGCCGCTCCACTTGCCGAACAGCACGCGGTCACCAGCCTTGACGTCTGGAACGACGCGAGCGCCGCTTTCGTCACGGGCGCCGGGGCCAACGGCAACGATCATGCCCTCGGAGGGCTTTTCCTTGGCGGTGTCGGGGATGATGATCCCGCCTTTGGTCTTTTCTTCGCCATCGAGACGACGAACGACCACGCGGTCGTGCAGGGGACGGAAGCTCATGTTATGCTCCTATGGCAGCGTTTGAATGCAAATTTGGCACTATTAGCACTCGCCATTGTAGAGTGCTAACAGGTGACGGGGATATATGGCTGGGACCTCACCGAGTCAAGGTTTAGTGAACCCGCTTTCTTCTCGCGCGTTGTCACTTGCGACCGATGATTAACGAACATGGCAGGCTAACATGACGCGCCAATGTCTGGACAAGGATATCAAGATCAACCCCGCCAAGGGCCGGGTCCACGTGCTGTTCGACGGCGCCGAAATCGGCAGTTCGTTGAACGCGCTTGAACTCGACGAGCCCGGCGCTCCGCTACGAATTTATCTGCCGCGCTCGGATGTACGCGAAGATATTCTGGAGCTATCCGAAACCAAGACCATCTGTCCCTACAAGGGCGAGGCTCACTATTATACGCTCAAGACCCTGACGGCCGATGGTCCCGACCAGGTCTGGTACTATCCTGATCCATGCCCCTTGGTGGAGCCGATCCGCGATCATCTCGCTTTCTGGGGTGACCGCATCGAGTATCGCACCTCGGAAGTCTAGGCATGCCGAAGCGCCGCCTGATTGCGGATTTCAAGGTGAGCGATGGTGGCGAGGCGACTGCCTCGGGTAGGGTAGTAAAAAGTGAGGCAGTTGCCTCGCCACCAAGTCGGGATTTGTCGTGGGTTGGGATCGTGCTGGCCATTATCGCAGACCAGCGCGCCCGATTTCCCCGCACGCAACAGGAGCGACCTCCCATTCCCGGCAGTCTCCACGCTCGTCACTCGTCATGACTAGCTCTGTTGTGAAGATGGGGTGGAGTATGCGGGAGGTGCCGGTGGGTGGGGATAAGTTTTGTTGGAGTGCCTGCTAGTCGGTCGCGATTGAGGGGCGAGGCGATCAGGAAGCAGAACGCCAAGCCTCTAGGATCCTGCCATTCGAGCGTAGCTCTCATGGCCTTCTCGCCTAAAATCGCTCCGCTGGAGCGATTTTGCCCAAGGGGGCCGGTTCGAAGTTTTTCCCTTTCCCTCTTCCACGTCGCGCCAAGCTGCGCCATAAGGCAAGCATGACCCAGGACAACACTTTTCAGATCAAGCTGAGCCTCAAGGGCGGCAGCGGCCCGAATGCTAACTGGCATTGGGAAATTCACGATGCCAGCGGCAAGGTCGTCAAGACCGGCTCGGCTGTCGGCCCCGAGCACAAGGCCTTTACCACGGCGCGTATCGCCAAGGAAAAGCTGGAGCAAACCTCCGGCAAGTAATTTGCCGCGACCGACGAGACTGCCTTGACCATTCCCGCCACAGCTGACGCCAAAGGCCCTGCTCGGCATCGCGGCGGCCCGATGCGCGCCATCGTGCTCAAGGTGCTCTCAGTGTGCTGCTTCGTCGTAATGGCGACTTTGCTCAAGGCCACGGGCACTATTCCGGCCGGCGAGCTGGTATTCTTCCGCTGTTTTTTCGCCATCCTGCCCGTCGTCGCCTGGCTGCTTTTGCGTAGGCAATTGCGCACCGCGCTTCACACCAAAGACCCATGGGGCCACGTCATCCGAGCGCTTGTCGGCGCCTCGTCAATGGGGCTCGGCTTTTTTGCACTGACCCGGCTGCCTTTGCCCGAAGCCACCGCCATCGGCTATGCGGCGCCGCTGCTGATCGTGATGTTCAGCGCCGTGCTGCTCAAGGAGCGCGTGCATGCGTTTCGCTGGACGGCGGTGATCGTCGGCCTGTGTGGCGTCGTCATCATCCTGTGGCCGCGCCTGACACTGTTGACCGGTGGCGCACCAATGGGCGACAGCGAGACCGTGGGCGCAATTGCGGCCACGGGCGGCGCGGTGCTCACCGCTTTTGCCATGATGCAGGTGCGCAAGCTGGTGCAGACCGAGCGCACCGAAGCCATCGTCATCTACTTCTTCATCAGCGCCAGCATGTTGTCGCTGATGACCATTCCGTTCGGCTGGGCCATGCCGACGCCGCAACAGGCGGCGTTGCTTGTCGGCGCGGGTTTCGCGGGGGGCATCGGGCAACTGCTGCTGACCTCATGCTACCGCTATGCGGACATGTCGGTCATCGCGCCGTTCGAATATGTCTCGCTGCTTCTGACGCTGGTGATCGGCTTCTTCGTCTTCGGCGACATCCCCACTATTGCCATGATCAGCGGCGCCGTCATCATTGTTTGTTCGGGCATCGCAGTGATCCTGCGCGAGCATTATCTCGGCCTTGATCGGGCCAAGGCCCGGGAGGCGAATACGCCCTAAGAGGCCACCGACAGTTCCGCCCAGCCCTGGCGCTTGCGATAGATGGTGGAGGGGCTGATTTCCAGCGCCGCGGCGGCGAGGGACACATTGCCGCTGAAACTGGCAATGGCATCTTCGATGATGCGCTGCTCCTGCTGCCACATCGGCAGGATGGCTTGGCGCCTCTCGCTGCGGGGAGCCGGCTCCGCCACGGGGGCGAGGCCCTGCGACTCGATATCGGCGGCGCGCAGCATCGGCATGGTGATTTCTTCGCCGTCGCACATCACGACGAGACGGCGCACGAGGTTCTGCAACTGGCGCACATTGCCCTTCCACTCCGCCGAGGTCAGCAGGCTCGCCACATCACCCGCGAATCCGCTGAAATTCTTGCGCTCCTCCGCTGAATAACGTGCGAGGAAATGGCGGGCCAGCACCATGATGTCGGTGGGCCGTTGGCGCAACGGCGGCAGGTGGATCGGCAGCACATGCAGCCGGTAGAACAAATCCTCGCGGAACTTCTTTTCCGAGATCAGCTGCATCGGATTACGATTGGTGGCGCATATAACGCGGACATCAACCTGTCGTACGCCCGCTTCACCGACGCGGCTCAACGTGCCGGTCTGCAGGAAGCGCAGTAATTTGCTTTGCAGCGAAAGGTCCATCTCGCCGATTTCGTCGAGGAACAGCGTGCCGCCATCGGCCAGTTCGGCGGCGCCCTTACGGTCGTCATGGGCACCGGTAAAGGCGCCGCGCGCCACGCCGAACAGTTCGCTTTCCATCAAATCTCGAGGGATGGCGGCGCAATTGATTGCCACCAGGCGTTTGCCGAAGCGTGGACCTTTGGCGTGCAGGGCCTCGGCGCAGACATCCTTGCCGGTGCCGCTCTCGCCGGTAATGAAAACCGGTGCAGACGAGGCGGAGATGCGGCCGATCTGCTCATAAACGAACTGCATGGCGCTCGATGAGCCGATGAAGCCGGCAAAATCGGCGCGGCCCGAGTTGCGTGGCTCTATACTGAGCGCGCGCGTCTTGCCATGGCGCTGGGCCAGTTCGCTGATGCGGGCGGCCATGGCCGGCCCGCTGAGTGGCTTGGTTACATAATCATGGGCACCGGCACGCATGGCGCCAACCGCAGCGGTCACCGAAGCACCATCGGAAAGCGCGACCACCAGCGCGCCGTCAGCAAGGCGAACGAGACGGGCGACGGCATCGTCGCTGCGCTCCGAGAGATCACGCAGGCTGGAAAGATCGGCCAGGATGATGTCGAAATCGCCATCGCGCAGCAGCTCCGCTGCCGGGCGGCCACCGCTCGCCGTGGTAATGCGCAGGCTGCCGCCAAGGCTCTGCCCCAGCGTCTCGGTCACCAGTCGCGCACTGGCGTCATCGGCGTCGACAAGCAATAGCCGACCATGGGGTTCGCCATCGCTTCGAGTGTGCATCGCCATGCAGGGCAGTCCTCGCGCTTCGATCAGTCAATATCGGTGGTCAGCCGCTGTCGCTGCTGTCCCGATCTGCATCCATTAGTTCCCCAACAGGGTAAATAATCCGTTCCGACCCGTCGCATTTTGCACTTGTTCCACTATTAGCCGCCGCGATACGGCCGCATTTAGCCTTGGGACAGCGCGGGTTGTGCGCTTTTTTGTGCTCAAGCTCGGTGCTAGAAGCATTGGGCCGAATCCCGGCACCCCAGATGGGTTTGAGGTCCGCCCGTGCAGGCATTGGTCTACACGTTCATTGCCCTTGCAGCGACCGCCCTTGGCGCCGTCGCCTATTTTGGGCTGACCTTCACCCCCGCCGAAGCGATACTTGCCGCCGTGGTGTTCGGCTGCGTTTGCGTCGTGCTGCTGGAGCGCAGTTTGCGCCAGCGCGCCGAGAGCCGCCTGGAAAAGGCCATCGAGGATTTGTCGCGACTGCTGGCCACCGACGCCCAGGCCGGCGCCGTGCTTGGCCAACGCATCAATGCCATCGCCGATATCAATGCCGAGGTGAGGATCGACAGCGTCGAGGCCGATATCTCGGTGCTGGGTACGGTAATCCGCCAGGTCGCCGAGGCGGTTGCTGATATCGAGGACCGTGCCAAGGCGCAGGCCCAACCGTCCGGTCGCGACCGCATGATCGCCGCCGCGCCGCCGCCGGTGATGCGCGAGCCGGAGCCGACCATTCCGCTTGAATTGCTGCGCCAGGGCATCGAGGAAAACCGCCTGATCTATCACATCCAGCCCGTGGTGACGCTGCCGCAGCGCCGCCCGCAAGGCTATGACCTGGTGCCGCGCCTGCGCATGCAGGACGGCGACCTGGCCGACCGGGTCGATTTCATGCCGCGTCGCGGTGGCGAGGACGTATTACGCCACATCGAAGGCATCGGCATGGTCGAGGCTATCACCATTTCGCGCCGCGCCCGCACCGGCGGCCAGCCGATCACGCTGTATGTGCCGCTGTCACGCGCCACGCTCGGCGATTCGTCGGCATCCGAACAGATGATCGTGACGCTTGAAGCCAATCGCGCCATTGCGGCAGGCTTGATCTTCGCCATCAGCGAAAATGACTGGCAGGGGCTGACCACCGGCGAGCGCGCCATTGCCGATGCCATGGTCAAGAAGGGCGCCGGTTTCTCGGTGACCAATGTTCGCTCGCTGCGCATCGACGTCGCCGAAATGGCAGCGCAGGGCGTTCGCTCGCTGCGCATCGATGCCGGTCACTTCATCGCCGAGCCGCAGGCCTTCACCGATTTCCACGCGTCCGATATCGCCAACTACATCGCGCGTTTCGATATCAAGCTGCTGGCCACCGGCATCACCAACGAGCGACAGATCGTCGAATTGTTGGAAGACGGCATTGTGCTGGTGCAAGGCCCCCACATTGCCGCGCCCGGCCCGGTCCGCGCCGATCTAGTGGTGGAATCCTCGCGCCAGATCCCGCAGCTCCGGCGTGCCGAATACTAAGGCACATGTCCGTTTCCCCTTGATCCCGAGGGGCAGACTGCCACATAGAACGGCCAATCCTGTTTGCATCGGAATGCTACGATGACCAGCGCGCTGCCTTCCATCTCCGGCCTTGCCGACCTCGCCACCCGCTATGATGCGGTGCTGAGCGATGTCTGGGGCGTCGTCCACAACGGCGTCGAGGCCTTCCCGACCGCCGTCGATGCGCTGACCAGATATCGCGAAGCCGGCGGCAAGGTGGTGTTCATCACCAATGCGCCGCGGCCCTCCGGCCCGATCGTCGACATGCTCGACCGCCTCGGCGTGCATCGCGCCGCCTATGACGCCATCGTCTCCTCCGGCGATGCGACGCGGGTGATGATCGCCAAATACAGCGGCAAGGCCATCCATCATGTCGGTCCGCCGACCGAGGACGACGCGCTCTATGAAGGGCTGAACGTCCGCCGCACCGGCGCCGACGAAGCCGAAGTCGTCGTGGTGACCGATCTCGACACTGACGAAGACACGCCCGAAATGTACCGCGAGCGCGCCAAGCTGTGGCTGAGCCGCAAGCTGCCGATGATCTGCGCCAATCCCGACCGCGTCGTCGAGCACGGCGACAAGATCATCTATTGCGGCGGCGCCCTGGGCGATCTCTACGCGGCCATGGGCGGCATGGTGCTGATGGCCGGCAAGCCATATCAGCCGATCTATGAGGAAGCGTTCCGGCTGGCCGAACAGGCTGTCGGCCGCCCGCTCGACAAGGCCCGAGTGCTGGCCATCGGCGACAGCGTGCGCACCGATGCGACCGGCGCAGCCCAGTTCGGCATCGACCTGCTGTTTGTCACCGGCTCGATCCATGCAGCCGAGCTCGATGCCTTCGGCAAGCCAGATCCCCAGGCCATTGCCGATCTCGTGGCCCCAAGCCGCGCCCATATGGCTGGCTTCCTGCCGCGGCTGAGCTGGTAACCCGATGAGCTTCGTCCGTCTTGGCGATCTCGATGCCGTCCCAGCCAGCCTGCGCGGCGCCTATCTGGCGATCGGCAATTTCGACGGATTACATCGCGGCCACCAGACCGTGCTGGAGACGCTGAAGACCCGCGCCGCCGAGGCTGGCGCGCCGGCCATTTTGCTGACCTTTGAGCCGCATCCGCGCGACGTTTTTGCGCCGGCTCCCTTCATGTTCCGCCTCACCGATGGCGACGCCAAGGCGCGTCTCGCCGAGGCCTTCGGGCTCGACGCTATTGCGGTACTGAACTTCGACCGCGCCTTTTCCCAGATCGAGGCCGAGGATTTCGTCACCCGCTTTTTAGTCGAGGCGCTGGGCGTTACCGGCGTCATCGTTGGCTCGGACTTTCACTTCGGCCGCCAGCGCCGTGGCACTCCGACCTTCCTCAAGGCTTCGGGCGAAGCTCAGGGCTTTGCCGTAGAAACGCTCGATCTGATGGACGAAGGCGACGAGGTGATTTCCTCCTCGCGCATCCGTGCGGCTTTGTCGGAAGGCGCCGTGGTCGCTGCCAATCGCCTGCTCGGCTACCACTGGTTTTTCGATGGCTGCGTCGTCAAGGGAGACCAGCGGGGCAGGGAACTCGGCTACCCCACGGCCAACACCATGACCCACGCCAATTTCCAGCTGGCTCAGGGCGTTTATGCCGTCCGCGCCAGATTGGGCGACCGCCTGCTCGATGGCGTTGCCGCCTTCGGCAAGCCGATGTTCAACAACCAGCGCCCGCCCTTCGAAACCCACCTGTTCGATTTCGACGAAGACATCTACGGCCAGATCATCACCGTGGCCCTGATCGCCCACATCCGCGGTCAGGAAGTGTTTTCGGGCCTCGACGAACTGATCACCGCCATGGACCGCGACAGCCGCAAGGCACGCGAGGCGCTGGCCGAGGCCAAGCCATTGAGTGGGCTCGATGCAAAACTGGGTTTTGTGGGTTAGTGGGATTTGTCGGGTAGGAACAAGCAAGAATACCCCCACCTAGCCTCCCCCTGAAAAGGGGGAGGAATCTGATCTGGCTTGTGGCTTGATCAAGTCAACCCACCGGCCAAGTCCCTCCCCGTCATCAGGGGGAGGCTGGGTGGGGGTACGCTCTTGAAACAACCCATCCCAAATCAACCTTTGCCCGATCCGCGCCGCCTTGCTAAAAGGCGGCGAAATCTCCTTTACCGATTGCCGTTTGCCATGACCGATACCGCCACGGGCGCCGCCGAAACCGACTACTCGGCCACGCTGTTTTTGCCGGAAACCGAATTCCCCATGCGCGCGGGCCTGCCCGATCGCGAGCCGGGCTGGCTCAAGCGTTGGGAAGAGATGGACATCTATGGGCTGCAGCGCGAGCAGGCCAAGGATCGGCCGCTGTTCACCATCCATGACGGTCCTCCCTACGCCAATGGCAATATCCATATCGGTCATGCGCTCAACAAGACGCTGAAGGACCTCGTGAGCCGCTCGATGCAGATGCTGGGCTTCAACTCGGCCTATGTGCCGGGCTGGGACTGCCACGGCCTGCCCATCGAGTGGAAAATCGAAGAACAGTACCGCGCCAAGGGCAAGGACAAGAACGAGGTTCCGGTTGTCGAATTCCGCCAGGAATGCCGCACCTTTGCCGAACAATGGGTCGATATCCAGCGCGAGGAATTCAAGCGCCTCGGCGTGCTCGGCGAGTGGGATAACCCCTACCTCACCATGAGCTTCGACGCCGAAGCCCAGATCGCCCGCGAGCTGATGAAGGTCGCCACCACCGGACAGCTCTATCGCGGCTCAAAGCCTGTGATGTGGTCGGTCGTCGAGCGCACCGCGCTGGCCGAGGCCGAGATCGAATACCAAGACTACGAGAGCGACACTATTTGGGTCAAGTTTCCGGTAGAGCAGCGAAACCTATCGGCTGTTGCCGATCGGATTCGATCGCAGACTGAAATTGTTGAGCGCGTACTGGTCGACACGATGCAGGAAGCTCCAGCACGGCCTCTTTCTGTCGAAGAATCGATGCAGATCGCTGAGAAGTACCTTCCTTCAGATGCCAAGGTTGTAATTTGGACGACCACGCCTTGGACCATCCCCGCTAACCGCGCCGTTTCTTTTTCCGGCATGGTTTCCTACGGCCTGTATGAAATTACCAAAGCGCCAGAAGGTAATTGGGCTTCCGTGGGTGAGAAATACATTCTTGCTGACAAATTGGCTGCTGAAACCTTCGCAAAGGCTAAGGTCGATGAATTCGCGCGCATCGCTGATGTTGATCCGTCGCATATCATTTCATGTTCGCACCCGTTGAAAGGTTTCGGCGGCGGTTATCAGTTTCACGTACCTCTAATCGACGCGGATCATGTGACGGATGATGCGGGCACAGGCTTTGTTCACACCGCTCCAAGCCACGGCTTAGAGGACTATGAAGCCTGGAACGAGTATCATCGGAAGCGCTCGCAGGCCTTCGCGAATACCGTTGGCATCTCGCTCGCGGAGCGGGCCCAATTTCTTTCAGACATGGCACGAGATGCAGCCATCCCCTATGTTGTCGGCGACGACGGTTTCTACACCAACGAAGCCCCCGGCTTCGAGGGCGCCCGCGTCATCGACGACAACGGCAAGAAGGGCGACGCCAACAACCGAGTCATCGCAGCGCTGGCCGAGCGCAACGCCATGGTCGCCCGCGGCCGCGTCAAGCACTCCTATCCACACTCTTGGCGCTCCAAGAAGCCGGTGATCTTCCGCAACACGCCGCAGTGGTTCGTCTATATGGACCGCGACATCGAGGGCGCTGCAGGTGACACCCTGCGCCATCGTGCTCTCAACGCCATCGACGCCACCAAATTCTACCCCGCAGCCGGGCAGAACCGCCTGCGCGCCATGATCGCCGACCGCCCCGACTGGGTGCTGAGCCGCCAGCGCGCCTGGGGCGTGCCGATCACCGTGTTTGTCGAAAAGACCACGCAGGACATCCTCAAGGACGAGACGGTCAATCACCGCATCGCCCAGAGCTTCGAGGAAGAGGGAGCCGACGCCTGGTACAAGCCCGGCGCCGCCCAGCGCTATCTCGGCGACGCCTACAAGGCCGGTGACTACGAAATGGTCACCGACGTGCTCGACGTATGGTTCGACAGTGGCTCCACCCATTCGTTCGTGCTGCGCAACAAGCAAAAATGGCCGCATCTGAAGTTCCCGGCCTCTCTGTATCTCGAAGGCTCCGACCAGCACCGCGGCTGGTTCCATTCATCCTTGCTGGAAAGCTGTGCCACCAATGGTCATGCCCCCTATGAAGGCGTGCTGACGCACGGTTTCACCATGGATGGCGACGGCAAGAAGATGAGCAAGTCGCTGGGCAATACCGTTGCCCCGCAGGACATCATCAAGCAATACGGCGCCGATATCCTGCGCCTGTGGGTCGCCTCCTCCGATTATTCGGAAGACTTGCGGCTGGGCAAGGAAATCATCCAGACCACGGTCGATGCCTATCGCAAGCTGCGCAATACGCTGCGCTGGCTGCTCGGCAACCTGGCGCATTACGAGGCCAGCGACGAGGTCGCCTTCGCCGATATGCCAGAGCTGGAACAGCTGATGCTGCATCGCCTTGCCCAGCTCGATGCGCAGGTGCGGACTGCATACAAGGAATACGACTATCGCCGCATCGTGACCCTGCTGACTAACTTCATGAATATCGAGCTGTCGGCATTCTACTTCGATATCCGCAAGGACGCGCTCTATTGCGACCCGATCTCCTCGATCAAGCGCAAGGCATCGCTGACCGTCCTCAACCACCTCTACATGTGTCTGACCGCATGGCTGGCCCCCATCCTGGTCTTCACGATGGAAGAAGTCTGGCTCGAGCGTTTCCCGGGCGAAGGCTCATCGGTGCATCTGCGCCAGTTCCCCGACGTGCCGACCGAATGGCTCAACGAGGATTTGGCCGCCAAGTGGACGCTGATCCGCGCGGTGCGCCGCGTGGTGACCGGGGCGCTCGAAGTCGAACGCCGCGAAAAGCGCATCGGCTCGTCGCTTGAAGCCGCGCCAAAAGTGTTCATCACCGATGAGCGCTACCTGACGGCTCTGGCCGGCGAAGACCTCGCCGAAATCGCCATCACCTCTGATATCCAGGTCGGCAATGCCGAGGCGCCTGCTGGTGCCTTCACGCTCGACGACGTATCCGGCATCGCCGTGGTACCGGCCCTCGCTCAGGGCCAGCGCTGCGCCCGCTCGTGGAAGGTGCTGCCTGATGTCGGCTCCGATCCCGAATTCCCCGACGTTTCCCTGCGTGATGCCCAGGCATTGCGCGAACGCGCTGCCGCAGGGCTTGAGCCCCTTGCCTAGCTCCCATAGTGCCCCGTTCACCGGACGGCACCTCCCCCTGGACGGGCTCCGACCCGTCCCGGAGGGCAAATCGCTCCAGTGGAGCGATTTGAGTGGAGGAGGTTGGGAGGGGGTGGAAGAGCCCCAATGCCGGAGCCAAACGCCCCCCTACCTGACCCTCCCCGCGAGTGGGAGGGTGACGACTGACACTTTAGGTGAAAGGGTATGTTGGTGAACCTGAAATCCGTCTTTCACCCCTCCATCTACATCTCGCTCACCATGGCGATCCTCGCCTTCGGGCTTGATCGGGCGCATAAGGCATTCGCCGTTTCGGCCGATTGCATCGCCATCGGTACGGCCAATTGCGTCGAAGTCTTTACCAGCTACGTGCCCTTTGCGATGACCGGCTGGCGCGGTGGCGAAGTCGTGCGCGTCACTGACTTTTTCGACTATGTGCTGGTCTGGAATACCGGCATTTCCTACGGTCTGTTCGATAGCCTGCCAGTCTGGGCGCTTGGCGTCGTCATGCTGGTGGCTATCGTCGCCCTATCGATCTGGTGGGCACGCGCCGATTCAGCTCTGGTGCGCCTCGGCCTTGCCTTCTGCATCGGGGGCGCCCTGTCCAATGCCATCGACCGGCTGATTTATGGCGCGGTGGCGGACTTTTTCCACCTGCATTGGGGCGACTGGTCGTTCTACATCTTCAACATCGCCGACGTTGCGATCACCGTCGGCGTCATCCTGCTGATCGTCGATCTGCTGGGCCTCGGCAAGCCGCAAAAACCGGCCAACTGACATCGCGAACACGTTGCCGCCTGAATCTGGTCTTAGTCGGCAAAGTGGGTTATAAGCCGCCGACATCGTGAAGGACGTTTCATGCATATTGGATTGATCGGGCAACAGTCTGCTCTCGTTGCACTTGGCAAGGCCGGTGTGGCCATCGTGCTGGCGCTTGCGCTGGCGGCCTGTACGACCGCCGAAGGCACCAATGCCCTGACCGATTTCGGTACCTTCGAGCGCGAAGTCATGACCTCGACCGCACGCGGTGTCGGCCTGGTCCCCGGCGAAGCCGCCAAGGAAGACCTGACCAATGCCCGCGCGCCGCTGGTGCTGCCAGCATCAGGCCAGGCGTTGCCAGCGCCAAGCACCTCAGTTGCCGCGGCTCTGCTGCCAGTCGACAGCGACACCGTTCGGATTGATACCGCCAATCTCAGCGAAGCCGACATCGCCCGCCTGCGCAATGCCAAGGTCGTCGACCTGCGCTCCGTCGCCGGCCGTCCGCTGACCGAGCAGGAAGCCCGTACGCTGACCGCCCGCATGCAGGCCAACAATCGCGACGTCAGCGTCAACAGTTCCAGCCGCGCGCTTTATATGCCACCGGACGAGTATTTCACCCGCGTCGGCGACGCCGATCTGGTCTGCTCGATCGGCAATGGCGAAATCGTCTCGCTCAGCGACGCGCGCTGCCCGGAATCGGTTCGCAAGGCCATTCGCGATGCCCGGATCAAGGCGTCGCCAAGCCTGACCCCCGACGGGACCAGTGGTCAGGGCGTTCGCCTGACCGAGACCGAGCGCACCCTGCAGTAGCAGTCACGTCGATACACCAGTTTCAAGCGGCCGGATCATCCGGCCGCTTCGCATTTTCCGCGCCGCCCTTTTTGGGTCCCGCATGACATGAAAGACGCCTTTATGAGCGACAAACCCTCCCAGCCCGATACCGGCGACCGCCTCGCCAAGACCATTGCCCGCTCGGGGCTATGCTCCCGCCGCGATGCCGAGGTCTGGATTACCGAGGGCCGCGTCGTGGTCAACGGCAAGAAGGTACTGACCCCTGCCTTCAACGTCACCGACCGCGACAAGATCCTGGTCGATGGCGCGCCCTTGGCCGCCCGTCAGGGCACCCGCGTCTGGCTCTATCACAAGCCCGCCGGGCTCGTGGTCACCGAGAAGGACCCCGAAGGTCGCGAGACGATTTTCGAACATCTCGAAACTCATGGCCTGCCCCGGGTGGTCACCGTTGGCCGTCTCGATATCAACACCGAAGGCCTGCTGCTGCTCACCAATGATGGCGGCCTAAAGCGCGTGCTCGAACTGCCCGCCACCGGCTGGCTGCGCCGCTATCGCGTGCGGGCCCATGGCTCAGTTACCCAGGCCGCCCTCGACAAGCTCAAGGACGGCATGGAGATCGACGGCATCAAGTACGGCTCCATCGAAGCCACGCTCGAGCGCGAGCAGGGCTCCAACGTCTGGATGGTGCTTGCCCTGCGCGAAGGCAAGAACCGCGAAGTCAAGAACGTGCTGGGCGCCCTCGGCCTCGAGGTCAACCGCCTGATCCGCATCAGCTATGGCCCGTTCCAGCTCGGGGACATCCCGGTCGGCGGCATCGAGACCATCAAGGCCAAGATGCTGCGCGAGCAGCTCGGCAAGAAACTGGCCGATGCAGCCGACGTCGATTTCGACAGCGAAATGCCCGCTGAAGCCAATGCGCTGGTCGGCAAGCCGACGCGTGACCGCCTGACCGGTCGCGGCACCAATACCGTCGAAATCGCCCGCCAGCGTTTCCGCTTTACGGACGGCGCCGAAAAGACCGAGGAAGAAATCCGCGAGGAACGCCCCCGCCAGGATCGTCCTGGCCGTTTCGACGGGCGCAAGCCGATGGCTAAGCGCGAAGAATTTAGTGACGAAGAGATGGCGCCGCCGCGCCACGTACATTTTGATGAAGACGGCCGTGCGCCGGAGGAATTTGTGGCTAAACGTAACACCCGCGTCGTCAAGCGCCCCGACCGCGACGACCAGTCCGCCCTGACTTTCGGCAAGGCCGCACCGCGCCCGGCCAAGCCGGGTGGCGACAAGAAGTCGTTCGGCGATAAAAAAGCCTTTGGCGACAAGAAGAGCTTTGGTGACAAGAAGCCTTACGGCGACAAAAAGTCGTTTGGTGACAAGAAGCCCTATGGTGACAAGAAGTCGTTCGGCGACAAGCCACGCGGTCCCCGTCCCGAAGGCGGCTCGCGTCCGCCGCAGGGTCGTGAATTCGTCGGCACGCCACGCGGTCCGCGTCGTGAAGATGCTGGTGCAGGCGAACGTCCGGCCTTCACGCCACGCGTCAGGCCCGATAATGAACGCGGCGAAGGCGCCGCTTTCAGTGGTGAGGCCAAGCGTCCCGGCCGCAACTTCTCGGAAAAGCCCGCGCGGTTCCGTCCCGAAGGCGCGAGCCGTCCCGAAGGCCGCAGCTTCCGCCCCGAGGGCGCTGGTCGTCCCGAAGGCCAGAGCTTCCGTCCTGCCGGTGACCGGCCCGCGCGCCCGACTCGTCCGGGTCGCGACGAATACGGCTCCGAGGCCAAGACCTATGGTAAGCCCCGCATGCGTCCCGACGGCAAGCCCGCGCCCAAGCGCGATGGCGCCGCCCCCGCCCGTGGCCCGCGCCCCGGTGGCGCCGGCAAGCCCGGCGGCTTTGGCAAACCAGGTGGTTTCAGCAAGCCCGGCGGTCGCCCGACTGGCGGCGCAGGCCGTCCTGCAGGCGGTCCCGGCCGTCCGAGCGGTGGGGCTGGTCGCCCGTCTGCAGGCGGTCGTCCCGCCGGTGGTGCCAGCCGTCCGTCCAGCGGTGCACCTCGTCCTTTTGGTGGCGCAAGCCGTCCGTCGAGCGGCGGTCGTCCCGCCGGTGGTGCCGGTCGCCCATTCAGCGGTGGTCGTCCGTCGGGTGGCGGCGGTCGTCCGTCCAGCGGTGCTCCGCGTCGCCCCAAGGCGTAAGCCGACGTAGACCTCATGGTGAGCCTGTCGAACCACGAGGTCGTGCCCGCATGGTGCCGCGACCTCGTCCTTCGACAAGCTCAGGATGAGGTCTGGTGATTGCTTCGTGCTTGCTGAATAAGGGGCCTATCCATGCGCATCGTTGCCGGAAAATTCCGCGGCAAGCAGCTCAACTCCCCGTCGGACGATAGCATTCGCCCGACGGCAGACCGCGTCCGCGAATCGATGTTCAACATCCTCGCCTCCCGCATCGGCCCGGTGTTCGACGGCGTGCGCGTGCTCGACCTGTTTGCCGGCACCGGGGCCCTCGGCCTCGAAGCCCTGTCGCGCGGCGCCAGCCACGTCACCTTCGTCGACATGGGGGCGGAATCGCGTGGCCTGATCCGCGATCACATCGAAGCGTTTGGGGCAGGGGGCATTACCAAGCTGCTTCGCCGCGACGCAACTGACCTTGGCACGCCAGGCACCTTCGGCCAATTCGACCTGGTGTTCCTCGACCCGCCCTATGGTCAGGAACTGGGCGAAAAGGCCCTCGCCAGCATCGCCGCTGGTGGCTGGCTGCAGCCGGGCGCAACGCTGGTGTTCGAGGAAAGTGTCGATGCTGAAATCGCGATACCGGCAGGCTTCACCCTCGACGACCGCCGCGAATACGGTTCGGCAGCGGTGCATTTTTTGACGTTTGGGGAGACCAAAGAGGTCGCACCACCCACGATGTCACCCCGGCCTTGAGCCGGGGCCCATCTCGAGATGTCGAGCCAGCCGCAAGGCCGCAATGCTCATCTCCAAGGTCGCAATGTTCATCTCCACATCTCAGGATGGATCCCGGCTCAAGGCCGGGATGACACCGTGGGTGTGGAGGCGGAGCGTCTAAGCCGCCGCCCCCACGCAAGCTTCGCACTTGCCCCGGATTTCCATCGTCGTGCGTTCGACCTTGAAGCCCTTGGCACTGGCCCAGTCGCCCAACCGTTCCTCGATCACCGCATCGGCAAACTCATCGACCTTGCCGCACCCTTCGCAAATCGCAAAAGCGATCAGCCCCTTGCGATGGCAGTGCTCGTCGGCACAGGCGACAAAGGCGTTCAGCGATTCCAGCCGATGCGCCAGCCCTCGTTCCACCAGCTTGTCCAGCGCGCGATACACCTGCAGCGGCGCCCGCAAACCATCCGCCCGCAGCTTGTCGAGAATATCATAGGCGCTGAGCGGACCGACGGAATGGTTCAGCGCGCCCATCACCAGACCCTGGTTGCGCGTCAGGTCGGCGGGAATTTCGTGACTATGCGCCATGGGTCTCGCCTCTGCCGAACAGCCGCGTGACGGGAACCGCCAGCGACACAAGAAATATAAGAAGCGCCATCACCACAATCGACGGTCCCGACGCGGTATCCCAGGTTCTTGATCCAAACAAGCCGCCGACCACCGCGATGGCGCCGAGCACCGCTGCGACCGCCGCCATCATCTCAGGCGTCGCGCTCAGCCGGCGCGCCGTGGCCGCCGGAATGATCAGCAGCGAGGTGATCAGCAGCACGCCCACCAGCTTCATGGCAATTGCGATGACCGAGGCCATCAGGATCATCAGGATCAACCGGCTGGCCTCGGGCCGCAGCCCTTCCGCCTCGGCCAGTTCGGGGCTGACAGTCGAGGCCAGCAGCGGCCGCCAGGCGAGGATCAGGATGACAAGAATTGCCACCCCGCCGCCATAAATGATGGCGATGTCTTCAACCGATACGGCTAGAATATCGCCGAACAGGAAGCCCATCAGATCGATGCGCACGGTGGTGATAAAGCCGACCAGCACCAGTCCGACCGCGAGCGTCGAATGGCTGAGAATGCCCAGCAGCGCATCGGTCGACAGCGTCGCCTGCCGCTGCAGCACGATTAGCGCACCGGCCACGAGCGCCGCAACGGCAAACACGCCCAGCGTCATGTTGATGGACAACAGGATCGACAGCGCCACGCCGAGCAGGGCCGAATGCGCCATCGTGTCGCCGAAATACGCCATCCGCCGCCAGACCACAAAGCAGCCGAGCGGGCCGGCAACGAGGGCCAAACCGACACCGGCAATCAGCGCACGGGAGAAATAGTCACCGAACATTTGTGGTCTCTTTCTGGCTCTGAGGCCAAAAATCCCCCTCCCCAGCCATCCCCGCGAGGGGGAGGGTGCCGCCCTGTGATTTGACTTCGATCCAGCCAAAAACTCGATCCGGCACCTCCCCCTCGACGGGGGAGGTTGGGAGGGGGTGCGGACTAGCCACCATGCAATATTCACCCATGATGATGCCCCGCGTGGTCGTGCCCCTCATCGTCGTGCTCATGCCCCTCTGCCACCACGCAGCCATCGTCGTGATGTTCATGGTCATGATGATGCTGGTAGATCGCGAGCGATCCCGCCGCGCGTTCCCCGAACAGTTTGAGATATTCCGGGCTGCGCTTGACTGCCGACGGCGTGCCCCGGCAGCAGACATGGCCGTTGAGGCAGATCACCGTATCAGTCTCGGCCATCACCACATGCAGGTCATGCGAAATCATCAATATGCCGCTCTGCGTCGTGTCGCGGATCTGGCGCACAAGATCATACAGTGCCACTTCACCCGAAAAATCGACGCCTTGAACCGGCTCGTCCAGCACCAGCAGGTCCGGCTTGCGGATCATCGCCCGTGCAAACAGCACGCGCTGGAATTCACCGCCGGACAGCTCCTGCACCGCTGCCTTGAGCAGGCGCGCAGCGCCGACCGCTTCAAGCGCCGCGCTAATTTCACTAGCACTGTAGCGCCCCGTCAGCGTCATTAATCGATCCACCGTTAGCGGCAGCGTCCAGTCGATGGTCAGCTTCTGCGGCACATAGCCGATGCGCAGGCCCGGCTTGCGCAACACGGTGCCGATGCTGGGCTTGAGCACACCCGTGGCCAGCTTGGCCGTGGTCGACTTGCCCGAGCCGTTCGGCCCAATCAGCGTCACGATTTCGCCGCGCGCAATGGTCAGGTCGACGCCGCTGACCAGCGTGCGACCGCCTCGTGTCACGCCCGCATTGCTGAGCGTGATCAGCGTTTCTCTTTGTGCCCGTGCGTCCATTCGAAACCCCTTGACGCCCCTCAATACGTTATAGCATAACATTGCCGCAAGCGTAATAACATAACATATCACGCCACACCTTCAGACCTTCAAGAGGCCCAAGCCGATGAAACTGCTCGCCCCCTTCGCCCTGCTGGCCGCGACGATGCTCACCTCCACAGCCTTCGCCGCGCCCAATGTCGTGGCCTCGATCAAGCCGGTACATTCGCTGGTTGCCGCCGTGATGGCCGGCGTCGGCGAGCCAACTCTTATCGTCAAGGGCTCGGCCTCGCCCCACACCTACGCCCTGCGTCCCTCCGATGCCGGCGCGCTGGAATCGGCCGATATTGTGTTCTGGACCGGCCACGGCATGGAGCTGTTTCTGGCCGACGCGCTGAGCACGCTGGCCGGCAAGGCCACTGTGGTAGAGCTGGCAGATTCGCCCGGCATTACCCTGCTTCCGCTGCGCGAAGGTGGCGCCTTCGAGCCGCATTCGGATGGCGACGAGGCCGAGCACCACGATGAACCCGCCCATGAAGGCCACGAGCACGGCGAAGGTGACATGCACTTCTGGCTCGACCCGGAAAATGCCAAGCTGATGGTGGCCCAGATCGCTACCACGCTGTCGGAAGTCGATCCCGAAAACGCCAGCGCCTACCAGGCCAATGCCGAGGCCGAACAGCTCAAGCTTGATGCGCTGGAAGAAGAGTTGAAAGCCACATTGGCACCAATCGCCGACAAGCCCTTCGTGGTGTTCCACGACGCCTACCAGTATTTCGAAGCCCGCTTCGGCCTGTCGCTGGCCGGCTCGGTCACCGTCACTCCTGACGTGGCGCCCGGCGCCGCCCGCATCGATGAACTCAAGGCCAAGGTTGCAACCCTCGGCGCCACCTGTGTTTTCGCCGAACCCAATTTTGAACCCACCATCATCTCGGCCATCACCGAGGGCACCGAGGCCAAGGCCGGCGTGCTGGACCCTGAGGGGGGTGGGCTGACCGAGGGGGTGGATTTGTATCCAGAGTTGTTGCGCGGACTTGCTACGAGTCTCGTGGATTGCCTGAAGTTGGTTCGAACTAAGAGCGTACCCCCACCTAACCTCCCCCTGATAGGGGGAGGAACTTGGCTGGTGAGCTATCCGCCATTGTGCCCGAAACGCGATCTGACTCCTCCCCCTCATCAGGGGGAGGCTGGGTGGGGGTACCCGACAAGGAACACTGCTACTTCAACGGCCCCTTGAAGATAAAAAACGCCCCGAGCCCGATCAGCGCAAACCCCACCCCATGGTCAGCGTCAGTTTTTCGCCAAAGTAAAACACGGTGAACACCGCGAACACACTCAGCGAGATCACTTCCTGGATGGTCTTGAGCTCGGAGGGCGAATAGACCGCCTCGCCGATCCGGTTGGCGGGCACGGCCAGCCAATATTCGAAAAACGCGATACCCCAGCTGACCATCACCGCGATCCACAGCGCCGAACTCGGCCACTTGAGATGCCCGTACCAGGCGAAGGTCATGAACACATTGGATGCGAGCAGCAGCCCGATCGGCGCCAGCGTAGAAAAGTTAAAGCCCAAGGCGCGCTCCTGATCAAACCTGCGAACGCGGCGGCTCTATCTAGCCACAGTCGCAGCCCCGCCAAAGCGCCATTCAACGCAGGTGCTTGGTCTTCTGTTCCAGCGCATAAAGATCGTCATGCAGGCTGTCCATGCGTGCCTTCAGTGCCGCCTGCGCGTCATAGACACCGCGATTATAGTAATAGGCGCCCATCCGCTCGGCGAAGAAAATCATCAGCAGTTCGGACGGCATGGCGCCGATATCCTGGTCCAGCTCGCTGCGGAAATAATCCTGGATTTCGCCGACGATGGCTTTGGTTTCTTCCTTCGTGAACTTGATCGGCTTCATGGCTTTTGCACTCCTTCATCGCCGGTTCATACGGCGAGTCGCGGATTGCCGAGCGCAGGGATTTGAGACAAACTGATCGCCTCGTGGAGAAACACCGCTATGCATTCCCGACTTTTTCTGTGCACGTTTTGTGCTGCTGCGCTGGCCATTGGCCCGGTATTGGCAAAAGAAAAGCCTGCCCCCGATGCTGACCAGGTCACATGCGAAGGTGTCTATGGTGCCGATACTACCGAAGCGTTGGTGGTCCAAACGTTCGGCGCCGAAAATGTCGTGACCGGCCCCGTCGATGGCCCGGAAGGTACCACCTATACAGCCACCACTGTATTTCCAGACGATCCGGATCGGACCATGCTGTTCAGCTGGTTCGACGAGACGGCGTTGACCGGGATCAGCAGCATCGCACTGTCGCCCTCCCAGGCCGGCCCCGGCGGCGTCCGCATCGGCCAAACGGTCGCAGAGGTGGAGGCCATCAACGGCGAACCCTTCACCCTAAGCGGCTTCTGGTGGGACTATGGCGGCTCCGCCGGCTTTGACAGCGGCAAGCTCAGCGGCGTCGCCGGCGACTGCTACGTCAGC
This sequence comes from Devosia psychrophila, assembly GCF_000971275.1. Classification (GTDB taxonomy): domain Bacteria; phylum Pseudomonadota; class Alphaproteobacteria; order Rhizobiales; family Devosiaceae; genus Devosia; species Devosia psychrophila. The sequence goes on along the minus strand of NZ_LAPV01000093.1, from coordinate 58,973 downwards.
CTTGGCTTTGCGGTGCCCAACGAAATTCCCCAAGCCATCGACGTCACCCCTATCTCCGGCGACATCGAAGTGCCGTCCAGCGAAGGCTTGCTCGAGGTTCTCGACGTCCGCGTGGAGCGGTTGAGCCTGGGCTATGCCAGCCCCGATTATGCCAACTGAAGACCGTGGCGATTGACCGGTACCGCGTGAGCGCGTAACGCTGGTTGCGTGTTGGTTTCCAATGGCCGTTGTGCCTTAGGGATACTTAATCGAAGCATGCGGCGTCAGGCCGAGGCGAAAATGGTTTTGTGCGAGCACCGGAGCGGGACGTACACTGGTACGTGAGCACTGGAGCACAGCACTAGGCCATTTGCAGCCCGGCATCACGCCACAGGCGAAGGTTGAAAAAGGGAACACGGTGCGACGTACCCATCAGGGCGCAAAACCGTGGCTGCCCCCGCAACTGTAAGCGGTGGGCCCTCTCAATAGGCCACTGATCCTTGATGGGTCGGGAAGGCGAGGGGGCTGCAATCACCGCGAGCCAGGAGACCTGCCGGCACACGAGTCGGGCGCAAAGCCCAAAACTGTTCCGCGCACGGAGGGTGCTGCCATGAATACAACGACGAATACCTCGACTGGTCTCCAGTCACTCTCGATTTCCCAGCGTCTCATTGCCGGTTCGCTGGCGCTTTTGCTCGGGCTGACCCTATTGGTCGGCACCGGCTTTGCTGGCGATTTCCGCCTGCATAATGGCGCCCACGACACCCGCCACGCCATGGGTTTTCCCTGCCACTAAGCAGGCGAATTAGAGAGCAATAAAATGATCCGCAATCTGTTTGCCGCTGCGCTTCTCGCAGCCCTTTGTGCTGGCCTGGTCACGGCCGCAATCCAGCATTTCCGCGTTACCCCCATCATTCTGCATGCCGAAACCTTCGAGGGCGAAGGCGGCCATAGCCACGGCGCCGAAGCCGTCGTCGACCATGTCGACGCGCCCGGCACGCCTGCCCATAGCCATGACGTTGTCGCCGCAACCGTTGCCGCACCGGAAGAATGGGCGCCGCAGGATGGCTTCGAGCGCACCGCCTATACGACTCTGGCCACAGTGCTGGCCGCCGCCGGCTTCGCGCTGGTCATCGGCGCCGTCTCGATGTTCGCCAATATCCCGATCACCTTCGCCAATGGATTCCTCTGGGGCATCGCCGGATTCCTGACCTTCTCGCTGGCGCCCGCCTATGGCCTCGCCCCCGAACTGCCCGGCATGCCGGCGGCAGACCTCGTCGCCCGCCAGCTCTGGTGGACCGGCACGTCCCTCGCCACCGGCGGCGCCATTCTGCTGCTCGCCAAGACCCGCGCCAACTGGGCCTTTGCTGTCGCGGTGGCACTGGTCGTCGCGCCCCATATCATCGGCGCGCCCGCTTCGCCCGATGAGCCAAGCGCCGTTCCGGCCCATCTCGCCACCGAATTCGCCGCTATCACGCTGGGCACGTCCTTGGTGTTCTGGCTGCTGCTCGGCAGCCTGTTCGGCAAGTTCAGCGACGTGTTCGCCACCCGCAAGGCCGCCATTCCGGCCGGAGCCATCGCATGACCACCAAAATCCCCACCACCGTCATCACTGGCTTCCTTGGCGCCGGCAAGACCACGCTGGTCCGCCATCTGCTGGCGCACGCCCCCAAGGGCAAGCGCATCGCGCTGATCATCAACGAGTTCGGCGATCTCGGCGTCGACAAGGATATCCTGGCCGGCTGCGGCGACGAAACTTGCCGCGAAGAGGATATGATCGAGCTGTCCAATGGCTGCATCTGCTGCACCGTGGCCGATGAATTCATCCCCACCATGCAGGCGCTGCTGGCCCGCCCGGAAAAGTTCGATCACATCGTCATCGAAACCTCGGGCCTTGCACTGCCACAGCCGCTGATCCGCGCCTTCAACTGGCCCGAAATTAAGGCCCAGGTCACCATCGACGGCATCGTAACCGTCGCCGACGCCTCGGCGCTGGCAGAAGGTCGCTTCGCCAGTGACGAAGCCGCAGTCGACGCCCAGCGCCGTCAGGACGAAATGCTCGACCACGAAACGCCCTTGGGCGAATTGTTCGAGGACCAGCTGTCGGTCGCCGATCTCGTCATCATCAACAAGGCCGACTTGGTTGACGTTGCAACCCTCGCCAAGGTGGAAGCCAATATCCGCGCCGAACTGCGCCCCGGTGTCGGCGTCGTCCACGCCCGCAACGGCCATGTCGATATCGCGGCCCTGCTCGGCATGGGCATGGGTAGCGAAGACGACATCGCCAATCGTCCCAGCCATCACGAGCTGGAGCATGGCGACCAAACCCACGAGCACGACGACTTCGACAGCTTCTCGCTGCGCATCCCCGCCGTAACCGGCAAGGACGAACTGCTGGCCATCATCGAAGCCACCATCCGCGACCACGACGTCCTCCGCCTCAAGGGCTTCGCAGCCATCCCCGGTGCCGCTGCCCGCCTTGCCATTCAGGCCGTCGGCCCCCGCGTCACCGCCTATTTCGACCGACCCTGGAAGGATGGCGAAAAACGCGATACGGCCTTGGTTGTCATCGGCCAGAGCCCGCTCGACCGTGCCGCCATCACGCAAAGCCTGCAGCGCGCAGCCAAGGTCGCCGCATAGCGTATGCATCTTCTCTCCGCCCAAGCCGGTGCCATCCAGCAGGAGGGCGAAGCCATCGACCTCAACCAGCGCCCCGGGGCGCTGGTGTTTGCCAGCTCGGCCGATAGCGAACTGGCCATGCTGGCCGGTGCAGCCGACCGGGCAGGCGAGAACGAACTCCGCCTCGCCAACACGCTGCGCCTGTCCAACAATCTCTCGGTCGACCTGTGGCTTGAACAGACCGTGGCCTATGCGCGGCTGGTGGTGCTGCGACTGATCGGCGGGGCGGCGTATTTCCAGTACGGCGTCGATGAACTGACGGCGCTGTGCGCCAACCGCAAAATCCCGCTGGTCCTGCTCCCCGGCGACGCCAACCCCGACCCCATCCTGCAGTCCCGCTCAACAGTCCACCCAGACGACTGGAGCCGCCTGCACAGCCTGTTCATCGCCGGAGGGCCGGATAATGTCGATACGATTTTACAGGCGTTCAACCTGCTCGCAGCCCCCTCATCCGGCGCTGCGCGCCACCTTCTCCCGCGAGGGGAGAAGGGGAACTCCGAGCTTCTGGCACCATCACGCCCACCTACCGGCTCCCCTTCTCCCCTCGCGGGAGAAGGTGCCCAACGGGCGGATGAGGGGGCGCTTTCCGAGCTCAAGCCTCAACCCTTTGCCCGCTTCGGCCTGTGGTATCCGACCACGGGCGTGATCGACGTCGACACTTTGCGTGCGTCGCTGTGCGCGCCCGACCGGGCCAAGCCCGCTCATATCCCCATCCTGTTTTACCGTGCCGCGCTCGAAGGCGCCGGCACTGCGACAATCGAGGCCCTTGTAGCGGAGTTGATCGATCGGGGTCTGGCGCCGGTGCCGGTCCTTATCTCCTCGCTCAAGGAAGGAGCCTGCATCCGTTTTGTCCAACAGGTGCTGGCAGCCGTAAAGCCCGCGGCAATCTTCAACCTCACCGGCTTTGCCCTCGGCATCGACGGTCTCGACGACAAGTCCAACCCGTTCTCGACCTCAGACGCCCCGGTTATCCAACTGATCCAGTCCGGCCGCTCCGAGGCGCAATGGGTCGCCGATAGCCAGGGCCTCAGCTCGAAAGACATGGCGATGTTCCTCGTCATGCCGGAAGTCGACGGCCGTCTCGCCGGCCTCATCGTCGGTCACAAGGCCGACGCCATCTGGCACGACCGCTGCCAAGTCCCGCTCACCAGCTACACCCCCGACACCTCCGGCATCCGTCGCGCCGTGACATTGGCCAAAAACTGGTCCCGCCTCCGAGCCACCCCTCGCCCCGAGCGAAAAGTTGCGATAGTCCTCGCCAACTATCCCATCCGCGACGGCCGCCTCGCCAACGGCGTCGGCTACGACGCACCCAAATCCACAGTACGCATGCTGCATGCGCTCGACGCGGCAGGCTACGAAGTCTCGGCATTTCCATCGGATGGCGCAGAGCTGATCGCCAAGCTTCAATCCGGCCCAACCAATGCCGACCCCACGCGCGGCTTTTCCCTCGCGCAACTCCCGCTCGACCGCTATCTTGACCTCTTTGCCGCCCTACCGGCCAAAATCCAGAACGACGTCACCACCCGATGGGGCCATCCGGCGACCGACCCGTTCATCCGGGAGAACACCTTCCATCTCCCCGCCCTGATCTACGGCAATGTCGCACTGCTGCTGCAGCCCGCCCGCGGCTATCAGCTCGATGAAACCCTGAGCTACCACGACCCGGCTCTCGTCCCGCCGCACGCCTATATCGCCGCCTATCTCTGGCTGCGCCATGAATTCAATGCCAACGCGCTGATCCACAACGGCAAGCACGGCACGCTGGAATGGCTGCCCGGCAAGGCCACAGCGCTCGACGAGGCCAGCCACTCCGACGCGCTGTGGGGCCAGTTGCCGCATATATATCCCTTCATCGTCAACGACCCCGGCGAGGGCACTCAGGCCAAGCGCCGCAGCGGCGCCGTCATCATTGATCACTTGGTGCCGCCGCTGACCCGCGCCGAAACCTATGGCCCGCTCAAGGACCTCGAGGCACTGCTCGACGAATATTATGCAGCCTCCGGCATGGACCGCCGCCGCCTCGCCGATCTCAAGCGCCGCATTCTCGACTTCACCCGCGATAGTCGCCTTGATCGCGACATCGGCCTTCCCGAAGACGAAACCGCAGCGCTGATCAAGATCGACAACTTCCTCTGCGATCTTAAGGAAGCGCAAATCCGCGACGGGCTGCACATCTTCGGCCAATCGCCGCAGGGCGATCTCGAACGCGATCTGATTGTCGCACTATCGAGAGTACCGCGCGGCGACGGGGGCGGGGATAACTCTTTGATCCGTGCTTTGGCCGATGATCTGAAACTCGGATTCGACCCGCTGACCGCCAAGCTCGGCGAGCCTTGGACCGGGCCCGCGAATTTTCGTTCAGAATCCGTTCATCCGCACACCATCCGCACCGCCGGCGACGTGGTCGAACATCTCGAATCCATCGCCGCCGACCTCGTCGACAAAAAACTTATCCCCGCCTCCGACTGGCTCGCGACCCGCGCCGTGCTCGGCACCGTCGAAACCATCATCCGCCCCCGCCTCGCTGCCTCCGGCCCTGCCGAAATGGCCGCGCTGCTCGACGGTCTTGACGGCAAGTTCATCCGCCCCGGCCCATCTGGCGCCCCCTCGCGCGGCCGCCTCGACGTGCTTCCCACCGGCCGCAATTTCTACTCGGTGGATTCCCGCGCCGTGCCCACGCCCACCGCCTGGGAACTCGGCAAGAAGTCCGCCGAAAACCTGGTCCTCCGCCACCTTCAGGACCATGGCCACCACCTCCGCTCGGTCGCCCTATCGGTCTGGGGCACGGCCAATATGCGCACCGGCGGCGACGATATCGCCCAGGCCATGGCGCTGATCGGCGCGAGGCCCGTCTGGGATCCCGGCTCGCTGCGGGTGTCGGGCTACGAGATCATCCCGCTGCCAAAGCTTGGCCGTCCGCGTGTCGACGTAACCCTGCGCATTTCCGGCTTTTTCCGCGACGCTTTCCCGGCCCAGATTGCCCTGTTCGACCGCGCCATCCGTGCTATCGGCGCATTGGACGAACCCGTCGACGACAACCCCATCGCTGCCACCATGCGCACCGATGCGCTTGGACTGATCGCCGCGGGAGACGACGACGCCGCTGCCGGACACCGGATTTTTGGTTCCAAGCCAGGCACTTATGGCACCGGCCTCAATGCGCTGATGGATACCGGCGCCTGGTCCACCAAGGCCGATCTCGCCAAGCAGGTGCTCGACTGGGGCCAATATGCCTATGGCGCCAAGGCGGCCGGCACGCCGCAGCGCAGCCGCTTCGCCGCCCGCCTCAGCGACATCGACGCCGTGGTCCACAATCAGGACAATCGTGAGCACGACCTGCTCGACTCAGACAATTACTACCAGTTCGCCGGTGGTCTTTCTGCCGCTGCCGAAACACTGACCGGCCACCAGCCAGCCGCCTATCACAACGATCATTCGCGCCCCGAACGCCCGCTGATCAAGACGCTGGAAGAAGAAATCTCCCACGTCATGCGCTCGCGCGTGGTCAATCCGAAGTGGATCGCCGGCATGCAGCGCCATGGCTACCGCGGCGCCTTCGAAATCATCGCCACGGTCGATTTCATGTTCGCCTTCGCCGCCACCACCGGCGCCGTCAAAACCCATCACTTCGACCTCGCCTTCGAGGCCTTCGTCGAGGACGATGCCACCCGCGACTGGCTCAAATCCGCCAACGCCTACGGCTATGACGAACTGATCGCCAAGTTCAACGATGCCCGCCAGCGCGGCCTTTGGGTGCCGCGCTCCAACTCCGCTTACGCTTTTCTTGAGGACGCCAGATGACCGACACTCCGATCAAGCCAGCCAAGAAAACCGACCTGATGAGCGAAGCCGAGCGCGACGCCTACCACGCCGAAAAGATGAAAAAGAAGCGCGAGGCGCGCAACAAGATCCTTGCAACCAAGACCCAGGAAAAGGGTCTGCTGATCGTTCATACCGGCAAGGGCAAGGGCAAGTCGACAGCCGCTTTCGGCATGGTTTTCAGGGCCTTGGGTCACGGCTTCAAGGTCGGCGTGGTGCAGTTCGTCAAGGGCGTCTGGGAAACCGGCGAACGCGATGTGCTGGATAAATTTCCCGAACTCGTCACCATCAACGCCATGGGCGAAGGCTTCACCTGGGATGTCGCCGACCGCCAGCGCGACCTCGCTGCCGCCCGCAAAGCCTGGGACCACGCCAAGGCGCTGATCTCCGATCCGGCCTACAAGATGGTGCTGCTCGACGAGCTCAACATCGTGCTGCGCTACGACTATCTGCCGATCGCGGAAGTGGTGGAATTTCTCAAGAACAAGCCCGTTGATACCCATGTCATCGTCACCGGCCGCAATGCCAAGGATGAGCTGATCGAGATCGCCGACCTGGTCACCGAAATGACCGAGATCAAGCATCATTTCCGCTCCGGCGTGAAAGCCCAGAAGGGCATCGAGTTCTAGCAGTCGGAGCCCTTGAGCGACTGCACCAGGCGCTCGATCATCGGCTTCGTCGCTACAGCACTACGATGCCCGAGTGCTTGGCTTTCTGATCGGGCTCGACATGAATGGTGATCTGCGCGTCTTCCACCACATCGCGCAGCTTGGCCTCGATGGCGTCGCAGATGGTGTGGGCCGCTTCCACCGTCATGACACCGGGCACCACAAGGTGAAAGTCGATGAAAGTGAGCTTTCCTGCCTGCCGCGTGCGTATGTCATGGGCTTCGATCGCGCCATCGGCATTGCTGGAGATGACCTCGCGGATGGTCTTGCCGGTCTCGTGGGGGACGGCCACGTCCATCAGCCCGCCGACACTGTCGCGAATCACGCCCCAGCCGGACCACAGGATATTGAGCGCCACCAGAGCCGCAAGGATAGGGTCGAGCACGGCCCAGCCGGTCAGAATGACCAGGCCGAGGCCAATCAGTACGCCGACGGTCGAAACCACGTCGGTCATCAGATGCTTGCCATCGGCTTCCAATGCTGGCGAACGAGCCTTGTGCCCCTGCCGGATCAGCACCCGCGCCCAGACCAGGTTGATGGCGGTCGCAACAGCGCTGATGATCAGGCCCTGGGTCGGGGATTCCGGCAATGCAGGCGACAGAAAGCCGAAAAATGCCTCGCGCAGGATCAGGATCGCGGCGACAATGATCATCACCCCGACGATGACGGCGGAGAAATATTCGGCCTTGTGGTAGCCATACTGCAAGGCGGCATCGGCTGGGCGCTGCGCCAGTCGCACGGCGATCAGCGCCACCACTGCAGTCACCACATTAACGATCGATTCTAGCGCGTCCGAATATAGCGCGATCGAGCCGGTGACATACCAGGCGAGGAATTTGAGGCCAAGCACGACGAGCCCGACGACGAGGCTGCCAGCGGCGATGGCAAGGGTTCGGTTTGTGGTAATGGCCAAGGCAAGGTCCCGAATGCGTGGTGAAGTGGCCATAGCCCCAACATGTCGAAGCTGCAAGTCATTGAATTTGCGAATCATTTTCAGAAGCATTCTGATCTGAGTGTGGTTCGCGGCAAGCCATTGATTGACCACGCGCTTCCGGCCTCATACAAGGAAAAGACGCAGAGTTCCCGTGACGGAACTGAAACAGAATTCGGTGCGGTCGACCCAAATCGGGGACCAAGTCCGGAGCTGCAACGGTCTTGAGCTGAACCTGCCTCTTGGTTTTGAGAGGCGTCGATGACGATTCCCCACGATATGCCGATCATTGTCGGCCTCGGTTGCTCCACCCTGGCCAGCACGCGCGAGATCGTCGGCCTGATACTGTCGTCTCTGCTCGAGGCCAATCTTGGCCCCCACCAGATCGCCGCCTTTGGTACCCACAGCCGCAAGCGCGACAGCCTCGCGCTGCTGCAGGCCGCATCGCATTTCGACCTGCCGCTGCGCTTTCTCGATGATGATGAATTGGCGCCCAACCTTCCCGGAACTTGCGAAGCGGTGGCCGCTGCGGCCGGTCCTTTGCTGCTCGGCAAACGCAAGTCCCGCTATGCCACCTGCGCCATTGCAGCGGCTGCCCGAGGCTTTGATCCTGCGGCCTTCGGTCAGCCAGCCGGTCCCAGCGCGGTGATGGCGTCGTCGACGCTGGCCACTTCATTGGCAGGGCCATAGACCGGCCGGGCGATCATGATGACCTTTACGCCCAGTCGCCGCGCCGCCTCCAGCTTTGGCGCCGTCTGCCTGCCGCCCGAATTCTTGGTAACCAGATGAGTGATGCCCTCGCGTTCCATCAGCGCCATTTCATCGCTCACGCCATAGGGCGGACGCGTCTGCAGCAGGCTGGCATGACGCGGCAACTCCTGGGCTGGCGCCTCGATGGTGCGCACTACGAACTGGCAGTCATCGCGGACCATGAAATGCTCGAGCCCGGCATGACCGGTGGTCAGCAGCACATCGGCATTGTGCGGCAGCGCGGCTGCGGCCTCGGCAGCAGATTGCACCGTCACCCAGGCGTCGCCCACCTGCTGCACCCAGGCAGGCCGCATCAAGCGCAGCAGTGGGACATTTGCCGCTTGCGCAGCGGCGACCGCATTGATGGAAATCTGGCCGGCGTAGGGATGCGTCGCATCGACCAGTTGCTCGATGCCCGCTGCGCGGAGATAGGTCGCCAGCCCCGGAATGCCGCCAAATTTGCCTATGCGCAAGCCGCCCTTGGGCAGCATCGGGTCTTGGGTGCGACCGGCCAACGAGGTGATGACGTCATGGCCCTTGTCCACCAGCCGATTGGCCAGTTCGCGCGCTTCGGCCGTGCCGCCCAGGATCAGAATCTTCATAGGCTTCACTTTGCCCATTCCCCCGACTGGTCTCAAGGGCAGTTTCGCTGATGGTCGACTGGATCAGGAGACCGCGCCCGCCGGGCCATTTTGCGGCGCTCGATAGCGCCGATTTCCCCGAGTTGCTTCCCGGAACGGTCTGGCTGGTTGGCGCTGGCCCCGGTGGGCCGGGGCTGGTGTCGTTGCTGGCCTATCATGCGCTGGGGCAGGCAGATGTCATCGTGCATGACGCACTGGTCTCGCGGGATCTGTTGGCCATGGCTCCCAAAGGCACAATTCGTGTGTTTGCCGGCAAGCGCGGCGGCAAGCCGTCGCCCAAGCAGGCCGATATCTCGCTGCAGCTGATCGAGCTGGCCAAGGCAGGCAAGCGCGTGCTGCGGCTTAAGGGCGGCGATCCGTTCATGTTCGGCCGCGGTGGCGAAGAGGCGGGCGCATTGGCGAAAGCCGGTGTGCCGTTCCGCATCGTGCCGGGAATTTCGTCGGGGCTTGGTGGGCTGGCTTACGCCGGGATTCCGATCACGCATCGCGATACCAATCAGGCGGTGATTTTCCTGACTGGTCATGACGAAAATGGCGCTGTGCCCGGCGGCGTCGACTGGCCGGCTGTGACCAAGGCGGCGCCGGTCATCGTCATGTTCATGGCGGTCAAGCATCTCGGCACGATTGCCGAAAAGCTGCTTGCTGCGGGGCGTGATGGCGATGACCGGCTGGCGCTGGTGTCGCATGCCGCGACGCCCCAGCAATCGGTGATCGAAACCACCTTGGCCGGGGCCCATCTACTGAGCAATGTGCCGACACCGGCCATTGTGGTGCTCGGCCCGGTCAGCGCCTATCGGCAGTCGCTGGACTGGTATGTGGGCGAAGCGCGGAGGCATATTTTTGGCTAAGGGTATCGTCATTGGCGCGCCGCGCTCGGGCTCGGGCAAGACCGTTATCACGCTGGGCCTGCTGGCAGCCTTTCGCCGTCGCGGCACGGTGGTGGCGCCGGCCAAGACCGGTCCCGACTATATCGATCCGGCGTTCCTTGGCCGCGCCGCCCTGCGCGATGCAGTCAATCTCGACCCATGGTCGATGAGCCCGGCGCGGCTGAAGTCGCTGGCGGCAACGCAGGCGACCGGCGCTGATCTATTGCTGGTGGAAGGCGTCATGGGCCTGTTTGATGGTGCTGTCGACAACACTGGCTCAACCGCCGATCTGGCCGAACTGCTGGAACTGCCGGTGGTCCTAGTGGTCGACAGTGAGCGCCAGAGCCAGTCCGTCGCGCCGCTGGTGGCCGGCTTTGCCAACTGGCGACCGGGCGTGCGCGTCGCCGGCGTCATCCTCAACCGGGTTGCCACCACCAAGCATGAGCGCATGCTGGTCGATGCCCTTTCCGCCACCGGCATTGCCTGCCTTGGCGCCATCCCAAGGGATGCAGCCCTGGTCGTGCCCGAGCGCCATCTCGGTCTGGTGCTGCCCGGCGAAGTCACCGCCTTCGAGGCTTTCATCGACAACGCCGCCGAGACCATTGGCAACTTCATCGATCTGGACAGACTGCTGTCACTTGCCGCGCCCATTGCCGAAGGTGACGCACCGCCGCAGCCTTTGCGCCCGCTTGGCCAGCACATTGCCATTGCCCGCGACGATGCCTTCGCTTTCCTCTATCCCCATCTGCTCGACGGCTGGCGCGCCATGGGGGCTGAACTCAGTTTCTTTTCGCCGCTGGCCGACCAAGCGCCATCCGCAGGTAGCGACGCCGTCTTCCTACCCGGGGGATATCCCGAATTGCATGGCGAAAAACTGGCGGCGGCTGGCGTGTTCAAAGCGGGTTTGATCGCTGCTCGTGACCGCGATGCGCTGATTTATGGCGAGTGCGGTGGCTTCATGGTTTTGGGTGAGACGCTGGTAGATAAGGCGGGGCAGGGCCACGCAATGGCGGGACTATTGCCGGTGACCACCCGCATCGACCGCCCCAAACGCATCCTGGGTTATCGCCGTCTGGTGCATGCCGGCGACCTGCCTTGGCCGGGACGACTGCATGGCCACGAATTCCACTATTCATCGGCCAAGCAATCGCGGCTCACTCCACTGTTTGCGGCCACGGATGCACGCGGCGATGCCCTGCCACCGATGGGCGCCGTGATCGGCCGCGTCATGGGCTCTTACGCCCACGTTGTGGATGCGGCATAACTCGATGATGGCTAAGTCATTGATGTTCATGGGTACCGGCTCCGATGTCGGCAAGTCGTTGCTGGTGGCGGGGCTGTGCCGTGCGCTGGCCAATCGCGGCCTGCGGATAGCGCCGTTCAAACCACAGAATATGAGCAATAATGCTGCCGTGACGGCGGATGGCGGCGAAATCGGCCGGGCGCAAGCTTTGCAGGCGCGGGCAGCGCGGCGCGAACCGGTCACGGCGATGAATCCGATTTTGCTCAAGCCTGAGCAGGAGACTGGATCACAGGTGATAGTCCGCGGACAGCGCCGGGCATCGATGTCGGCAAGGGCTTACTGGCAAGAGCGCGGCAACTTAATGCCGGAGGTTCTTCAAGCGTTTCAAGAACTGGCGAGTGATGTGGACGTTGTGCTCGTGGAAGGTGCGGGCAGCGCCTCCGAGGTCAACCTACGTGCCAATGACCTAGCCAATTTCGGCTTTGCACAGGCCGCTAATGTGCCGGTGGTGCTGGTCGGCGATATCCAGCGCGGCGGCGTCATAGCGAGCGTGGTGGGTACGTTCGCAGTGATCGACCCAGCAGATGCCCGGCGCATCAAGGCCACGCTAATCAACAAATTCCAGGGTGACCCAAGCCTGTTCGAAGCGGGGATAGAGTTCATTGCCGAGCGCACCGGCGTGCCTTGCCTGGGTCCGGTGCCATGGTTTGCCGATGCCGGGAAATTGCCTGCGGAGGACTCGCTGGCGCTTAGCACAGCGTCAACTAATGCTAGCAGACTGTTAACGTTTGCCGTAGCGCAACTTCCCCGTATTGCGAACTTTGACGACCTAGATCCGCTGCGGGCCGAGCCTAACGTCAATGTGGTGATGGTGCAGCCGGGGTCCCCGATTCCGCGCGATGCAGACTGGATTATCCTGCCCGGCTCGAAGGCGACGCGGAGCGATCTTGCGGCGCTGCGCGACAGCGGCTGGGACATCGATATTGCCGCGCATCACCGTGCTGGGGGCAGGGTGCTCGGCATCTGCGGCGGCTACCAGATACTGGGGCGCAGTATAGCAGACCCGGATGGGATCGAGGGTAAGCCTGGAACCAGCGAGGGGCTTGGCCTGCTCGATGTCGAGACTGTGCTGACGCCGGTCAAGCAATTGCGGGTGGAGCAGGCGACACATGCCGCGTCCGGCACAGCCATCTCCGGCTATCACATGCATATGGGCGTGACCGAGGGCATAGATCGCAGGCGCGCCTTCGCGCATGTTGGTGGGGAGGCAGAAGGGTCTATCAGCAAGGATGGCCGCGTCATGGGCACCTATCTGCATGGCCTGTTCGCTGCCGATCCGTTCCGGCGGGCTTTTCTTGGCAATCTGGCCAGTCCGGATATTGCCTACGAGGCGAGCATCGAGCAGACGCTTGATGACTTGGCTGCGCATCTCGAAAAACATCTCGATATCGACGGACTTTTGGCTCTGGCTGAACCGGTGGGACAGATTTGATGCATGCTTTGGTCGCTCCCATAGCCTTGTTGCTCGAGCGCTGGCTTGGCTATTCGCCGCGGCTGGTGGCTGCAGTTGGTCATCCGGTGATGTGGATTGGCTGGGTGATCGATTTTCTCGAGACGCGGCTCAATACGGCCGAGCGAACTGGCGAGCAACGGCGGCTTGCGGGGGTGGTGGCGCTGGCTGGGTTGCTGTTGCTGGTCATGGTTCTGGCGATAGCGGCGCAGCAGGCGGTGCGGGCGATTCCGGGTGGCTGGGTGTTCGAAGTCCTGCTGGCGACGCCGTTTTTGGCGCAGAAGGAGCTCGGCCGCGCTGTCAAAGCCGTGGCGATGGCACTGCGCACTTCGCTTGACGCCGGGCGTGAGGCGGTGAGCCAGATTGTTGGGCGTGATCCGCAGGCTCTCGATGAGGCTGGGGTATCTCGCGCAGCAATCGAGACGTTGGCTGAGAGCACTTCGGATGGGGTGGTTGCGCCGTGGTTCTGGCTGGTGCTGCTCGGGTTGCCGGGGATTGCGCTGTACAAGGCGATCAACACGGCGGACTCGATGATTGGGCATCAGAACGAGCGGTATCAGGACTATGGCTGGGCGGCGGCAAAGCTGGATGATCTGGCGAACTGGCTGCCGGCGCGGCTGACTGCTGTGCTGATTACCGTTGCGTGTTTTATCACGCCGCATGCCAGCCCGAGCAAGGCCTGGGTGACGGCTCGGCGTGATGCGCGCAAGCATGCTTCGCCCAATTCCGGATGGCCGGAGGCGGCGTTTGCCGGGGCGCTGGGGTTCAGGCTGGGTGGGCCGCGCAGTTATGATGGCGAGGTGGTGGATATGCCGAGTTTTGGTGAGGGCAAGTCGGAGCTGGTCGGCAGCGACATATTGCGGGCGCTGGTGCTGTATCGGGGGACGCTGAATGTGTTGTTGGGGGTGAGCGTGGTGATTGGGGTGTTGGTTTGGTTGGCTTAGCCGACGTTACTTGCCCAAACCACCCCCACCCTTGGCGCTATGCGCCTTCCCTCCCCACAAGGGTGAGGGAGACGATGAACACGGGCGTCTGAGCTGGCGCCTCCCTCCCCTGAATGGGGAGGGATTGAGGGTGGGGTGATGGGAGCCCCAAAGCCTATCTAAGCCTCATGTATCCGGCTTTCCGCCTGCCCCGGGGCCTCCCCCTTGAGCGTGATCGGCAGGCCCGCCACTACAAAATATGCGTCATCGCAAATCTCCGCCAACCTCTGATGAGCCGACCCGGCGAGGTCGCGGAATGTTCGGGCCATGGCATTGTCTGGCACGATGCCCAGGCCGACTTCGTTGCTGACGAGGATGACCTTGGCGGTCTTGAGCTGCACCAGCGTGGCGCCGAGTTGGCTGACTGCGCGGGCGACGTCTTCATTCGCCATCAGCAGGTTGGTAATCCACAAGGTCAGGCAATCGACCAGAATCACGTCGTGATGCGCCGAGGCCTTGAGCAGGGCGTCCGACAGCGCCATTGGCTCTTCGATCGTCGCGAACTGCCCGGCGCGGCCGGCCTGGTGGCTGGCGACGCGGTCGCGCATTTCGGAATCAAGCGCTTCGGCGGTGGCCAGATAGGCTGGCCGGCTGCCGCTGCGGATGGCGAGCTGTTCGGCAAAAGCCGTCTTGCCAGAGCGGGCACCGCCCAAAACCAGCACATGTCGTGTCATTTTTACTGCCTCCCTGCTGTTCGCCGCTGTCGTCCATCATACAAAAAGCACTATGCGCAAAGCGGTTGCGTTGCGCCTGCAGCCTAGCCATGCAAACACGGCTCTTGGCACTCGATTTTTGTGCCTTATCCTACTTTCGTCTTAGCTGCTTTCGCATTATGGTCCGCGCCGAAACTAGACCTTAGAAGCACTCCAATCCACGGAGAATCTTAGCGTGACCAGATACTACCTTGGCGTCGATGGCGGCGGTACCAATTGCCGCGTGCGTCTGGCCGATGAAAATCTGAACACGCTGGCGGAAGTGAAGAACGGCCGTTCCAACCTGCAGATCGATGACGGCGAACCCGCCTACAAGGCGATCCTGGACGGCACCCGCGATGCGTTTGTTGCGGCAGGTCTCGATTATGCCGAAACCGCTAATACCTTTGCCTGCTTCGGTATGGCCGGCGGCCGCATGGACAGTGCCCGCGCCGAATTTGCTGCCCGCGACTGGCCGTTTGCCGGCGTCAAGGTTTACGACGATATCGACATTGCCCATGCGGGCGCCCTTGGCGGCGAAGAAGGCGGCGTCATTATCGTCGGTACCGGATCGGCCGCCATGTCGATCGTCGAAGGCAAGCGTTACCAGGCCGGCGGCTGGGGTTTTCCCACCGGCGACCAGATGAGCGGCGCTATCCTGGGCCGCGAGCTGATGCGCTATTCGGTCGAGGCCGAGGATGGTCTGGTCGATAGTTCGCCCCTGACCAAGGCCGTGATCCAGCAGCTGGGAGGCAATAACCAGGCGGTGATGTCCTGGGCCTTTGCCACCGGGCTTGATCTCAAGATCATCAGCAGCGACGGCTCCGAAGGCTGCGACGATGCGCTGATCGGGCGCGCGCCGGCCGAATTCGGCAAGCTGATGCCACTGTTTATCGAGCATCTTGATAAGGGTGATCCAGTGGCCCAGAAAATGCTCGATATCGAGCTCGCCTATATCGACACCTATGCCAACTGGTTCAAAAAGCATGGCGCTCAGGTGATGGCTATTGTCGGCGGCTTCGGCCAGCGGCTGTTTCCCCGCCTCGAACAGCGCTACGGCAATTTCGTCGCCCTGCCAAAGTTTGAACCACTCCATGGCGCTATAATTCTCGCCAAGCAGAATTTCGCCTGAACTACTATGCCTAGAAACGCGTCAAAGAACTAAGGACTAGCCTCGTGTCCAGTCGTATCATTCCCGTCCAGCCGTTCGACTATGTGGTGTTTGGCGCCACGGGTGACCTGACCAAGCGCAAGCTGATTCCCGCGCTCTACCATCGTTTCAAGGACGGCCAGTTCGACGAGACCAGCCGCATTATCGGCGCCTCGCGCAGTAAGCTGAGCGACGCCGATTTCCAGAAGGCGGCGCGCGACGCCATCACGGCATTCGTTGAAAAGGAATATCAGGACGAGGCCGTCATCGAGCGCTTCGTCAAGATTTTCTCCTATGTGCCGGTCGATGTCAGCAATCCTGAAGGCTCGGGCGACCTGGGCGAGAAGCTGCGCGACGATCCCAAGATCATCCGCGCCTTCTATCTCGCTGTGGCGCCCGACCTGTTCGAGCCGATCGCCGAATATCTGTCCAAGAAGAAGCTGTATCGCCGCGACGCCCGCGTCGTGATCGAGAAGCCGCTGGGGCATGACCTGGCCTCGTCGATGGAAATCAACGACGGTGTTTCCAAGATTTTCAAGGAAGACCAAGTCTACCGCATCGACCACTATCTCGGCAAAGAGACGGTGCAGAACCTGCTGGCGCTGCGCTTCGCCAATACGCTGTTCGAGCCGATCTGGAATTCGGCGCATATCGATCACGTCCAGCTCACCGTGGCTGAAAGCGTCGGCGCCGGCACGCGCGGCTATTATGACGAAAGCGGCGCGCTGCGCGACATGGTTCAGAACCATATGCTGCAGCTGCTGTGCCTCGTGGCCATGGAGCCGCCGGCCAGCGACGATGCCAATGCCCTTCGCGACGAAAAGCTCAAGGTGCTGCGCTCGCTCAAGCCGATCACCAATGGCGACGTGGCCAAGAACACCGTGCGCGGCCAGTACAAGGGCGTAAAGTCCGAGACCACGGCGGTAGCCAGCTATCAGGACGAGCTACCCGAGGACAAAAAGGGCAGCCGCACCGAGACCTTCGTGGCACTCAAGGCCGAGGTCGAAAACTGGCGCTGGTCCGGCGTGCCGTTCTATTTCCGCACCGGCAAGCGCATGGCTAGCCGCGCCTCGGAAATCTGCATCCAGTTCAAGCCCATCCCGCACTCGATCTTTGACCACGCCGAAGGCGCCCCGCGCGCCAACAAGCTGATCATCCGGCTGCAGCCCGACGAGGGTGTCAAGCTGATGATGATGATCAAGGATCCGGGCCCAGGCGGCATGCGCCTGCGCGAAGTGCCGCTAAATCTCAGCTTTGCCGCCACCTTCTCCGAGCGCACGCCGGAAGCCTATGAGCGGCTGCTGCTCGACGTGATCCGCGGTAACCAGACGCTGTTCATGCGCCGTGACGAGCTGGAAGCCGCCTGGAAGTGGGTCGACCCGATCCGCGAAGCCTGGGACCGTTCGAGCGATGCGCCACAGTCCTATGTGGCCGGCACTTGGGGCCCCAGCGGCGCCATCGCCTTGATCGAACGCGACGGCCGCACCTGGTATGAGGACGATAACTAGCATGACCGAGAACGTCGCACTCGACCGCCGCACATTTGCCGACAAGCCGACCCTCGCCAAGGAGCTGGCCGAAGCGGTTGCCGATCATATTCGCAATGCGATCGAGACGCGCGGCTCGGCGGCGATCGCTGTCAGCGGTGGTTCGACGCCGGCGCGGTTTTTCCAGTTTCTCGGCAAGACCAAGGATATCGACTGGTCCAAGGTCATCGTCACTCTGGTCGACGAGCGCTGGGTCGACGATACCAGCAATCGCTCCAATGCGCTGCTGGTCAACGAGCGCATGCTGCAGGGCCCGGCGGCGACTGCCCGGTTTTTCCCACTTTATTCGGGCGGCGACGAGCCGGACGCAGACGCTGTTGCCAAGACCAATACTCTGCTTGCGGAGCTGCCCGAGCAGTTTGCTGCGGTGGTACTCGGCATGGGCAGCGATGGTCATACGGCCAGCTTTTTCCCTGGTGGCGACACGCTGGCCGAAGCGCTGAGCGCTGAAGGTCCGACGCTGGCGATCCATGCGCCCGGTGCCGGCGAACCTCGTATAACTTTTACCCTTCCGCGTCTCCTCCGCACGGATGGGCTGTACCTTCATATCGAAGGGGAGGAAAAAGCCGACGTGCTCGACACGGCTCTGGGTGATGGTCCCGTTGAGGACATGCCCATTCGTGCCGTTCTGCGGTCCGGCCACGCCGTCACAGTCTACTGGTGCCCATAGTCCCCTTCGCGGTCCCCAATTGACCGCCTAGGCCACGAAGGGCTCCAGCCAAAAGGAGCTCAATATGTCTGTCCGCCAGGCCATCCAGGATGTCACCACCCGCATCGCCGCGCGCAGCCGCGACAGTCGTCGGGACTATCTCAGCCGTGTCGACGCCGCACGCGAAGCCGGCGTCAATCGTGCCGTGCTCTCCTGCGGTAATCTCGCTCACGCCTTTGCCGCCTGCACACCCACAGAAAAGGCACAACTGGCCGGTGGCAAGACGCTGAACCTCGCCATCATCACCAGCTACAACGACATGCTGAGCGCCCATCAGCCCTATCAATTCTATCCCGACATCATCAAGCAGGCGGCGCGCGAAGTCGGCGCCACGGCCCAGGTTGCCGGGGGCGTTCCTGCCATGTGCGACGGCGTGACCCAGGGCCAGCCGGGCATGGACCTCAGCCTGTTCAGCCGCGACGTCATTGCCATGGCGACGGCGATTTCGCTCAGCCACAACATGTTCGACGCCGCGGTTTATCTGGGGATTTGCGACAAGATCGTGCCCGGTCTGCTGATCGGAGCGCTGACCTTTGGCCACCTGCCAGCCGTCTTCGTGCCCGCCGGGCCGATGCCATCGGGCATTCCCAACGATGAAAAATCCAAGGTCCGCCAGCTCTACATGGAGGGCAAGGTCGGCCGCGCCGAGCTGCTCGAAGCCGAAAGCAAGTCGTATCATTCGGCCGGTACCTGCACTTTTTATGGCACCGCCAACTCCAATCAGATGCTGATGGAAATCATGGGCCTGCACCTGCCGGGCGCCAGTTTCGTCAACCCCGGCACGCCGCTGCGCGACGCCCTGACCCGCGAAGCGACCGTGCGTGCACTGTCGCTCTCGGCGCTGGGCAACAATTATACCCCGGTTGGCCACGTGGTCGACGAAAAGTCCATCGTCAACGGGCTGGTTGGGCTCCATGCAACGGGCGGCTCGACCAACCACACCATGCACCTGATCGCCATTGCCGCGGCTGCCGGGCTGCATGTCACCTGGGACGACATGAGCGACCTTTCTGATGCAACTCCGCTGCTGGCCCGCGTCTATCCCAATGGCGTCGCCGACGTGAACCACTTCCACGCTGCCGGCGGCATGGGCTTCCTGATCCAGGAACTGCTGGAATCCGGCCACCTGCACGAAGACGTCAAAACCGTCTGGGGCGATGGCCTGTCAAATTACAAGGTTGAAGCCAAGCTGATCGAGGACAAGCTGACCTTCGAAGCCTCGCCCAAGGAGTCCGCGCTGCCCAAGGTGCTGACCAAGGTGGCGACGGCGTTTTCGCCCACTGGCGGCCTCAAGCTTCTCAGCGGCAATCTCGGTCGTTCCGTGATCAAGGTCTCGGCCGTCAAGCCTGAGCACCGCGTCATCGAGGCGCCCGCTCGCGTGTTCCACGGCCAGGAAGGCCTGCAGGCGGCGTTCAAGGCGGGCGATCTCAATGGCGACATGATCGCCGTGGTCCGCTTCTCGGGCCCGCGGGCGCTCGGCATGCCCGAACTGCACAAGCTGACGCCCTCACTGGGCATCCTGCAGGATCGCGGCTTCAAGGTGGCACTTTTGACCGACGGCCGCATGTCCGGTGCCTCGGGCAAAGTGCCGGCCGCCATCCACATGACCCCCGAAGCCATCGACGGCGGCCCGATCAGCAAGATCCGCGACGGCGACATGATCCGCCTCGACGCCAACGCAGGAACGCTAACGTTCCTGGGCGACGAGAAGGAGTTTTTCTCCCGCACCCCCGCTACCGAGGACCTGCGCAGCCAGCACTACGGCATGGGCCGCGAACTGTTCGCGGGGTTCAGGAGCATGGTCGGCGTGGCGGATCGCGGGGCGAGCGTGTTTCAGTAAGAGCGCGGTCAATACCGCGATTTTGAAATGAGAAAGCCGGAGCCTCTGGCCGAGGAGCAAGGGCTGTGGTTGGCACTTGCAACGCTATCACCGATGAACGATATTGGGAGCATGGCCAAAAACACATCTCAACAGCGATCAGTCCGAACCGGCCAATTCGTAGTTGTTGGACGCGCGAAGGATGGCGTTGAAATCCTGCGTCAGACGCCACGCCCGTCCAATTTTACCCGGCAGGAAGCAGACCGGGTAATAGATCGCGTAAAGAGCGGCCGCATAGGCTCTACAACTGTCGAACGTATTCCCAGCCCGGGTCGAGGTGACACTAAATAGCAGCGATCTCATCACCGCGTGATGTTTTCGTGAACTGTGCATTCGACCCGCAGTTTCAGCCGCTTTTTTACGGCATTGTTTTCGCCATTGTGCGCTCGGGATTTCGGGCGCGATGTGCAATGGAGGCCGATGATGCGCTGGAAAGTCGATTTGCCAAAATTCAGAGAATAATCGCTGAGTGCAGATACAGCATTCACGACATCTCTCGAACCGAGGTAGATGGCGATCCTCCATTACCGCGTTTCAATATGCCGCTGGAGCTTGGCGTCTTTATCGGTGCCAAACGATATGGGGGTCCTCGGCATTCCGAAAAACGCGCACTGATACTCGACACAGTCCCGTATCGTTACCAGCGGTTTATTTCAGATATCGCAGGTCAGGACATTCAATATCACAACGGGAATATTGTTGAGGCTATCACCAAGACTGCTTCGTGGCTGCGTAACAAATCGAGGCGAACCACAGTGCCCGGTGGGGCAGCGATAGCGACGGAATACGCGGAATTTCAAGCCGCCTTGCCAACCATTCTGCACGGGCTTGGTCTGCAGGAGCACGAGGTTACGTTCAGCGACTATCTCGCACTGATCGAATCCTACATAACTGAATAGTTAATTGACCGTTCATCGACTCCGCCCAAACAACCGCTCGATGTCTTTCTTCTTCAGCTCGACATAGGTCGGGCGGCCGTGGATGCATTGACCGGAGTGGGGCGTTGCTTCCATGTCGCGGAGCAGCGCGTTCATTTCGTCGACGCGGAGGCGGCGGCCTGAGCGCACCGAGCCGTGGCAGGCCATGCGGGCGATGATGGCTTCCATGCGGTCGTTGACGGCGGCGATGGAATCCCATTCGGCAAGGCCATCGGCAACGTCGCGCACAAGGCCGTCGATATCGGAATTGCCGAGCAGGGCAGGGGTTTCGCGCACGGCAATAGCGCGGGGGCCGAAGCGTTCGAGGTAGAGGCCGAAACGTTCGAGTTCGGGCGCGGCGTCCTCCAGCCGGGCGCAGTCTTCCTCGGGCAGTTCTATCACCATCGGGATCAACTGCGCCTGGCTCGGCACCGGGCCGGACGCCAGCTGGGCCTTGAACCGCTCATAGACCAGTCGTTCATGCGCGGCATGCTGGTCGACCAGCAGCAGGCCTTCGTCGTTCTGGGCGATGATGAAATTGTCGAACATCTGGGCTCGGGCCGTGCCGAGCGGATATTCCATCAGGGCGGGAGAGGGCTCTGCCTCCATGCGGGCGCTGGGCTCGGCGAAACCGTCGAGGCTGCCGAAGGCCGGTGAGAACGGGTTGGCACTGGCTAAGCCCATCGGGCGGTCGTAGCCTGAGAAAGGCAGGGGCTGGCGCATCTGGGCAGGGCTAAAGCCGACGGGCGATGCCGCTGCGTAGGCTGGTGCGGTAAAGGCACCCAACACGTCGTCAGCGACTGTGTCCGATGCCTTGAACCCCGCTGCGGTCAGCGCTTCGCCGACGGCGCGGATCACCGCGCTACGCACGGCGCCGGCATCGCGGAAGCGCAACTCGGCCTTGGCCGGATGGACATTGACGTCGACCTCGCCCGGATCGACGGCGATATAGAGGGCCACCACCGGGAAGCGGTCGCGGAATGTGTAGTCGGCATAGGCGGCGCGGATGGCGCCGACGAGGACCTTGTCCTTCACCGAGCGGCCGTTGACGAAGTAGAACTGGCTCAGCGAATTGGCCCGCGTATAGGTCGGCAGGCCGGCGAGACCCGCCACCACCACGCCATGTCGGCTGGTGGCCAATCGCACCGCGTTTTGTGCGAAATCATCGCCCATCACTTGGCCAAGCCGGGCTTCCAGCGCGCCGGTACCCGTAACAGACGGCCAGTTGCTCGGTGAGCGGTCGGAGCCATTGAGCATGAAATGCACGCCGGGATTGGCCATCGCCAGCCGTTTGATCACATCGGTGATGGCGCCCGCTTCGGCCCGGTCGGTCTTGAGGAATTTCAGCCGCGCCGGGACGTTGGCGAACAGGTTCTTCACCTCGACAATGGTGCCCTGGTTCATCGCGAACGGTACCGGCCCTGTCCGCACGCCGCTGCGCACCTCGAGCTTCAGTCCGCTTTCAGCTTGGGCGGTACGCGAGGCAATCGACAGCTCTGCTACCGAGCCAATTGAAGCCAGGGCCTCACCCCGGAAACCCAGCGTCCGAATATCGTCGAGTTCGTCTTCGGATAGCTTCGAGGTGGCGTGGCGCTCGACCGACAGGATCAGGTCGGCCCGGTCCATGCCGTGACCATCGTCCTCGATACGGATCAGCCCCTTGCCGCCCGTCGCGGTGGTCACCACGACCCGGTTGGCGCCGGCGTCGATGGCGTTTTCAACCAGTTCCTTGACTACGCTGGCGGGCCGCTCCACCACCTCGCCGGCTGCGATGCGGTTGATCAGGTCTTCGGGTAGCTGGCGGATGGGCAAGGGCGATTCTCCTGGTCGCGATTATAGGGCACGCCGCGCGGGTTTCCGACCCGGTTTGCGGAAATGCGCACAAGGCGCTAGGGAAATGCCATGCCCAGCCAGTCGCCCATGGATCTAGCCCTGTCCCTCGCCGAGGAAGCCGCCACATATGGCGAAGCGCCGGTTGGTGCAGTTGTGATGGAGGGTGAGGTCATCCTCGCCGCCGAGCGCAACCGGATGAAGGCGCTGAATGATCCGACCGCCCATGCTGAGATACTGGCCATCCGCACCGCGCTGGCCAAGCGCGGCACCGGCCGTTTGGATGGATGCGACCTCTATGTGACGCTCGAACCCTGCGCCATGTGCGCCGGAGCCATCGCCCATGTAAGACTTAGGCGGGTGTATTTTGCCGCCGAGGACGTGAAGGCGGGGGCGGTGGAGAACGGCATCCGGTTGTTTGAGCAGCCCACCTGTCATCACCATCCCGAGGTGATTGCAGGACTGGGTGCTGGGCGTTCGGAGGCGATGTTGAGGGAGTTTTTCAAGGCGCTTCGTTGACCGCCTTGTCCAACTAAGCGGCGTAGGCCACCCAGCCTCGGAAACTCAGGCCAGCGTAAAACAATGTCACGCCACTAAACCCGGCTTCGACCAGCATGGCTTCCTCTTCCTCCGGCGCGAGGATGTTTAGCTTTGTCGAGATGGCGTGGATGGCTTCGGGGCTGACGGGGCCTGTGCCGCCAAACGTGACGTGGCGGGCAATCCACATCGAGCGTTCGGGTTCGGCCTGGGTGAAGCTGATATGGGCGAGCACGAAGGGTGTGCCGGGTTTTAGGCGGTAGCGAATCTGGCGCAAGGTTTCGAGGCGTTGCTCGCGGGCGATGAAGTGGAAGGTGAGGATGCATGTGGCGGCGTCGAACGGGCCCTCGGGGGCGCTTTCGATGTAGCCTTCATGCAGCTTGATGCGGTCGAGATGGTCTGCTGCGATCAGTTCGGCGGTCTTCAGCATGTCGGGGGATGGGTCGACGCCATCGAAGGTCCAGCCGGCGTGATCGTCGGCGAGGGCCTCGAGTTCCAGCCCGCCGCCGGCGCCGAGCACCAGCACGCGGCCATTTGCCGGAACCCGCTCTGCCAGCAGTTGCGATGTCATTTTGTGCAGGCCTGCAAGGCCGGGCACCTTGCGCGTTGGGCCTTCGGCATAAGCGGCGGCTTGGCTGCCGGTGAATGGCGATGATGTCATGGGTGTCGGCCTTCAGATGCGGAGGGGTCTGCGCATCCATAGACCATCAGACTGAACGTAACAATTATTGTTACGTGATATCACTCGCTGCCGATGACCGGTACCTTGTTTGCGATATAGGCTTCGATCTTGTCGCCAAGAATGCGTTTGAAGCGCTCCTTCTCCACCTCGGCATGGGCAAAAATCTCGCGCACGCGCCAGAATTCCAGCGCGCCGAAATTGGCAACGTGCGGCCGGATGTAGATGTCGGGTGGGTAGGCCGCCATCATATGCGCGGTCAGTGAATGCATCATGATCTGGGCCGAGCCGAACCAGATATCGAGCGCTTTGTGGTCGGTCTTGGAAATGCCTTCTGAGGGATCGCCGTTGACGTCGATGCCGATCAGGAAGTCGGTGTCGATATCGGCTTGATCGAGCGGCAACGGATTGACCACGCCGCCATCCACCAGGATGTGATTGGCATAGACGACCGGTTTGAACAGGCTCGGAATAGCGATGGAGCCGGCGATGGCAGGCCGCAGCAGACCGGTATTGAACACCACCTGGTGCCAGGATTGAAAATCGGTTGCCACCACATAGAGCGGTATTTTGAGCTGCTTGAACTCGAGCGGGAAGCCGGGCGGGGTGAAGGCATCGACGATGCTGGTGGCGTCGAGCTGCATCGAAATGCCGTTTTTCAGAATACCGCCGATACCGCGAATTTGCGTGGCCCACAGCTTGGTGGCGATGGTGCGCATGGTGCCCAGCACCTCATAGGAATGCTCGCGCAGCTCCTTGCCGGTCATGCCGGCGGCCCAGCCCGCGCCGATCAGCGCGCCAATGGAGGTGCCGGAAATCACCGAGGGCTTGAGGCCCAGTTCGTCCATCGCTTCGATATAGGGGATATGCGTCAGCCCACGAGCAGACCCGCCGCCCAGCGCCACGCCTATCCTTGGTCCTGAAATAGTGTTCATGACGCCCCGCTCGCCGCCTTTTGATCGCAGCAGGTCGACCAGCTTCTGGCCGCGCAATTGCAGCGGGGTCAGCGGTCGTCGCGGCTTCGCCTCAAGGACGCTCTTGGGAGAGAATGCGCCGCCGAAGTTTAGGAAGGGTTCAAGCCTTGGACCTGGCAATTTCCCGCCAACCGATGTCCCGGCGGCTAAATCCTTCGGGCCAAATAATCTGGTCAACGCTTGCATACGCACGCTGTTGCGCCTCGGTTATGTCTTTGCCTAAAGCGGTGACGTTGAGAACGCGACCACCGGCAGCAAGCAAACGTTCACCATCCCGCTGCGTTCCGGCGTGGAACACGTGAGTCGTATCGCTGTTTATACCGTCGGCGCCCTTGATCTCGCTGCCCTTGCCATAGGGGCCCGGATAGCCCTCGGTCGCCATGATAACGGTCAGCGCATACTGGTCTTTCCACGCTACGTCGTGACCCGCTAGCGTGCCAGTGGCGACAGCGTGCAACAGCGGCAGCAGGTCGCTTTCCATCCGCATCACCATGACCTGCGTTTCGGGATCGCCGAAGCGGGCGTTGTATTCGACGAGCTTTGGGCCGTCGGCAGTTAGCATCAGCCCGGCATAAAGCACACCCTGATAGGGGTTGCCGCGCGCTGCAAGCCCGCGCACGGTGGGCCAGATTACGCGCTCAAGTACTTCTTCGTAGACTTCGCGGGTCATTACCGGGGCCGGCGAATAGGCACCCATGCCGCCGGTATTGGGACCGGTGTCGCCATCGAAGGCGCGCTTGTGGTCTTGCGCGGTGGTCAGCGGCAGGATGTCCTTGCCGTCACACAGCACGAACAGGCTGACTTCCTCGCCTTCCATGAACTCCTCGATAACCACCGAAGCGCCGGCTGCGCCAAAGGTGCCGGCAAAGCAGTCGATCACTGCTTCTTCGGCTTCTTCGGTGGTCATGGCGACTGTCACGCCTTTGCCAGCGGCGAGGCCATCGGCCTTGATCACGATGGGCGCGCTGTGGGTGTAGAGATAGGCGAGGGCTGCGGCTTCAGTGTCGAAGCGACCGTAGGCGGCGGTGGGAATATCCATCTCGTCGCAGAGGATTTTCGTGAAGCCCTTGGAGCCTTCGAGCTGTCCGGCAGCTTTGCTTGGGCAGAAGCAGATGAAGCCAGCGGCGCGAAGATCGTCACCGAGACCGGCAACCACTTGCGCATCGGGGCCGACGACGACGAAATCGATCTGGTGCGTCTGGCACAGGGCGATTACCGCCCCATGGTTGGTTATGTCGACTGCAAGGTTCTCGGCGACGTCATCGGTGCCGCCATTGCCAGGGGCGATGAACAGCTTGGTCAGCAGCGGCGACTGCGCGATCTTCCAGGCCAAAGCATGCTCGCGGCCGCCCGAACCAATCACCAGAACCCGCATATGTGCCTCCATAATGTTGGAGGCGTGATGCACGAAGGGGAGGGGGGAGGCAAGGATAAGTTGGGCGATGGAGGCGTAGTCGACACCCTCCGCCTTGAGGGCTTCGAGCCGTCCCTTGAGGGAAAATCGCTCCAGTGGAGCGATTTTAGGCGAGAAGGATCAAGGGAGGGGATTCAGGACTATCAGACGCGTCATATTTGCGGATAGCTCAGAACTCCCTCACGGCTCGATGTACAAACTTAGCAAGGGCTAAGTCCTATCTCGCTATCCCTCCCCTCAAGGGAGGAGGTGGCAGAAAGCTACATCTCGGCTTCTTTGAAAATCTGCGTCAAATCCCCGTTCCATTCGCCGCGGAATTTGTCGAGCCAGCGTTCGGCAGGCGATTTGGCAAGGCGGATGGTTTCTTCGAGCGGGGCGAGGTGGATGGTCTCGTCCTTGCCCTGCGCGTTGAGCCGGTTGCGACGCACGAGGCCTGCTTCGGCAATGCCGACGGCCTGTGCCGCAATATCATAGACATTGGAGCGGTCATGCGGCGTGTCGAGGCCCAGCCGGGGCACTTCGCGGCGCATGTGGTCGCGCTCCTCATTGCTCCACGGCTCGATCAACTCGTAGGCCGCTTCGAGCGAGACTTCGTCATACAGCAGGCCGGTCCAGAAAGCTGACAGCGCCGTCACCGACTTTTCGTCGCCCATATCGGCGCCGCGCATTTCGAGGAACTGCTTGAGGCGGACTTCCGGGAAAATCGTCGAGAGGTGATCTTCCCAATCCCTGATAGTGGGTTTTTCGCCTGGCAGCTGCGGCAGTTCGCCCTTGAGAAATTCGCGGAAGCTCTCGCCGGCGACATTGACATACTCGCCATTGCGGATGACGAAATACATCGGCACATCAAGCGCATAGTCGGCATATTGCTCGAAGCCGAAACCTTCGTCGAAGGCGAAAGGCAGCATGCCGGTGCGGGCATCATCGGTATTGAGCCAGATATGGCTGCGGAAGCTGAGGTAGCCCGAGTCACGGCCTTCCGAGAACGGCGAATTGGCAAACAGCGCGGTGGCAACCGGCTGCAGCGCCAACGAAACCCGCAGCTTCTTGACCATGTCGGCTTCGCTCGAAAAATCGAGATTGGTCTGCACGGTGCAGGAGCGGAACATCATGGAGGTGCCGAGCGTGCCGACCTTTTCCATATAGGGCTTCATGATGCCGTAGCGCGACTTGGGCATGGCCGGAATTTGGTCGACCGACCAGATCGGGGTTACGCCGAGGCCGAGGAAGTGAATACCAAGCGGCGCCGCGACCTTCTTGCTGACGCGCATGTGCTCGGCAAGTTCATCAGCGGAGGCGTGCAGGTCGATTTGTGGCGCGCCCGAAAGCTCGAACTGCCCGCCGGGTTCGAGGGAAATGCCACCGATGGTGTCGTTGCGGAGGCCGATCGGGTTTTCGCCGTCGTAAAAGGGCTCCCAGCCGGTCTCGGCCTGAACGCCACCCAGCAGCGCATGGATGCCGTTCGGGCCCTCATATTCCACCGGGCGCAGGGGATTGGTGTGAAACACGTGCTTTTCGTGTTCGGTGCCGATGCGCCACTCACTCTCGGGCTTGGCGCCCTTTGCCATCGCCTCGATCAGGTCGGCCCGCGATTCGATCAGGGGAGAATAAGTGTCGGCGCCGGCCATAAGCAGTCCTCTGACGATGAGGGTTCAATGTGCGCCGGAACATAGCGTTGCGCCCGAACAAAGCAATCAGGTTTATCGCCAATCGCCGATGATGGCTTGAATGACGGCGAGTGCGGCGACGGCTGCGGTATCAGCGCGCAGGATCCGCGGCCCGAGGCTGATTGGGACGACGTAAGGCAGGGCGCGGAGCTTGGCGCGTTCGTCGTCTGAAAAGCCGCCTTCGGGTCCAATCAGCACGCCGACCTTGTGACCTTTGAGGCCCTGCAACGCTTCGACCGGGGAAGAAGACGCTTCGCTTTCATCGGCGAGGATCAGCTTGCGGTCTGCCGGCCATGAATCGAGCAGCTTTTCCAGCGTGATCTCTGGCTCGACCGTCGGGACGCTGAGCACTTCGCACTGTTCGGCGGCCTCGATGGCATTGGCGACGAGGCGCTCGTGCTTGAGCCGACTGACCTGGGTGAAGCGGGTGATCACCGGCTGGATGGTGCCGGCGCCCATTTCGACGGCCTTCTGGATCACATAATCCAAACGTTCGGTCTTGAGGGGGGCGAATCCGTACCAGAGGTCGGAAACCGGGGTCTGCGTAGCGATTTTCTCGATCAAGTCGAGCGTGACTGATTTCTTGGAATCGCTGAAAAGGCGGGTCAGCCAGGCGCCATCGCGGCCGTTGAACAGCACTACCTCATCACCGACAATTTTGCGCAGTACGGCCGCAAGATAGAGCGACTGCTCCTTGGCCAGGGTGAGCTGTGCCCCGGCGGTGAGGTCGGGCGTGACGAACAGGCGAGGCAGGGCTGCGTGGCTACGGGGCATGGGTATTCCAGTTTTGGGCACTATTTTCCACAACCACGGACGGCGCCGCCCCCACCACGGGGAGGGTGGGAGGGGGTGCATGAGCCCCGATATGGAGGCCAAACATCCCCCACCATTGATCCCTCCCCGCAAGGGAGGGTGTGGATTGAGATAATCGCGGTCGATAACAGGTCTACTAGCTGCATGGCGATTAGAGTAGACCTCATGATGAGCCTGTCGAACCACGAGATCGTATGTCCGATACAAATCAGCTACCCGACAATACCCCCGGCGCCGTTGCCGATGCACAATCCGGAAATCTGGTCGATCGCCATGCGCCACCCTGGCTTAAACCCTATGCTCGGCTGGCGCGCTGGGACCGGCCGATCGGTATCTGGCTGCTGTTCTGGCCCTGCATTTGGGGACTTGCGCTGGCGGCAGTCGCCAACCCCGGTCGAGGTTTCGACTGGTGGGCCGGCGTTTTGATGTTCCTTGGCGCGGCCCTGATGCGCGGCGCCGGCTGCACTTTTAATGATATTGTCGACCGCGACATCGACATGCAGGTGGCCCGCACTCGCTCGCGCCCAATTCCCTCGGGCCAGGTCACCACGCGTGAAGCGCTGTATTTCATGATTGCCCAGGCGCTGCTGGCGTCGGTCATCCTGTTCCAGTTCAATCGCTTCACCGTCTGGGCCTGCGTCGCCTCGCTCGTGCTGGTGGCGATTTACCCGTTCATGAAGCGCATCACCTGGTGGCCGCAGGCCTTTTTGGGCCTCGCGTTCTCTTATGGCGCGCTGGTTGGCTGGAGTTCGCAGACTGGCGGTCTCGGTTGGGTGCCGGTGCTGCTTTATGTGGGCACGATCCTCTGGGTCATCGGCTATGACACGCTCTACGCACTGCAGGATATCGAAGACGACGCGCTGATCGGCGTCAAATCCACGGCGCGGCTGTTCGGCAACTATGTGAAGCCGGTGGTCGCCGGACTTTATGCCGGAGCCTTTGTGCTCTGGATGGCAGCGGCACTGATGGTCGGTGCAGGCTTAGTGTTTGCCGTGCTGTCCATGGTGGCCGTTGGCCTGCTGGCCTGGCAAGTGTGGACCATCGACCCAGAGCAGCCGGATAATCCGCGGTCCAGGTTTTATACCAATCATTATGTTGGCGTGGTCCTGGCGCTGGCGTTGCTGGCCGAGTGGGTTTGGTAGCCAAGCGTAATCACACTTGAGGTTCATCCTCCATTTCATCCCACACGCGATGTCATTCCGGCGGAGGCCGAAATCCATCCTGATGCATATGCCCTGCCGCCAAATGGTTATGCGATAGACCTTGCGGCGGTTGCGCGATCTCGAGATGGATCCCGGCCTGCGCCGGGATGACATCGTGGGTGGGCGAGTTAACGCCTTGAAACAATCCTCCCCAAAAACGCCAAAAGGGCTGACCGCACCACCGGTCAACCCTTTCAACGTGCTTTGGAGGAGCAGTAAACTTATGCGTCGGGCTGGGTACCCGGCTTGCGGCGGTTGAGGAAGCGGGGGCGGCGACCTGCTTCGGCCACCAGCTTGCGGCGGCTCTGCGAATTGCCGACCATCACGCCATCGACCTGCTGGCTGTAAGGCATGTAAGCGCCATCGCCGGCTTTGATGAACAGCGGCAGGCGAAGCTTCTTGCCCCAGTTCTGCCATTCCGCGACCACGTTGTGATTGCCCTCTTCCTCGAACACGCGATAATTCAGCTCGCCGTCGGAGTGGACCAGCTCGATCGAGCTGGTGAGCACGCCTTCGTCGGAGATCCGGGTCGCAACGGCGACGCCGATGAATTCTGTAACCGGTACCTTGACCTTGATTGCCACACCGCTCTGCTCGAGCATGCGGCGAACCGTGACGGTCTTGACTGGGTCTCTCGGGCCATTGTCGTTCGCGGCGACAAACCTGCGGTCTGTCAAAGCCGGACGGCCAAAAGCAAGAACGACAGAGGTCCCTTCCATCGAAACACCATGAACCATATGAATTCGCCTTCCTGTCAACTTCGAGAGCTGGTTTTTGGTGCTCTCTTTATGGCCCCAACATAGCGCGTCCCCTTACCCGCCACCTTAATCCGTTCGGTTAAATTTATGTTGTTTTCCCGGAGGGTTAGCAGGGTCTTGCACCCTGTAGGGACCGGTTAACCCCACTGGGTGCGACGCTGTTAACCGTGCCATGGCCGCACGCCCGGTCACGCCTTCCGGCGTCCCTCTTGCCCAACACCGGCGCCAAGCCTAAAAGGCCCGCGATGCCTGCACCTGCAACCACTTACAGCGACGACCTTGAACTGCTCCGCTCCTCGGCGGTATCAGCCGGTATCATCGCGTCCAGCTTCTTTCGCCGCCCGGTCAAAAGCTGGGACAAGGAGAATTCCTCGCCGGTCAGCGAGGCCGATATTCTGGTAGACCGCTATCTGGCCAATGCCCTGCTGCAGGCGCGGCCCGATTATGGCTGGCTGAGCGAAGAGACCGCCGACAATCCCAGCCGGCTCGATTGTGAACGCGTCTTTATCGTCGATCCGATTGACGGCACGGGCGGTTTCCTGCGCGGCGAGGATAGCTGGACGGTCTCATTGGCAGTCGTCGAAAATGGCGTTCCGGTCGCTGGCGTTGTCTACGCTCCGGTACGCGACGAAATGTATGACGCGGTAAAGGGGGAGGGCGCGCGGCTCAACGGTCGCGAAATCCAGCGCAGTCGTCGCGCCGGTGCGGCGCCGATCATCCCGGCCGCGGGTGCCGTGCATCAGGAAATGCAGGCGGCCGGCCTCCAATATACGCGCGGTCCTTATTATCCCTCGTTGGCCTATCGGCTGGTGCAGGTGGCGACCGGCACGATCGATGCCGTAGCAACCCGACGCGGCAGCCAGGATTGGGATATTGCGGCCGCCACGCTGATCCTCGACGAATGCGGCATCCATATTGCCGATGTCTGTGCCGGGTTCCCGCAATTCAACAGACGAGATGTGCGCCATGGGGCGCTTGCGGCGCTCAGCGATATGAGCCTAAAACCCCTCGTTCACGCGGCGCTGATCAAGGTTTACGGGTGCCCTTCGCCCGAAAGCGGCGACGCTGACCTGTCTTCTTCAACTCACACGGACCTGACCCATGGCTAACCAGACACCCGACAAGCAGTTGTTGCATCTCGTGATCGGCGGCGAACTATCCAGCCTTGAGGGCGTGACCTTTGCCGATCTCGACAAGGTCGACATTGTTGGGCTCTACCCGAACTATGCCGCTGCCTATTCGGTATGGAAGCAAAAGGCGCAGATGACCGTCGACAGCGCCCAGACACGCTACTTCATCGTGCATCTGCATCGCTTGTTCGAGCCTGAAACTCACAAGGCATAAATTGCTGCCATCGGGGCCAAACAACCCCCACCCGACCCCTTCGGGGCCGCCCTCCCCACATGGGGAGGGATTAGGAAGAGCGCGGACTTTAGACGTAGCGCCTCCCTCCCCTGAATGGGAAGGGAATGAGGGTGGGGTGATGAGAGCCACGGACCCGTCAGTAAAGGCCTCTCGGTGAACGGTGCAGAACGACCGCCCTAACTCACCAGCGCATCCACGATCGCCAACATCGCCCCCGGGCCTCCAATGCGTTGGCGGCCGATGTTGGCGAGGCGACGACGTTCTTCGTCATCGCCCAGCAAATTCGCCAGCGCCGCGCCGATGGCTGGCGCTTCCGGGGGCACTACGGTGCGGGCCTCGCCGAACAGCATCTGTTCATCAGTGAAACGTGAGCGGCGGTCGCGTCGATTGATGAAGGTGATGGCGGGCTTGCCCATGCCGAGCGACTGCACAGTCGCCGTGCCGGCTTGCGACATGACCAGATTCGACGTCGCCAGCAGATTGCCCATGGCGGAACCCCTCGCCATGTGGATGGTCAAATCGCCATCCGATAGTTCGCCCAGATCCTCCGGTTCGGCACTGAGCATGGATGTGCGCTTGAGGCCGGTTTTTTTCGCCAGTTCATCCACGTTTACGCTGCCGGCGACGGCCAGAAACACATCCGGGCGCAAGTCGGCTGGCAGGCTGCGCAGGGCATTCACCTGCAGTTCGAAGCTTTCGGCGGTCAGCTCACGGCTGCCGGGTAGCAGCGTGACGGCCTTGGCCTTGTTGCGGCGGGCCCCGGCGTCATAGTGGCCATAGGGAATGGTATCCATCATCACATTGCCGGCCGAACGGGCGTCGATGCCGAGATGCTCGAGGGTGCGCGCCAGATTGTCGGCGCGGCAGAACACGGTCGTACAGGCGCGCTTGATGGCCCAGCGCTCGATGCTGGAATAGAGCCGAGCCGAGCCGGTCTTGTAGACATCGATGTAATACAGCCCGCGATGCCCGGTAGCATAGGCGGCCAGCACGCCGACCATATCGCCGATCACGATCACGCGGTCATACTTGCCGCGGATTTTGCGCAGGTATTTCAGGGCCGGTGGCACGGTGGCAAGGCCGCCGGTGGCGATGTCGCGACGCAGCGAGCCCTTGACGTTGCGCCAGCCTTCGGAGGCCAGAGTAGCCCGCGGTCCGACGATGGGGCAGACGCCGGCATAGGCATTGCCGGAGCCGATCATCGGATAAGCATCGACCTCGATGCTTTTGGGCAGGCTGTTGACGATGGCGGCGGCAATGCCGTCCTCGCCATGGCCATTGGAGATGAAAAGATACCGGTTTCGGCCCGACGCTTCGGCCCCCACCATCAGACTCCGCGGCCGAAACGCTCGAAGGCGCTATGGGCCGCTACGGCATCGGCATAAGGCTCTTGCCGATCGACGCTCCAATAGAACAGTTCATCGAGCGGTATGGGTTTCTGCGTAATGGCACAGCGCACGAATGTGCCGGGCTTGAGCACGACATAGTCGCCGTCGAGATAGCGGATTACCGCCTCGGTGGGCGAAAAGCCCTTGTCGAAGATGTTCATGCCGATCTTCCTTCGCCGTTTGATCCGATATAGCGATCAATATCGCCGATCAAAAGAGACTTTCCTGACTGTCGCTGTCCACTTGTGGACGTGGTTTCTTCTTTATGGCCGGGCCGCCGGCAATAGTGGCGCCCACGTCGCCATCGGCGAACTCGATGTCGACCGTATCACCCGGGCTGAGACCCGCCCGCTGATGCACCAGATTGCCCTCGGCATCCTTGACTACGGCGTAGCCGCGCGCCAGCACGCTGCGATAGCTTAGCGAAACCAGCAGCTTGCCTGATTGGGTCAGCGCAGCGCGGCGCTGACCGAGATTTTGGACAAACCCCGCCAGCAAACGCGCCGTGAGCGGGGTCAACTGGCTCTGAGAGTGACGCAGTTCTGCCTTCAGTGCATTCGGCGCCAGCTTGGGGCCGATGGCGTCGAACAAGGCGCGCTTGCGCTCGACCAGCCGCCCGGCTGCTGCAGCAAGGCGTTCCGCGCGCGGATCATAGGTCAGCCGCGCGCGGTCCACCGTCTTGCTCAGGCCCGCATCGGCGCGCAGCGTCAGGTTGCGCAGGCGCTCGGCGGCTTCCTGGCGCTGGCCGACTAGTACGCGCGTATTGAGCTTGGTCTCGACACGCGAGAACGCCACGCGACGGTCCTGCACCGAATGGCGCAGGCAGGAAAACAGATTGCTCGCGGCGTGATCAAGCCGCTGGCGTTGGGTCGCGACCAGATCTGCCGGGCGGGGCAGGCCGGCTGCGGCAGCGCGATAACGGTCGCGAGCGCTGCCGGTCATGCGGCGGGCGGCCTGGCGCTGGCGTGAGCCGAGGTCGTCGACATATCCGATCAACTCTGCGCGAACTGGCACGGCTGCCTCGGCGGCAGCAGTGGGTGTCGGCGCGCGCATGTCGGAGGCATAGTCGATCAGCGTCGTATCGGTTTCGTGCCCGACGGCGGAGATGATGGGGATGCCGCTTTCGGCGACGGCGCGCACCATGGCTTCTTCGTTGAAGCCCCAAAGGTCTTCGATCGAACCGCCGCCGCGGGCAACAATAAGAATGTCCGGTCGCGGTATCGGGCCGTCCGGCAGCATGGCGTTGAAGCCTTGGATGGCATTGACCACTTCGGAGGCGCAGGTATCGCCCTGCACGCGCACCGGCCACACCAGCACTTGACTGGGAAAGCGGTCGGCGAGACGATGCAGTATGTCGCGGATCACCGCGCCGGTGGGCGAGGTGATGACGCCAATAACCCGCGGCAGATAGGGCAGGGCGCGCTTGCGGTCGCGCTCGAACAGACCTTCGGCCTGAAGCTTGCGGCGACGCTCTTCCAGCAGTGCCATCAAGGCGCCAGCGCCGGCCGGCTCGATATTGTCGATGACAATCTGATATTTTGACGAGCGCGGGAAAGTGGTCATTCGCCCGGTGGCGATGACTTCGAGGCCTTCTTCCGGCTTGAAGGTCAGCTTGGCGAAATTGCCCTTCCACACCACGGCGTCGATCGAGGCGTTTTCATCCTTGAGCGTGAAATAGGCGTGGCCTGATGAATGCTGGCCCCGATAGCCAGAGATCTCGCCGCGCACGCGCACATGACCGAACTCGTCCTCTACAGTGCGTTTGACCGCCTGCGCGATCTCGCTAACGGTAAATTCGGCGGCGTTGGTCAGGGCTTCGGCCATGTCCTGTGGTGCGAGATTTGACGGGTGAGGTCAAGAGGCGGCGCCACTACTCCGCCGCTTCTGCCGCCTTGGGCACGTCGAGATTGCTCATCGACTGCACGATGTGGTTGGCCAGAGCATCATAGATGCCGCCGTAAGCGTGGCTGGCGCGCATCAGGGCGATCTGGGCGTCGGCCAGGCGGGGCAGGCCGAACTCGTCGTTGACCACGCGCATGCCCGGCTGCATGGCGCTTTCCGGCAGGAAGCCGACCGCCAGGTCAGACAATACGGCGCTGGAAATGGCGGTGGCATTGGAGGAGGTGTAGGCGACGCGATACTCCTTGCCGCTCCGATCCAGTGCGTCCATCGCATCCTTGCGCCAGATGCAATATTGCGGCCCGCAGGCAATGGCGATCGGCTCGCTTGCGAGGGCACGCCCGCCATGGCTGGCCACCCAGAACATCTTCTCGGTACGGAACAGTTCGCCGTAATTCTGCTCGGTGCCCTGCGTGAAGACGATCAAGTCGTAGCGGCCGGCGCGCATCCCTTCGAGCAGGTGCTCGGACGCCATGCAGGAGACGTCGACGGCGATCTTGGGATGGGTGCGCTGGAAGCTGGACAGGATCACCGGCAAAAGCCGAACGGCATAGTCATCCGGAACGCCAAAGCGGATCGAACCCGCCAGATCGCCTTCCGAGAAATGGTCGAGAATTTCCGCATTGGTACGCAGCATCTTGCGCGCCCGCTCATAGACAGCGTTGCCATGCATCGTTAGCGTTACTCCCCGGCCATCGCGCATCAGCAGCGTCTGGCCAAGCCGTTCTTCCAGCCGCTTGATCTGCATCGAGACTGCCGACTGGGTCTTGTTCACGCGACGTGCCGCTTCGGTGAAGCTGCCGCAATCGGCAATGGCACAGAAACTTTGCAGCTGGTCGAGATCAAGCGGTGCGGCCATTTCAAAATACCATCACTCAAATTGATAGATCGGATGAAATCTATTTGTTGGACGAATAGAAGTCCAGAGCGCTATCTCATCAACATTGGCGCAGGAAACCTTCGCCGAACCCCGCCGGCTCCTCCGGCACAACAATATGTCTGGAAAACCATCATGGCTCTCTCGCTTCCTGGCGAGCGGACCCTTGCGGCCGCCACGCCCCTCAATCCGTTTGCCGCTTTCACGCGCTGGATCGTCAAGGCACAGGCCGCTCGAACCCGTCGGGTAGCATTGTCAGCCCTGCTTGAACTCGATCATGCCGGTCTCGATGACCTTGGTATCTCGCTCGACGATGTCGTTGCCGCCATTGCGGCACCTGTGCAGGGCGGTCGCCTGTTGAATACTGCCCGCGCCCGTCGCGCTCGCGGCTGACTATATTAGACGAATTGCATCGGCCAGTCCTCTGGCCAATGCCATCATGTTGGTGCCGACACTTTTACGAGCGTTTGTGCCTTCTCCGGACCGGTTTTGCCACCGGTCCCGTTTCCTGATGACTTACCGGACCAGTGCCTTGGCGCTTGTCCGGTTTTTTTATGTCAGGTGAATTGCACGCCGATATCGGTAGCCGTCTTATGGGCAACGACGCATTCGAAGGTGCGCCCGTCATCCATCACCAACTGAAACGCGTCCGGCAGGCCGATAACACTGGTCAGGCGCAGCAGGGCGCCGTGGTCCGACAGGTTGCGAACCACGCAGGCCGTCGTCGAATAGCCCTCATTGGTGGCAATGCGCGCACCTTTGAGAGTACGTTTGCGGATCTCGCCGCGTCGTTCCTGATCCATCACCGAAACCATATTTTAAGGATGTTGCGGAACTACGGAAGTTGCGCAAAGCCCTCTTCAAAGCCTTTGAGCGATACGGGTATGCCAATGCCTTCTTCCGGTGTCTTGAACACGACAAAGATGGCACTTTCGCCCTTGGACAACGTGTCGATCAGGCTATCGTCAAGCACGACTTCGGCAACGCAGCCATTGGGCAGGCAGCGCACGAAGGCGACGCGGCCCATGTCCTTGCCATCGACATTGAGACCGAGGCCATTGGGCAGCAGCACGCCAAGCGGCGCCAGCACACGCAGCAGGCGCGCCTCACGATCAGCGGTACGCAGCACGATCACTGAGAGGCCAACATTAGGCTGATCTTCGGCCATGACATTCTGGATGATAGCGCATTGCTCAAAACTGGCGCCAGGCGGTGTGTCGCAACTCATTTGCCAGTCGCCATACTCGGCGCGGACGACGCCTTGGCCAAAGCTGGCGCCGGTCGCCGCCGCGGCGACCAATACGGCAAGGCCCAAACCGGCCAGGCGACGCTTCACAATTGCCTTCACTCTATCACTTCTCCAGACGAATCGCCCGCTCACGCAAGCTCTTGTGTGTTTCCGACAGGCTAGTGGGCAAGTCAACCAAGGCCCGGAAATGCTAGGAATATGCCGTATAAACTGCGGCGAGTGTGAGGCATCGGTTTCGATTGGCCGCACAATTTGACGCAGCGCCAGCGCTTAGGCCGCCATGGACTCGGACTCTGCGATATGATTTAGGTCAGGTCAGAGTTTTGCGCTCCGAGGTTGAGTAGGGGCGGCGTTGTCTATGCCGCTGTTTTCGTCCCTCAATCCCGGTGTGGATGCACCAATTGAAGTCGATAGGGGATTTAGGTGACCGGGCTATTCTTGAAAATGGGCGCTCTTTCAGCAGCCGCAATGGCGCTGGCCCCAGTTCTTGCCGCGGCGCAGGAAGAAGCCGGCTCCACGGCCGGCCATCCGCTCCCAGGCCAGTTTCATCTGCAGCGTTCCGTGACCCCGATCATGGACTCCATCACGGCCTTCCATGATGGCATCCTGATGTGGTCGATCTCGCTGATCGTGGCCTTGGTGCTCGGCCTGCTGGTGTGGATCATGATCCGCTACAATGCCAAACGGAACCCGGTGCCGGCTGCATTCACCCATAATACGCTGGTCGAGATCGCCTGGACGGTCCTGCCGATCGTCGTGCTGATCGTAATCGCCATCCCGTCATTCGGCGTGCTGAGCGACCAGCTGACGACGCCCGATGGCGAGCGCAAGTATCTTGGCTCCAACATATTCTCGTTCGGCGAAGTCGAAGTGCCCGCGCCCGAACTGACCATCAAGGCTACCGGCCAGCAGTGGTACTGGGACTATGAATACGTCGATCAGGGCCTCGCTCTGACGTCGATCATGATGGACGAGCCGACCCGCACCGCCGCCAAGCCGAACCAGCCGCGCCTTCTGGCCGTCGATAACGAACTGGTGGTTCCGGTCGATACGACGGTGCGCGTTCAGGTTACCGCCGATCCGATGGGCGTGATCCACGCCTTTGCCGTGCCGTCCTTCGGCATCAAGATCGACGCGGTGCCTGGCCGTCTCAACGAAACCTGGTTCAACGCCCGCGAAACTGGCATTTTCTATGGTCAGTGTTCGGAGCTTTGCGGCAAGGACCATGCCTTCATGCCGATCGCCGTTCGCGTCGTCACCAAGGATGAATTCACCGCTTATCTGGCAGCGTTCGAAGGTGGCGATTACGCCGCTGCCAACGCCACGCTTGCAGCTGTGCAGTAAGAACACGGGTCAGGGGAAAACTTATGGCTGACACTACCGCCCACCTCGAAGCCCACGCGACCGGCCACGATGCGGCCTCGCACCACACGCCCACCGGCTGGCGCCGCTGGGTCTATTCGACCAACCACAAAGACATCGGTCTGATGTATTTGTACTTCGCGATCTTCACGGGCATCATCGGTGGCCTGCTGTCCGGCGTGATGCGCATGGAATTGCAGGAACCCGGTATCCAGATTTTCCACGGCCTCGCCGCCATGGTTTATGGTGTCGAGGGCGATGCCGCACTCGACGCCGGCAAGCACATGTACAATGTATTCACCACTGCCCACGCGCTGATAATGGTGTTCTTCGTGGTCATGCCGGCGACCATGGGTGGCTTTGCCAACTATTTCGCGCCGCTGATGATCGGCGCGCCCGATACGGCTTTCCCGCGTATCAACAACATTGCCTTCTGGCTGCTGCCACCGGCATTTATCCTGCTGCTGATGTCGCTGTTCTTTGAAGGCACTGGCCCGGGCGCTATGGGCTTTGGTGGCGGCTGGACGATTTATCCGCCGCTATCGACCACCGGTCACCCTGGGCCGGCCATGGATTTCGCCATCCTGTCGCTGCACGTTGCAGGCGTCAGCTCGATCCTTGGCTCCATCAACCTGATCACCACAATTTTCAACATGCGCGCTCCCGGCATGACGCTGCACAAGATGCCGCTGTTCGCTTGGTCCGTGCTGGTGACTGCATTCCTGCTGCTGCTGGCCCTGCCAGTGCTGGCCGGTGCCATCACCATGTTGCTCACCGACCGTAATTTCGGCACAGCCTTCTTCAAGCCCGCCGAGGGTGGCGATCCGATCCTGTTCCAGCATCTGTTCTGGTTCTTCGGTCACCCCGAAGTGTACATCATGATCCTGCCGGGCTTCGGCATCATCAGCCACATCGTCTCGACCTTCAGCCGCAAGCCGATCTTTGGCTACATGGCGATGGCCTATGCCATGGTTGCAATCGGTTTCGTCGGCTTCGTGGTGTGGGCTCACCATATGTACACGACTGGTCTCAGTCTCGACGTGCAGCGCTACTTCGTGGCCGCCACCATGGTCATCGCGGTGCCTACGGGCGTCAAGATATTCTCGTGGATCGCCACGATGTGGGGCGGCTCGATCAGCTTCAAGTCCCCCATGCTCTGGGCTATCGGCTTCATCTTCCTGTTCACCGTCGGCGGTGTGACGGGCGTGGTGCTGGCCAATGCCGGCGCCGACCGTGCCCTGCACGACACCTACTATGTGGTTGCCCACTTTCACTACGTGCTGTCGCTGGGTGCCGTGTTCTCGATCTTTGCGGGCTGGTACTACTGGTACCCCAAGATGTTCGGCTACATGTACAACGAGACGCTGGCCAAGGCGCACTTCTGGATCATGTTCGTCGGCGTGAACCTGATTTTCTTCCCGCAGCATTTTCTCGGCCTTGCCGGCATGCCGCGTCGTTACATCGACTATCCGGATGCGTTTGGCTTCTTCAACCGCATCTCCTCGATCGGCTACTACATCACCTTCGTTGCCATGGCGATTTTCTTCTATGCAACGTGGGAAGCCTTCAAGAAGAAGCGTCCGGCCGGTGACAACCCTTGGGGTGATGGCGCAACGACACTGGAATGGACCCTGTCCAGCCCGCCGCCGTTCCACCAGTTCACCACCCTGCCGCGCATCGAATCGACCAACGCGCACTAAGCAAGCAATCCGGGCCGCGTTCGCGCGGCCCAACCCTAAATCGACGAAGGCAAGCCCGTGGCTCTGATCGACGACAGCAGGAACCTATCCGGCATGACCGGCGAAGCAGGCGTGGGGGATTACCTCGCGCTGCTGAAGCCGACCGTCATGCAACTGGTGGTGTTCACTGGCTTTGTCGGTCTCGTCGTGGCGCCAGGCGGGATCAATCCGTTCATCGCCATCATCGCAGTTGCCTGCATTGCAATCGGCGCTGGCGGCTCGGCGGCGCTCAACATGTGGTACGATAGCGATATCGACGCCATCATGAGCCGCACCCAGAACCGTCCTATCCCAGCGGGTCGGATGACCCGCGAGGAAGCCCTGGTCTTCGGCATGGTGCTTTCGATATTTTCCGTTGCCCTGCTTGGTCTGGCGACCAATTGGGTCGCTGCGGGCTGGCTCGCCTTCACTATTTTCTTCTACGTCGTCATCTATACGATGTGGCTCAAGCGCCTGACGCCGCAGAATATCGTCATCGGCGGCGCTGCCGGTGCTTTCCCCCCCATCGTCGGGTGGGCTGCCGTCACCGGCACGGTCTCCTATGAAAGCATCGTGCTGTTCCTGATAATCTTCCTGTGGACCCCGCCGCATTTCTGGGCGTTGGCGCTCTACAAACAGTCCGATTACGGCGCGGCAGGCGTGCCGATGATGCCCAACGTGGTCGGTGAGAAATCCACCAAGATCCAGATCTTCGTCTACACGCTGATCCTCGCGGCGGCCGCC
The DNA here is from genome assembly GCF_000971275.1 of Devosia psychrophila. GTDB lineage: Bacteria > Pseudomonadota > Alphaproteobacteria > Rhizobiales > Devosiaceae > Devosia > Devosia psychrophila. Next base: position 17,531 of record NZ_LAPV01000093.1, on the reverse strand, counting down.
ATGCTGCCGACCTTCTTTGGCTTTGCTGGCTGGGTCTATGGAACTGTGGCCGTAGTCACCGGCTTCTGTTTCAGCTATCTCGCCTGGCGCCTGATGGTGACGCACGAAGACGTGCCGATGCGCAAGGCTGCCCGCACACTGTTCAATTATTCGCTCAGCTACCTGTTCATCGTGTTCTTTGCGTTCATGACCGACAACATGCTGACCCGCTTGGGGACTTTCAGCTGATGAGCTCACCGTACGAAATTCGCGCCGTCGAAGCCGATACGCCCGAAGTGGCTGCTGCCAAGGCTCGTGTGCGTCGTCGTCGCTCGATTGCGCTGGCCATCGCGCTGGCGCTGTTCGCCATCACCTTTTACACGCTGACCATCGTCAAGATGGGTCCGGCGCTATTTGATCGGGCGCTCTGATGGCAGACCTGCACCATTCAGGCATCGATCCTGTCATGGCCAGGCGCAACAAGCGCGTCGCTATGTCTGGACTATTTATCGCTGCCAGCATGGTCGGCCTCGCCTACGCCTCGGTACCGCTCTACAATATCTTCTGCCAGGTAACCGGCTTCGGCGGCACGCCCGGCCAAGCGACCGACAATCCCAAGGGGATCATCGACCGCGAGATGACCGTGCGGTTCGATTCCAATGTGGCCAATGATCTGGCCTGGAACGTCACGGCCGCGCCGCACATCACCGACCAGATCGGCGCCGTCGATACGGTGAACTATGTAGCGACCAATACCTCGGACAAGGCGATAACCGGCATGGCCGTGTTCAACGTTTCGCCCGAGCGGGCAGGCGTCTATTTCAACAAGATCGAATGCTTCTGCTTCACCGAGCAGACGCTGCAGCCAGGCGAAACCGTGGACATGCCTATCGTGTTCTTCATCGATCCCGAGCTCGACGATAATCAAGAGCTCGACACCATCAAAGAGATTACACTCTCTTATACCTTCTACGCTTCAGACAACGAGGGAAGCTGAGCATGGCCGATCTAGCCAAGAACCATGACTATCACATGGTCGAACCGAGCCCGTGGCCGTTCGTCATGTCGGTCTCTGTCCTCATCATGGCCATGGGCGGCATCTTCTGGATGCACCACTGGACGCCATTCGTGTTCTTCATCGGCCTCGCAGGCGTGCTGTACACCATGTACGCATGGTGGAGCGACGTGGTGAAGGAAGCCAATTCGGGCTTCCACACACCCGTCGTCCAGATGCATCACCGCTACGGCATGATGCTGTTCATTGCCTCCGAAATCATGGTATTTTTCGGCTTCTTCTGGGCCTATTTCGACGGCTTCTTCCGCCTTGATGACGTTCAACAATATGCTCGAGTTGCCGCCACCGGCGGCATCTGGCCGCCGACTGGCGTCGAACTGTTCGACCCGTTCCACCTGCCGCTGTTCAATACGCTGCTGCTGCTGACCTCGGGCACCACGGTGACCTGGGCGCATCACGCGCTGCTCGAGAACGACCGCGATGGCCTGAAGTGGGGCCTGGTCCTCACCGTGTTGCTCGGCGCCGTATTTACCGCCGTCCAGATGCTGGAATACAGCGAGGCTGCATTCAGCTTCTCCGGAAATATGTATGGCGCCACGTTCTTCATGGCGACGGGACTTCACGGCTTCCACGTCTTCATCGGTACCGTGTTCCTGTTGGTTTGCCTCGTCCGCGCCATGCGCGGCGACTTTACCCCCGAACGTCACATCGGCTTCGAATTTGCCGCTTGGTACTGGCACTTCGTGGACGTGGTCTGGCTGTTCCTGTTTGCCTCCATCTATGTGTGGGGCAGCTGGGGCGTGGCAATCCAACACTAATTCAACGGAAAATAACTTCGACGGGGCGCAGCGGCAAGCTGCGCCCCTATCCTATTGGAGACCAGCTTGGTCCAGCCCTCACCTATCCTGACCGGTCTAAAATGCCGCTGCCCCCGCTGCGGCGAGGGCAAGCTGTTCTCCGGCTATCTCAAGGTCGCGGCGAGCTGCGAGAAGTGTGGCCTCGATCTGAAGTTTGCCGATAGCGGCGATGGTCCGGCGATCTTCGTAATTTTCCTCGTCGCGCCTGTCATCATCGTCATGGCGTTATTTGTGGGGGCTGTTTTCAATCCGGCGCCTTACGTCCACCTGATCCTGTGGATCCCGATGACGCTAATCCTGTCGCTGGCGCTGCTGCCGCCGTTCAAGGGCGTGCTGGTCGCGCTGCAATATCGCCACGACGCCCACGAGGGGCACCAATGACCGAAACGCGCCGCCTCGGCCGAGGCATGACCTGGACTTTCATCGTGCTGATGCTGGCCCTTGCCGCCACTTGCGTCTGGCTGGGCAACTGGCAAATGCACCGGCTGGCCGAGAAGGAAGCGCTGATCGCGGCGGTCGATGCGCGGCTGCATGCCGATCCCATTCCTGTGCCGCCATCGACCGAATGGGCAAGCCTTGATCTCGAAGCGCTCAACTTCCAGCCGGTCTCGCTAACCGGCAGCTTCCGCTACAATCAGACCGTCACGGTGTTTACAAGCCTGCTCGACGGTCGCGGTCCGGCTTCCGGTCCCGGCTTCTGGGTGGTAACGCCGTTCGTGCTGGCGAATGGTGGCACAGTCTTCATCAACCGTGGTTTCATCCCGGAAGACTTCCAGGAAGCCGCCATAGCTGATGGCGACAATGGCGATGCACAGGTGACCATTTCCGGCCTGTTCCGTCCCGGCGAAAAGGCCGGCTTCGTGACGCCCGGCCCCAATACCTCGGACCGCATCGAATGGGTGCGCGACCCGGTGCGACTTGCCGCCATGGTCGATCCGGCGCTGGCGCCCATTGCGCCCTTCTACGTCGATCTACCCGCCAGCGCTCCCGGCGAGCTTCCGCAGGGCGGCGAGACCGTCGTCGAATTCCCCAACAACCATCTCGGCTATGCCTACACTTGGTACGGCTTTGCCATCGTCGCAGTGGTCATGCTGGGCTTCTGGATCATTCGTGAACGGTCAGACCGCAAGGGCTGAGCCAGCAAACTTGCGGTTCAGCGCCTGTTTGACTAGGTTGCAACAATTCTAAAAGGGCACTTTTCCCGAATGCAGTTTGTCTCTACGCGCGGCCAGGCGCCCGTGCTTGGCTTCTCCGACGCACTTCTGGCGGGTCTGGCTTCCGATGGCGGGCTATATGTGCCCCAGACCTGGCCCCAGATCAGCGCCGACGAAATCGCCAGTTTTGCCGGCAAGCCTTATGCCGACGTGGCCTATGCAATCATCAGTCGCTTCGTCGGCGACGAAATCGCGCCCGCCAAGCTCAAGGCCATCCTCAACGAATCTTATGCCGTGTTCCGCCATCCGTCGGTGACGCCGCTGGTCGAGCTTGAGCCAAATCACTTCGTACTGGAGCTGTTCCACGGGCCGACCCTGGCGTTCAAGGACGTCGCCATGCAGTTCCTCAGCCGGGTGATGGACCACATCCTGCTCGAGCGGAGCCTCAAGGCGACCATCGTCGGCGCCACCTCGGGCGACACCGGCTCTGCTGCCATCGAAGCGTTCCGCGGCCGCGACACCACAGACATTTTCATCCTGCATCCGCAGGGCCGCACCTCGGTGGTGCAGCGCCGGCAGATGACCACGGTGCTCGACCCCAACGTCCACAATATCGCCGTGGATGGCACGTTCGATGACTGCCAGAATATCGTCAAGGCGATGTTCAACAACCACAAGTTCCGTGACCGCGTACGCCTGTCGGGCGTCAACTCAATCAACTGGGGCCGCATCGTCGCGCAGATCGTCTATTACTTCACCGCGGCGGTTTCGCTTGGTAGCGCGCATCGCAAGGTCAGTTTCACCGTGCCGACCGGTAATTTCGGCGACGTCTTTGCTGGCTATTGCGCCAAGGCCATGGGCCTGCCGATCGAAAAGCTGATCATCGCCACCAACGCCAACGACATCCTTCGCCGCACCATCGACACCGGCCGCTACGAAATGAACGGCGTGGCAACCACCATCAGCCCATCGATGGACATCCAGATCTCGTCCAATTTTGAACGCCTGCTGTTCGAGAGCGCCGGGCGCGATGCATCGGCCGTTTTGCGCATGATGGACGGCCTCAAGCAATCGGGCGGTTTTGCCGTGCCCGACAACGCACTGGCCGCCATCCGCCGCGACTTCGCTGCCGGCACTGCCGGCGAGGCCGAGACCAAGGCGACGATTTCGATGACGCTGAAGGCGGCGGGCTATCTGCTCGATCCGCATACAGCGGTCGGCGTCAGCGTTGCCCGTCATCAGGCCCATGGCGCGACGCCGATGATTACCCTTGGCACCGCCCATCCGGCAAAATTTCCGGCCGCCGTGCACGAAGCGACTGGGTTTGAACCATCGCTTCCGACCTGGCTAGCCGATTTGCATGCGCGCGAGGAACGCTTCAGCGTCCTTGCCAACGACCAGTCTGCGGTCGAAGATTTCATTTCAGCGCGTACGCGCGCTGCCTGACGCATTCGGGTGCCGGCGGTCGCACGACCGCCAGGCCTCGGGGAGGAGCCTAGCGTGAGCGTACAATCGACGACCCTGGACAACGGCATGGTGGTGCTCACCGACGACATGCCGCATCTGGAAAGTGCATCGCTCGGCGTCTGGGTGAAAGCCGGCGCCCGCAGCGAGCGCAAGAATGAGCATGGCATTTCGCACCTGCTCGAGCACATGGCCTTCAAGGGCACCACCTCACGCACCTCGTTGCAGATTGCCGAAGCCATCGAGAATGTGGGTGGCGATCTCAATGCCGCGACCTCGATCGAGCACACTGGCTATTTCGCCCGCGTGCTGAAGGACGATGTGGTGCTGGCCGCCGATATCCTGTCGGACATTCTGCAAAATTCCTTGTTCGACGAAGACGAACTGACCCGCGAAAAGCAGGTCATCGTCCAGGAAATCGGCGCGGCTCGCGACAACCCTGACGATCATGTCTTCGACCTGTTCCAAGCCGCGGCCTTCCCGACCCAGCCGATCGGGCGCACCATTCTGGGCACAGTCGATTCGGTGCGCGACATCACCTCCGACACCGTCCGCAAATACATGAACCGCAACTATGTCGGCGACCACATGGTCATCGCCGCCGCCGGCAGCGTCGATCATGAAGGCTTGGTCGAAGTGGCGCGCGAACGTTTTGCCGACCTCAAACTCAATGGCGCCCCGGCGCCGCAGCGCGCCGAGTATCAGGGTGGCGAAGAGCGGCTGATCTCCGAACACGAGCAGGCCCACATTGTTATCGGCTTTGAAGGCCGTGCCTATAATGCTGATGGCTTCTATGCAGCGCAGGTGCTGGCTTCGATTTTGGGCGGCGGCATGAGCTCGCGCCTGTTCCAGGAAGTCCGTGAGAAGCGCGGCCTGTGCTACTCGGTTTATTCCTTCCACTGGGCTTTCGCCGATAGCGGCGTGTTCGGCGTTGCGGCAGCGACTGGCGAGGATGAGGTGGCCGACCTGGTCCCCGTGGTGCTCGACGAGCTCAAGCGCGCAACTGAAAGCATCACGGACGACGAAGTGATCCGCGTCCGCAACCAGATCCGCGCAGGCCTGCTGATGTCACTGGAAAGCCCGTCGGCACGCGCCGGACAGCTTGCCCGCCAGCAGATCCTGTGGGGCCGCCCCATTCCGATGCTGGAGACGGTGGAACGCATCAATGCGATCACCACCCAGCGCGTGCAGGAAGTGGCCGAACGGATTTTCACGCAAGGATTGCCAACGGTAGCGGGTATCGGGCCAATCGGCAATCTGCCCGATCTGGGCGCCATCAGCGACTACCTGAAGCGCTGAGGCCACTATTCCAACATGCTGTGGCCCTGGTCATCCTCCGCTCCCCCGATCGCGCTGCGCGGGCAGCGCGTCATGCTGCGCCTGCCGCAGATGAGCGATTACGATGCCTGGTACCAGCTGCGGCATTCCAGCCGCGATTTCCTGAAGCCGTTCGAGCCGCGCTGGACTGAAGCCGATCTGGGGCGCCGCGTCTTCGCCATGCGGGTCAAGCGCGCTCGCGTAGAGGCGGAGGAGGGGACAGACTACTCCTTCTTCATTTTCCTGACCGATGGCGGCCAGCAAACGCTGGTGGGCGGCGTAACGCTGTCCAATATTCGGCGCAGAGCAGCCCAATTCGTCAACCTGGGCTATTGGATGGGCCAGCAGTTTGCCGGCAAGGGCCTGATGAGCGAGGCGGTCGCCGCCAGCTTGCCATTCGTGTTCGACACCCTCGACCTGCATCGAATCCATGCGGCTTTCCTGCCGGGAAATGTACCGTCTCGCCGCGTGCTGGAAAAAAACCACTTCGTCGAGGAAGGGTTTTCCGAGAGCTACCTGCAGATCGACGGCCGCTGGGAAGACCATGTGCTATTCGGTCTGACCAGGGAGCGCTACGAGATTTGCCGCTACACCGGCCGTCGCGTTTAAACCTTGTGGCCATTCGGCAACAGTCTGCTAACCTTGTCGTAAGCGTCAATCCCCGCTACCAAAGCGTGCTCCCGCCAAGAGGATGCCGTCGCAACGTGTGGTCACTTGTTTCGACCATCGCTTTGGACGTTGCCACAATGAAGCCTATCGCAGGATATAATCGCCCCTGATGCGCCACCTCTTTGCACTTGCGATGTGTCTTGCGTTCGCGCTGGGCGCCATGGCCCCAGCCGCCGCTTTTGAAGTCATCTCCGTCCCAGAAGACGTCAACGCCGTCAATCTGAGCGACGTGGTAGAGATCCAACCCGGTCCAGAGGGACGCGTGCAGTTATCCACTGCTCCGGGTGAAGACGGCATCATCCGTCGCATCGAAGTTTTGGCCAGCCAGCAGGGCACTACGCCCAACTTTGCACTGTTCGCCTTGCGCAACGAAGGCGACCAACAGATCGAGCGCCTGCTCGTCGCGCCATTCTTCCGCCTGCCGGGCTCCGGCATTTTCCAGCCCGATCTGGGTGATGAACGGCTTAGCGCCCTTACCCCGAGCGCTGGCATTCGTCCGGTGCGCCTGGTCGACAGTGAAGCCGACGTGTTCGAAGTCACGCTCGACCCCGGCGCCACGGTGACCTTCGTGGCCGAACTGGCCGGCGCCGAACTGCCCGAGCTGTATTTGTGGCAGCCCAACGCGTACCGCGACTACGTGAACTCGTTCACGCTGTTCCGCGGCGTGGTACTGGGCGTCGCCTCGCTGGCTGCGATATTTCTCACCATCATGTTCGTGGTTAAGGGGCGCGGCGTGTTCCCTGCCACGGCGGCCTTTGCCTGGGCCGTGTTGGCCTATCTGCTGATCGATTTTGGCGTGCTGGGACGAATTCTCGGCCTGCCGGCGGGCGGCGTGCAACCTCTGCGTGCTGCGGCGGAGGCGGGCATAGCGACGACCCTGGCCGGATTTCTGTTCATCTATCTCAATCTGCACCGATGGCATCTGCGCTTCATCCATCTGGCGCTTGGGCTGGCGGCACTTTTTCTGGCGCTGTTCGGCTTTGCCTTTTTCCAGCCTGCCATCGCGGCCTCGATCGCGCGGCTGGTGCTGGCGCTGCTCGGCGTCTCCGGCTTTTTCCTGATCCTGCTGCTGGCTTTGCGCGGCTATGATCGCGCTGTGCTGCTGGTGCCGACATGGATCATCCTGATTGCCTGGCTGTTCTATTCCTGGCTGGTGCTATCCGGCCAGGTCTCCAACGATGTGGCGCAGCCCGCCGTGGGTGGCGGCCTCGTGCTTATCGTCATGTTGCTCGGCTTTACCGCGGTGCAGCACGCCTTCTCGGAAGGGCAGGTGTCGATCGGCACGCTGTCGGAAGTCGAGCGCCGCGCCTTGGCGCTGACCGGCTCGGGCGACTTCGTCTTCGACTGGAATATCGAGCGAGACCGCGTTTCGGTCAGCGACGAACTGGCGACGCGCCTAGGCGAGAAGCGTGGTGCCTTGCGCGGCGCCATCAAGCGCTGGCTCGACCGCGTCCATCCCGACGACCGCGACCGCTTCCGCACTGCCTTCGATACGCTGGTCGAACTGCGCCGCGGCAAGGTTTCCGCCGACATGCGCATCGCCAGCCACGATGGCAGCTATCGCAGCTTCCGCATGCGGGTGAAGCCAGTGCTGGGCGGCGACGGCCAGGTCAACCGCATCGTCGGCACTCTACAGGACGTCACCGAAGACCGCGCCTCGCGCGAACGGCTGCTGCATGACGCCGTGCACGACAGCCTGACCGGCCTGCCCAACCGCATGCTGTTCCTAGACCGGCTGGAGCGCGCCCTGGTGCGGGCCCGCACGCCCGGCGGCACCAAGCCTGCGGTGTTCCTGATCGATATCGACCGCTTCATGGAGCTCGAAGAGCGCATCGGTCATTCGGCGGCCGATTCGGTGCTGCTGGCGATTTCACGCCGCATTGCCCGCATCATGCGGCCACTGGATACCGTTGCCCGCGTCACTGGCGACCAGTTTGCAGTGATCCTCGCCTCCGAACAGGCCGCCGGCAAGATTGCCGAGACCGCCGAGCAGATACGCAAGGCGCTGAAGGCACCGTTCAATTTCGGCGACCGCGACCTGACGCTGTCGGCTTCCATCGGCGTCACCATCTACGACAGCAATCCGGCCACCGCCGCTGATGTGCTGCGCGATGCCGAACTGGCGATGTACTACGCCAAGCGGCTGGGCGGCGATCGCATTGAGGCCTATCGCGCCTCGGCCCGTTCCATTGCCGCCTACAACCGCGCCAGCGAGGAAGACCTCGAACGCGGCATGTCGCAGGGCGAATTGCAGGTACAGTTCCAGCCCGTCATGGACATGATTTCGGGCAAGATCGCCGGAGCCGAGGCGCTGATGCGCTGGCTGCACCCGACGCGCGGCCCAGTGGCGCCAACCGAATTCATCGCACTTGCCGAACGTTCAGGCCAAATTGAGCGCCTGGGACGCATCGCCTTCGAACAGGCGGCATTCCAGATGCGTGACTGGATGACGACAATGCCCGGCCTGTCCGAAGAGTTCTTCATCTCGGTCAACATGTCGCCCAGCCAGCTGGCGGCCAAGAACCTGCTCAACGAAATGCGGGCGGTGATCGAGCAGAATCCGGGCATCGCCAGCCATCTCAAGCTGGAGCTGACAGAGTCGCAGGTGATGACCAATCCGGAACATTCCGCTTACATGCTCGACGCGCTGCGCAGCATGGGGCTCGGGCTGGCGCTGGATGATTTCGGCACCGGCCACTCGTCGCTGAGCTATTTGCACCGGTTCCCGTTCGACACCATCAAAATCCCGGCCGATTTCGTCACCATCAATGACAACAGCGGGCCCGGCCACACGCAGGTCCCGATCATTCGCGCCATCGTAGCCCTGGCGCATGAACTTGGCCTGTCGGTGATTGCCGAGGGTGTGGAAACGCCGAGTGAAATTGAACGTTTAAAGCAGCTCGATTGCCGGCTAGGCCAGGGCTTCGCCTTCGGCGCGGCAATGACCGCGCCGGAATTCGCCAAGCAGTTGGCGGCGCAACTGGCGAAGTAAGAGACCCTTGTCGGGTCGTCTTACTTACGCATGTCCCGCGTCGGGGCTGAGGGTAGCCCGGGTGATGTGCAGGCTTGCCAGTGCTGCCTCGTAGCGATCTTCCACTGGCGTATCGAATAGCAGTTCGCGGGTGAAAGGGGCGGTGAGCCAGCCGTTGTCTATGATCTCGGATTCCAGCTGGCCGGCGCTCCAGCCGCAGCAGCCCAGGGCAAACATCGCCGAGCGCGGAGCAGGGCCGAAGGCCATGGCTTTGAGGATATCGACAGTCGCCGTCAGACAGATGCCGCCAGTGACGGGATAAGTGTTGCCGCTGGTGTAGTCGGGCGAGTGCAGCACGAAGCCGCGGCCTTTTTCCACCGGGCCGCCGCGCATCACGACGCGCTGGCGGATGGAATCGGGCAGGCGGATCACCGCGTCGGGATCGCCGAGATCGAGTTCATCGAGAATGTCGGCAAAACGCAGGTTTGCCAGCTCATGATTGACCACGAGCCCCATGGCGCCTTCGTCCCCGTGGCCAACGAGGAGAATGACGCTTTCTGCAAAGCGGTCGTCGTCCATGTCGGGCATGGCGATCAGGAATTGGCCTTCGAGCGATGTCATCGGGTGATTGTAGGGATTGCAGCGCGCGCTGCCAAGTTGGCAGCGACATCACGAAGGCATGATGGGATGTCAGCTATTTCTAAACCCCATCCTGCGCTAATGGCTCCACCATGCGCATTCCATTCTTCTTCGGTGCCATTGCCATGCTGGTCGCGCCCGTTTCAGCGGGCGAAACGCCGTGGCAGGAAGTGGCGCCGGGGGTAAAGCTTCGCTTGATCAGCAGCGGCCATATCAATGCTGACGGCAAGACGTTGCTGGGTCTCGAAATCGACATGCCCGATACCAGCAAGACCTATTGGCGGGTGCCGGGCGATACCGGCCTGCCCACTGTGCTGGACTTTGCGGCTTCGACCGGCGTGCTGGGCCACGAGATCGTCTGGCCCTATCCGACACGGCAGGACACCGAAGACTATCTCGATTACGTCTATCTCGGCCCCACCGTGTTGCCTGTCGAAGTGTCCGTCGAGCCGGGCCAGCCGCATGCCGAGATCGATGCCATGCTGGGCGTCTGCTCCGATATTTGCCTGCCGGCGCAAGCGCATTTTTCCTTGCCGCTGCAGGACGCGGAGCCGGATCGTCCCAATGGCCTGCGCATCAAGCAGGCCCTGGCAATGGCGCCGATCGAATGGCATGATGATCCGCAGCCGATCGGCAAGGTCGAACTCATGGCGGACGACGCCATGCTGGCCGTTTATGTCACCGATCCCGATCTTGATCCCGCCTCAATGATCGCCGCCATGCCGGATGGCGGGCCACTGTTCGGCACGCCGCAAAAAAGCCCAGAACCAAACCTAGTGCTCATTCCAATCCTGGGTAAAAGTGATGCTATCGACTTGGAAAACCAGGCGGTTCAGCTCACCTTCCTGACCGGGATGGGGGCTTTCGAAGTTACGCGGACCGTTACGGTGCCGGCGACTGAGTGAGCGCAGCGAGGGGAAAAGGCCATTAGGCCTTGTCGGTGACGTGAAAGCCCCTTATCCCCAATGCACTACAGACAAAAAGACCGCCGCACGGTGGCACAGGGCAGGGCAAATCATTCATGATCGATCACGGCAGTCCGGTCCCCTCTGTCCCGGTTAAGCTGGTCAATGCCGAGGGCACGACCGATACGACGAGCGACGTCGTGCTGGGAACCGGAACCGTGGTGTTCTTTGCCGTGCCGGGGGCCTTCACCCCAACCTGCCACGTCAATCACCTGCCGGGCTTTGTCGCCAACATCACCAAGCTGCGCGCAGCGGGTGTCGACCGCGTCGTCTGCGCCTCGGTCAATGACGCCCATGTGATGCGTGCCTGGGCGGAAGCATCTGGCGCCATTGGCGACATCGACTTCCTGGCCGACGGCAATGGCGATCTGGCCGAGGCAATGGGACTCGCCAAGGATTATTCCGGCGCCGGCATGGGCAGGCGTTTTGCCCGCACCGCCATGATCATTCGTGAAGGCATCGCCGATGCCGTTCTCGTCGAAGACGCGCCGGGCGTGAATGCCAGCGGCGCTCCAGCCATTCTCATGGCGCTCGAAGCCGCCAGAAGCTAGTGTCCGCGTCAGGAGATACTCGATGAACCACATCCTTTCCTCAGTGCTGCGCCTTTCGGCTGCAACCGCGACGGCAACCCTGCTGGCCGCCTGCTCGATGGGCGGCCTGTTTGGTAGCGGCAATGCCGCACAGACCCAGCAGCTGCAGAACGCCACCGCCAGCCCGGCCGCCGTAGCCCAGGCGCAGACCAATGCGCTCCCGGCGATCGCCACCACCTGCCCGCAGATTCGCGTGCGGGCCGGCAGCGAGGCGATGTTCTATTATGGCAATGGCCGCACCGGCGATCCCAAGGCGCTGCAATATCAGGGCGTCATCGACGAGACCTCGCGCAATTGCGTGGTGTCCAACGGCTTGATCACCGTCAACATGGGCGTCGAGGGCCGCGTATTGCTCGGCCCCGCAGGGACGCAAGCCACGGTCAACGCGCCGATCCGCTTCGCCGTCGAGCGTGACGGGCAGGCGGTATTCTCCGAAAAGCACACCATTCCAGTTTCCATCGTCGCGCCGGCCCGGTCGGCTGAGTTCGTAAAGGTGCTGGAAAACGTCGCCATCCCTTATCTTGGCGGCGAAGAGATCACGATCTGGGTTGGTTTCGATACCCGCGGGTAATTGCTGCATCATCGCTCAATCAAAGGCCCGCGGATAAGTCCGCGGGCTTTTTGATTTTTGCTCGATCTGGCCAGATACGCCGGCCGGCACCTCCCCCTCGACGGGGGAGGTTGGGTGGGGGTGTGAGAGCCACGGTATCGGGGCTAAACACCCCTCTCCCTAACCCTCCCCGCAAGGGGGAGGCTACAGATGGAGTTTGTCGCTATTCCGCAGCCTTCATCGCTTCCACTGGCCGTTCCCACTTCAGGATCGGCGAGCGGGCAGCGCGGGTCTCATCCAGTCGGCGGCGTGGGGCATTGAGCGGCGCCGACGTGAAACGCGCCGCGTTGCCGGACTTGGCATCGAGGGCCAGTTCTTCCATCACGTCGCAGAAGCGATCCAGCGTCTGTTTGCTCTCACTTTCGGTCGGCTCGATCAGCATGGCGCCGTGCACGACCAGCGGGAAATACATGGTCATCGGGTGAAAACCCTCGTCGATCAGCGCCTTGGCGAAATCCAGCGTAGTGACGCCGGTACCGGCGAGGAACGTGTCGTCAAACAGCGCTTCGTGCATGGTGGGATAGTCGTTGAACGGCACCGAGAAGACGTGCTGCAGGCGAGCCTTGATGTAATTGGCATTGAGCACCGCATCCTGCGCCGCTTGCGCCAGGCCATCCCCACCGTGGCTCAGCATATAGGTCAGCGCCCGGACGTACATGCCCATCTGGCCCTGGAAGGCAGTGATGCGGCCAAGTGCTTCATCTTCGGCGTGCTCGACCAGTTCAAGCCCATCGCTGCCCTTGCGCACGAATGGCACCGGCGCAAACGGCGCCAGCGCTGCCGACAGGACGACGGGACCTGCGCCCGGACCGCCGCCGCCGTGTGGCGTCGAGAAAGTCTTGTGCAGGTTGATATGCATGGCATCGATGCCGAGATCGCCCGGCCGCACTACGCCCATGATGGCGTTGAAGTTGGCGCCGTCGCAGTAGAAGAACGCCCCGGCCGCATGCACCGCTTCGGCGATCTCGATCACCTGGGGCTCGAACAGGCCGCAAGTGTTGGGATTGGTCAGCATGATCGCCGCTACTTCGGGTGACAGCGCATCCTTGACAGCCTGCACGTCGACGGTGCCATCGGCGCGGGCCGGGATCGGCTTAACCGAATAGCCAAGGAAGGCCGCCGTCGCCGGATTGGTGCCATGCGCGCTTTCCGGCACCAGCACCACCGTGCGATGGCTCTGGCCGGCCGCATCTTGCGCTGCCTTTATCGCCATCATGCCGAGCAATTCGCCATGCGCGCCGGCCTTTGGTGTCAGCGCCACTGCCGCGGTATTGGTCAGTGTCATCAGCCAGTGCGAAAGCTCGTTCATCAGCTCCAGCGCGCCCTGCACAGTCGAGGTCGGCTGCAGCGGGTGGATATCCGAGAAGCCGGGCAGGCGGGCCATCTTCTCGTTGAGGCGCGGATTGTGCTTCATGGTGCACGAACCGAGCGGATACATGCCCGAGTCGATTGAGTGGTTGAGGCGCGACAGGCGCACATAATGGCGCATAGCCTCGGGCTCGGTCAGCCCCGCCAAATCCAACGGCGTCTTGCGCTCGAAGCCGCCGAGACGGTCCATGGTGATGGTGACGTCAGGCAGGTCGACGCCGGAATGCTCGGTGTCGCCAATCTCGAACAGCAATGGCTCATTGGGCAGCAGCGACGAACCGGAGGTCGAGGCAAAGCCGGAAGTGCCGACGCCAGTGGGACGGCCCTGATTGTTCATGCTCATGCCAGTTCCTCCGAAAGAGCGGCGCAGAGCGCAGCGATATCAGCATCGGTGGTGAGTTCAGTGGCGGCCAGCACGATCAGGTTGGCCACCGTCGGGTCTTTTGGCTCGAGCCGGCTGACCGGCACGCCGCCGAGAATGCCGCGTGCGGCGAGACGTTCGATCAGCGCCGCGGCGGGCCTAGAGGTGCGAATGGTCATTTCGTTAAAGAAGCTGTCGTTGAGCACCTCGACGCCCGGCACGGCCGCCAGCGCATCCGCCAGCTTGCAGGCATTGGCATGGTTGAGGCGGGCAAGGCGGGTGAACCCGGCTTCGCCCAGCAGCGCCATGTGGATCGAGAAGGCCAGCGCACAGAGTCCCGAATTGGTGCAGATATTGCTCGTCGCCTTTTCGCGGCGGATATGCTGCTCGCGCGTCGATAGCGTCAGCACGAAACCACGCTGCCCCTCGGCATCGACGGTTTCGCCACACAGGCGGCCCGGCATCTGGCGGATGAACTCCTTGCGGGTCGCCATCAGGCCGAGATAGGGGCCGCCGAAATTGAGCGCATTGCCGATCGACTGACCCTCGGCCACCACGATATCGGCACCCAGCGCGCCGGGGGCTTCGAGCAGGCCGAGCGAGACGACTTCGGTGATCACGACGATCAGCAGCGCACCCTTCGCATGGGCTGCGTCGGCTGCGGTCTTCATGTTGCGCAGGTGGCCGTAGAAGTCCGGCGTCTGGATCACGATGGCGGCGGTCTGATCGTCGATGTGATCGAGAATGTCGCCCTGGCCTTCCGGCGAGGCGGACAGGCATTCGAGGTCGGCGTCGTCCTTGAGATAGGCCTTCACCACGTCGCGGTAATGCGGATGCAACCCGCCCGACAGCACGATCTTGTTGCGCTTGGTCAGGCGCCGCGCCATCAGCACGGCCTCGGCGGTGCCGGTCGAGCCGTCATACAGCGACGCATTGGCCACATCCATGCCGGTGAGCTTGGCCACCTGGGTCTGGAATTCGAACAGCATCTGCAGGGTGCCCTGCGAGATTTCCGGCTGGTACGGCGTATAGGCCGTGAGCCACTCCGAGCGCTGGATCAGGTGATCGACCGTGGCCGGCACATGATGGCGATAGGCGCCAGCGCCGACGAAGAAAGGGCCATCGGCACCCGCATGGTTCTTGGCGGACAGCGCCTTCATATGCGTTTCGACCAGGAATTCTGGGCTATGGGCGGGCAGGCCGAGATCGAAATTCTTGAGCGCCCGGGCGGGCACGGCGCTGAACAGGGCATCGATATCGGCCGCGCCGATTACGCCAAGCATTTCGGCGCGTTCGGCTGCGGAATGGGGGAGATAGCGCATGGGCAATGGCCTAGTTGGATGTTTGATCAAACCTCATCCTGAGCCTGTCGAAGGACGAGGGTTGAGGCACTGAGTTCACCGCCCCCGTGGTTCGACGGGCTCACCATGAGGGCTCTGATGAAATCGCGTTAAAGCGTCAGCTCGGCGTAGGCGTCGGAATCGAGCAGGCCGTCGAGGTCGGCTGCGTCGGCTATGGCGATCTTGTAGATCCAGCCACCGGCTTCGGGATCGGCATTGATCAGGCCGGGATTGACGGTGAGTTCTTCATTGATCGCGGTGACGGTGCCCGAAACGGGAGCGTAGATTTCGGAAGCCGCTTTCACGGATTCGACGACAGCAGCTTCGTCGCCCTTCTTGAGGACTTTGCCGACGGCGGGCAGTTCGACGAAGACGATGTCACCCAGTGCTTCTTGTGCAAAGGGGGTGATGCCGACGATGCCGGTCGAACCTTCGACGCGGATATACTCGTGGTCAGGAGTGAACTTGGTGGTCATGGCAGGTCTCTCAACTGGCTTTGGGCTGGCGGAAATAACGATGGGGCACGAAGGGAGTAGGCACCACTTCGGCCGGTTGGGCGCGGCCGCGGACCGAGACCTGTAGCTTGCTGCCATGCTCGGCATAAGCGGGCGGCACGAAGCCCAGCGCGATGGCCTTGCCCAGCGATGGCGCAAAGCCGCCGCTGGTGACGACGCCAATGGCAGTTCCCGAGGCGTCAAGGATTTCGGCGCCTTCGCGGGCAGGGGCACCTTCGACGATCAGGCCCACGCGAATGCGGCTGAGCTTGCCCTCGCGCTCGGCGAGAATGCGGGCGGCGCCGGGAAAGTCGGCGGCCTCGCGGCGGCGCTTGGAGACGGCGAAGCCGAGACCGGCTTCGATGGGAGAAATGGTATCGTCGAGGTCGTGGCCATAAAGCGGTAGCCCGGCTTCGAGGCGGAGGCTGTCACGGGCACCGAGGCCAATCGGCTTGACGCGCTCGTCAGCCAGCAGGGCATCCCACAGCGTGGCGGCAACGGCGTTGGGGACGAGGATCTCGAAACCGTCCTCGCCGGTGTAGCCGGAGCGGGCGACCGTGATCTTCTCGCCAGCAAAATCGAACGACGCGTATTGCATGAAGCCGAGCCGTTCGGCGCCGGGGGCAAGCGCAGTCATCACGGCAACGGCTTCCGGGCCCTGCAGCGCCAGCAGCGCGTTGTCGGCATCGGCCCGGGTGAGCTTGGCCTTGTCCCCGGCTGCTGCCTCGATACGGGCGAAGTCGCCATCCTTGGTCCCGGCATTGACCACGACATAGAGCGCGCCGCCTACAAGCGGTGAGCGGCCGACCATCAGGTCGTCGATGACGCCGCCGGTCTCGTTGAGCAGTAGGGTGTAGCGAATTTGGCCGGGCTTGAGGCCAGCAATATCGCCACAGATCAGCGGCTCGATGATCGCTGCGACCGCGGCGTGGTCAGCTTCCGCATCGCCGCTGGGATTGTTGAGCAGAAGAAAACTCGGTCCCATATGCGAAACATCGAACAGCCCCGCATGCTCGCGGCACCATTTGTGTTCCGTCATGATGCCCGACGGGTACTGCACGGGGAGAGAATATCCGCCGAACGGCACCATGCGGCCATTGGCGGCGAGGTGCTGCTCATAAAGCGGCGTGGTCTTGAGGTTTGTGGGCGAGGTTTCGGCCATCAACACATCCCGGATTTAAGAACAAGGCGACACGACTACACTCGCCCTGCGGCGAATTCCGTGCCCCCTCTGTCCTCGACACCTGAGAGATTTCCCAGCTGAGCGCTGGTTGCTCCTTCGGTGGGACCGCGCAATGCACCGGTCCGCTTTCCAGAGTTGTCGGCCGGCTGCGGTCCGTTTGCCTGAGAGTTTCCGGGGCGGTTGCTCCTTCGGCGCTGGAGTAAATCCAGTCTCTCCCGCAGTCGTCCGCACCATGGTGGAGAAACGCCGGGAGGTCAATGTGGCGGGGTGCGGCGAAGTGAGTCTTTGTTGGGATACCCCCACCTAGCCTCCCCCTGAGCAACCGTGTTTGATGTCAATCGCTTTTGCCCTTCCATGGTGCATCGTTGGCGATGACGGCGTTGGCTGTGGTGATGAGTTTGCGCATGGCGGCGACGATGGCGAGCTTACCGGGTTTTCCCTGGTCGCGCAGGCGCTGGTAGAAGTCTCGGATCGGGGGATTGGCGCGGATGGCGGAGAGGCTCGCCATGTAGAGGGCGCAGCGTACCGAGAGACGGCCACCGGCAATATGGGCCT
>NZ_LAPV01000092.1 GCF_000971275.1 Devosia psychrophila | reverse complement strand
GCATGATGCCCGGCATGGGCCAGATCAAGAAGGCCATGGCCAATTCCAACGTCGACGAAAAGGTGTTCGATCGCCAGATCGCCATAATCAACTCGATGACGAAAAAAGAGCGCGCCGAGCCCGATCTGCTCAATGCCAGCCGCCGCAAGCGTATAGCTGCCGGCGCAGGCGTCGAAGTTTCGGAGATCAACAAGCTCGCCAAGCAACACCGCCAGATGGCGGATATGATGAAAAAGGTCTCCAAGGGCGGCATGGGCGCGCTTGGCGGCATGTTCGGCGGCAAAATGGGCAGCATGCTCGGCGGCATGCCCGATATGTCCAAGATGGACCCCGCGCAGCTCGAAGCCATGGCCCGCCAGGCCGGCATAGATCCCAATCAGCTCAAGGGCCTGCCTTCGGTGCAGACGCCCCAGCTTGCCGAAAAGCTGCCCAGCGATGTCGGCGCCCTGTTCAAGTCCTCCGGATCGGGTCTGCCCGGTCTGGGTGGCGCTCCCCGTTTCCCCGGCCTCCCCGGCCTGGGCAAGAAGAAATAATCGTTCAACCAAAACCTAGGATACCAAAATGGCCCTGAAACTCCGTCTTGCCCGTGGTGGCACCAAGAAGCGCCCATTCTACCACATCGTCGTTGCCGATGCCCGTTCGCCCCGCGATGGCCGCTTCATCGAGAAGCTGGGCACGTTCAACCCGCTGCTGGCCAAGGACAACGAAGGCCGCGTCGTACTGAACACCGAGCGTGCCAAGCATTGGCTCGAAGTCGGCGCCCAGCCAACCGACCGCGTGCTGCGTTTCCTCGACGTTGCCGGCCTGCTGAAGCGCGAAGCGCGCAACAACCCTGAAAAGGCTATCCCCGGCGAAAAGGCTACTGCCCGCGCCGACGAGCGTGCTGCCAAGGTTGCTGCTGCCGAAGAAGCCAGGAACGCCCCCAAGGAAGAAGCTCCAGCCACTGAAGAAGCCGCTGCCGAGTAAGCTCCAGGCGCAAGCCACAATGAAAAGCCCCGGTGGAAACACCGGGGCTTTTTTACGTTTCATTGACTCTTTGAGAGACTCAGGAGCATGTTCGCTATATGTTCCATAACCACAGGTCTCAAGATGTCCGTCTATTGCGTAACGTTCACGATCGCGAACAAAATCATTGGCAACAAGACTTACGATGAGCGGCGTCAACGTCTAATTGACAATGTCCGTGAAGACGGTCTCGGATATTGGGACCGCACCACATCGTTCTTCTTAGTCGAGTCAGGCCTCGACACCAATTCGTTTGCTAAGCGCGCATTTGCTGTGTTGGGCAGTGAAGACGTCGCGGTGGTCTTTGATCCATCGGACATGTCTGCTGCCAGCTTCGGCGATGTGAAGGACTTCGATGTCCTGAAGTCCTTCTTGTCGCCGCTTACGCGGTACAAAGCCAGCTAAGCCTTCAGCTTGGCCAAAATCGCCGCGCCCATTTCTTCGGTGCCGACGGTCTTGCGGTTGTCCTGGGCGATATCCCCAGTCCTCAACCCATCGCTCAACACCGCCGAAATGGCGTTCTCGATCTTGGTCGCCAGCTCGATCTGTCCAAACGAATAGCGCAATGCCATCGCCACCGACGCGATCATGGCGATCGGGTTGGCGATGCCCTTGCCGGCAATGTCGGGCGCCGAGCCGTGTACGGGCTCGTAGAACGCCTTGCGCTTGCCGGTGGCCGCATCGGGCGCGCCGAGCGAGGCGGACGGCAGCATGCCGAGCGAGCCGGTCAGCATGGCGGCGACGTCGCTGAGGATGTCCCCGAACAGGTTATCGGTGACCATGACGTCGAACTGCTTGGGGTTTCGCACCAGCTGCATCGCGGCATTGTCAGCGAGGATGTGGTGCAGTTCGACATCGGGATAATCCTTGCCGATGCCCTTGACCACTTCGTCCCACAGCACGCCGGATTTCATGACGTTCTTCTTGTCGGCCGAATGCACCTTGTTGTTGCGGGTGCGTGCCAGATCAAACGCGACGCGGGCGATACGGTCGATTTCATACGTCTCGTAAACCTGGGTGTCGATGGCGCGCTTCTGGCCTTCACCGAGATCGGTAATGGTTTTGGGCTCGCCAAAATACACGCCGCCGGTCAGCTCGCGCACGATCAAGATATCGAGGCCTTCGACCAGCTCGCGCTTCAGCGACGAGGCGTCGGCCAACGCCGGATAGCAGATTGCGGGGCGCAGGTTGGCGAACACGGCCATTTCCTTGCGCAGACGCAGCAGGGCCGCCTCGGGGCGGTGCTCGTAGGGCACGTTGTCCCACTTGGGACCGCCCACGGCGCCAAAGATCACCGCGTCAGCCGCCTTGGCCTTTTCGGTGTCCTCGTCGGTGATGGCGACCTGATATTTGTCATAGGCGGCGCCGCCGGCAAGGCCGCTGTCGGTCGAGAAATCGGTGAGTTGCTCGCTATTGGTCCAGTTAATGAGCTTTTCGACTTCGACCATGATTTCGGTGCCGATGCCGTCGCCTGGCAACAGGAATAGGGAATGGGTGGCCACGGTGTGCTCCTCGCCGTACTGATGGTTACGCCTTTGCCGCACATAGCGGGATTTTATCGCCGGGCGCAAGCCAGACTATAGGTGAGGCGCCACGAATCCATTGGCGTTGAACAGCACCCAGAAGGTCAGGATATTGGTCAACACATGGGCGATCGAAGTCCAAAACACCGATCCGGTGCGCCAGGCGATCCAGCTCCACAGCAGCCCCAGCACGGCCGCCCCACCCACCAGAGCCATCCACCCACCCTCGAAGCTGACGTTGTGGCTGAGTGTCAGTGGAATGTGCCAGGCGGTAAACAGCACCCATCCAAGCCAGAAGCCAAGCCTTGGCTTGTCGCGAAATTCGGTCATGAAGCCGCCCCGCCACGCGGTCTCTTCCAGCGGTCCATTGATCAACGCGACAGCGGTGGCCAGTAGGGCGCCGTGACTGGTCAGCAGGGCGGTATGTGGTACCAGGCCAATGGCACCGATGACGCCGACCTGCAGCAACAGCAGCCCAGGAACAATCCAGTCCCGCCATGCGAGCCGCTCAGAAAACAGCCGACCATCCCGCTGTTTCCAGACATGCAGTGAAATGACCGGCAGGCAGAAAACCAGCCAATAAAACGCCAGCGACAGCAGATAACCATACGGCCCATCGATCGCAGTGAGTTTCGGCACCAGCACAAACATGGCGCCAATCAGCGCCAACGCATGCAGTACAAGGGCAATCTGGGAACGGGTCATGCCGGCTCGGGATCAATCAAGGATTTCGCCTATTGACCCCGAACCCAAGGATTCCGCAATGCCAGTCCTAAGCTCGATGTCATCCCGGACCTGATCCGGGATCCATCTCGAGATGGTACCGCAGCCGCAAGGTGATCCAAACAATAGACCTTGCGGCTATACGCAACATCTCAGGATGGGCCCCGGCTCAATGCCGGGGTGACATCGTGGGTGTGGCGACTGAAGTGGAAAATGGACAGCGCTAGTTCGACCGGCGCTCCACCAGTTCGAACCCGTCCGCCGCCACATCCACCTGCAGCGCCAGTTGCTGCCGATCTAACTCCGCGAGCCATGCCGTCCATGAGCACGGGCTCATGCCGTCATCCTCGCTTGCCATCAGTGTCTTGTTGCGTTTCTGGAAGCTGAGCTTGAGTTGCGCCCGCTCCTCCCCGAAGCGATTGCGCACCCGGGCGATAGCCGGAATGCCATGGCGGTCGGTCACCCAGTTTTGGATGTCGCGATGACGTGTCAGTGTATGTAGTTGAGTCATTTTTGGCCTCCCCGCCAATTATGTCTATTATCCCTTGGTAATGGTCCGGTCCTCCACCGGTTCCATTGCAGGCACTTCAATTCTCGACGAATTCCGTGACAAGCTTGAGACGCGTCATCTCCTCTGGGGTGAAATAGTAAAGGCGGTCCGGCGGCGTTTCGAGGGCATGCAGCCACAGTGCCGGATCGACGCCGGTCTTGGTCAGGTGGGTGATGATCTCGGCCGTCGTAGTCTGGGCGCCGCTCATCGCCGTGCCGGCAACGCGCATCGCGTCCTGCGCATCGCCGCCGAGCGCAGCTGCATAAATCTGGTGTACGCCGATAGCGGCTTCGGTGCTGGCGATCCGCTCGGCGCCGGAGGCAAAAATTATCGGGCAGGATGAGGCACAAAGCGAGCCTGCAGCGACCTTGGTTGCAAGGCCGTTGTCATGGATCAGACTGCCGATGGCGAGCGCATCCATAACCGATCCTCCTGGCGAATCGAGAACCACAGTCTGGACGTATTCGCCGCGCGCTTCAATCTCGTCGGCAAAGCGTTCGGCCGAGCCTACATCGATGGAGCCAGTCAGCTTGAGTTCGCCGCCGGTACCCAGCGCAATTTCCAGCGGCTGCTCCAGCAGTTGCGGGCTGGTGGTCACATTGGGATTGGCGCCATCGGCGGGCCCGTCCGGATTGAACGGCGGCAAAATGGGCTGCATCGGCACGGCCAAGGCCGCGCCCTCGCTCTCGGTCAGTTCGCGAAAGTCGACGAACAGCACCGAGGCGGTTCCGGCCAACAGCGCAAAGAATGCCACGCGTAGGATGTTGCCGTCATCGACCGCTGCGATGCGCTCGATCAGGCCGCGATAGAAAGGCCCGCCGGCGCTGCGGGCGTTGGCATCGCTTTTCATGCCGGGCGGGGCCCATCGGTGCGCTTGCGCTGCGCGGCGTCGATTGGCGTCACCGTTGCATCGTCAGGCGCAATCTCGGCTACAACCGGCGGGTCGATAAGTTCAGCTGCCGGAACTGGTTTGGGCTTGCCGGTCGACACGTCGATGCCAGCAGCCTCCATCTGGCGGAACAGCGCCATGGCGCGCAACATTTCGGCGGCGGTGATGTTCTCGGCCTCCTCCAGCGATTCCGAATCCTTACGCATGGCGTCGTTGACGATCATCAGGACGAGCACCAGCACCACCGGCAGCAGATCGATGGAAATAGCCCCGGCCCAGCTCGGAATGAAGTCCTGCCAGTAACGGATCACCGCCTCGGCGCTCGACAGCGGCACAAAGCGGCGCTGCTCGACAACCGGCGTGGCGAGGATTTCGTCCGCAGCCGTGGTCAAGGCCGCCGATTGCGCGGCGACCGAGGCGCGCACGGTTTCCATTACCTGGTCCTGTCGATTGATCAGATCGGCGCTTTGGCCGTTGGCGACCGGCGCGATGAAACCGGCGCTCAAATCAGCCGAAGCACGCTTCACCGATGCGGCAACGCCGGTCTGCTGCAAAGCCGCGATCACTGCGGAAAGCTGCACTGCCTCGGTCTGGAAACTGTCGGCGCGCGGCTCTATGGCTCCCGGCGTCGAGACCAATTCACGCATGGTGGCCAGACGGGCCGAACCCTGCTCGAACTGCAGCGCGACCTCGTCTCGGCTGCCGGTAATGGTAGCAGCTAGCTGGTTCATCTGCGAGCCCATCTGCGTCAGCAATTGGACCACGCTGCCCGAGCCCGTCGTGCCGGTCAGGGCGCCGGATTCGCGCTCGTCGGCGGCGAGGCCGCTGAAGCGCTCAGCCGCGCGCTGCACGTCGGGCAGCAGGCTTTGCGCCGCCAGGGCATTGGAATGGGCCAGGTCGAGGTCTTCGGCATAGCCCTGCAGCGTTATCGCCATATGCTGCTCGGTGGCGGCCGAGCCAGCCAGTGCTGCCGCATTGAGCCAGGCGCTCATCGCCACGATCATCACGCAGCCGATGGCCATGGTGACGAACAGCCCGACGCGCTGCACCCCATTGGTGACCAGCGGCACAAACCGCAGCATGAAGCTCCAGAACGCATAGATGGCGACCGACACGGCCGCCGAATAGATGATGGCGGCAAAGAACACGAAGGTTGCCGAGCCATCGAGAATACCGCGCACGCCCAGGTAGGTGTAAACGCCCGATGCCAGCGCCAGCACCGCCAGGGCAAAGCGGGTCATCGTCTCGACGCCCTTGACGGTCTCGTGCAGGCGATAGGCATTCGGCTTCAATTGCATGTGAAACGGCCCCCAGTGTTAAGGACACGTTAGCACAGCCATCCTGGCAGAATATGGGCGAGTTTTGCGGGGGTGGATGACGGTTCGGTGAGTGTGCAGTCGACACCCTCCCCTCGAGGGGGAGGGATCAAGGGAGGGGGCGATTGGCCCCAATATCGTGGCTAAACCACACCCCACCCAGCCTCCCCCTTAAAGCGGGAGGTGCCATTCGGCATACGAGGCTGAATAGAGCTTCAAACTCGATGAAGTCCCTCCCCCCTCATCAGGGGGAGGCCAGGTGGGGGTACCCAGAACGACTCTTCCTACCCCTCCACCGCCACATCCAGCGCCACTTCCACCATATCCCGCAACGACGTCTGCCGTTGCTCCGCGTCGATCTCCTCCTTGGTGATCAAACAATCGGTCATCGTGCAAATCGTCAGCGCCTTCACCCCAAACCGCGCCGCCAAAGTATACAGCGCTGCGGCCTCCATCTCGACGCCGAGCACGCCATGCTCCGGCAGCTTGTCGTAACCGGCCATGCCGTCGGCATGGTAGAAAATGTCTGAGCTCAGCATATTGCCGGCGTGATAGCGCATGCCCTTTTCCTCGGCCTTGCTGGCCGCCGAACGGAGCAGTTCAAAATCGGCGATGGGCGCAAAATTGAAGGCGCCAAACCGTCCCTTGACGATGGAGCTGTCGGTCGACGCGCCTTGCGCGAGAATCAGGTCGCGCACCTTGACCTTGGCATTGAGCCCGCCACAGGTGCCGACGCGGATCAGCGTTTTCACCCCATAGACGTTGATCAGCTCGTGCACGTAAATGGC
The DNA here is from genome assembly GCF_000971275.1 of Devosia psychrophila. Taxonomy (GTDB): domain Bacteria; phylum Pseudomonadota; class Alphaproteobacteria; order Rhizobiales; family Devosiaceae; genus Devosia; species Devosia psychrophila. The sequence goes on along the minus strand of NZ_LAPV01000092.1, from coordinate 63,397 downwards.
CAGCGACGGCTGCCCCATGCCCGAGGCCTGTACCGAGACCGACTTGCCCTTCCAGGTGCCAGTATAGCCAAGGCAGTTGCGCACCGAATTGACCAGCTTGGCGTCGTCGAAAAACGTTTCGGCAATCCACTTGGCGCGCAGCGGATCGCCCGGCAGCAGCACCGCCTCGGCATAGTCACCCGCTTTGGCGTGGTTATGAGGGGTCATGGCGATGCTCCTATGCTCAACTTGGTCAAAGCATTGCCATCCTCGGCAGGCAATGACAACAGGGGCGGCGCCCACGTCTTGACCTCGTCATGCGCTAGGTCCATTTACGCTGCCGAACTGGAGATAAGCCAATGGTCGCCAAGATTTTCATCGATGGGGAAGCCGGGACCACCGGTCTGCAGATCCGCGATCGTCTGGCCGGCCGGCGCGACCTCGAAGTGCTGTCCATCGCCGCCGACAAACGCAAGGACCAGGATGAGCGCAAGCGGCTGCTCAATGCCGCCGATGTCGCCATCCTCTGCCTGCCCGACGATGCGGCCAAGGAAAGCGTGTCGCTGATCGACAACGGCACCACGCGGGTGATCGATGCCTCGACCGCCTATCGCGTCGATCCGAACTGGGCCTATGGCTTTGCCGAAATGGACAAGGGCCAGTCGGAGGTGATCGCCAAGGCGCGCTTCGTGGCCAATCCTGGATGCTGGCCGCAGGGCCTGATCGCCAATGTGCGGCCATTGATCGCGGCCGGTCTGCTGCCCGTAGACTATGCCGTCAGCTACAATGGAATCTCGGGCTATAGCGGCGGCGGCAAGCAGATGATCGCCGAGTATGAGGCGGCCGGCGACCACGCCAGCCAGTTCATGGCCTATGGCCTGACCTTCAATCACAAGCATGTGCCGGAAATGACCCGTTACACCGGTCTCTCCGCCGCGCCGCTGTTCGTGCCGACCGTCGGCGATTTCGCCCAGGGCATGACCACCTTCGTGCCGCTGCAGCTAGGCCAGCTGGCCAAGGTGCCGAGCGGCAAGGAATTGCACGCTGCCATCGCCGATCATTTCGCCGCGATCACGGACAGCTTCGTCGTGGTGGCGCCGTATGACCCGGCGCTGGGCAAGTCCCCGGCGCTCGATCCGCAGGCGCATAACGACAGTAACACCATGACCTTGCACGTGTTCGCCAATGACGCCCGCGCTCAGGCCGTGCTGGTGGCGGTGTATGACAACCTCGGCAAGGGCGCATCCGGCGCCGCCGTGCAGAACCTCAACCTGATGCTCGGCGTCAGCGCAAGGGAAAGCCTGGCGGCCTGATAAATGCAAGGGGCGTACCCGAGAGTACGCTTCTCGACTTGACCGCAACCTCGCTTTTGCGCCATGACCTTGGTCAAAGCGAGGTTTTCTGCTCCATGGACAAGTTCACCACCCTGACCGGTGTCTCGGCTCCCCTGCCGATCATCAATATCGACACCGACATGATCATCCCCAAGCAGTACCTCAAGACCATCAAGCGGACGGGTCTTGGCACGGCGCTGTTCAGCGAGATGCGCTATCATGAGGATGGTACTGAAAACCCCGATTTCGTGCTGAACAAGCCGGCCTATCGCGGCGCCACCATCATCGTGGCCGGCGACAATTTCGGCTGTGGTTCGTCGCGCGAGCACGCTCCATGGGCGTTGCTGGATTTCGGAATTCGCTGCGTTATTTCCACCAGCTTCGCCGACATTTTCTATAATAACTGCTTCAAGAATGGCATCTTGCCGCTGGTGGTCTCGCCCGAACAGCTCAAGCTGCTGCTCGACGATGCCGAGCGCGGCTCCAATGCGACGCTGACCGTCGATCTGGAAGCCCAGACTATCAAGGGGCCGGATGGCGGCACGCTGCATTTCGACATCGATCCGACCCGCAAGCAGATCCTGCTCGAAGGCCTCGACGATATCGCCGGCACGCTGAAGTCCGACCCGTCGATCACCACGTTTGAAAACATGATGGCGACCGACCGCCCCTGGCTCTGAGAGATAAAATGGTACAGCGCGTTTCTACCGGCTCGCCCTTCGAAGCGACCTTCGGCTATTCCCGTGCCGTGCGGCATGGGGACACCGTCTATGTCTCCGGCACCACCGGCTATGACTATGCGACGATGACCATGCCCGACGATATCGGCCAGCAGGCGGCCAATGCGCTGGCGACCATCGACAAGGCGCTCAAGGAAGCCGGCTCGTCGATCGAGGATACGGTGCGGGTGGTCTATTACATCGGCGACCGCACTGAGGTGAATGCCGTCGTTGCCGCTGTCGGCCCGGTGTTTAAGGACATCCGCCCGGCCGCCTCCATGCTGATCGTGCAGATGATCGAAGCCGGCATGAAGATCGAAATCGAAGTTACCGCCCGGATCGGCGCAGCAGGTTCCTAGCCTGACCACCTCGTTTCCCGGGCGCAGGCTGGGATGACCTCAGTTGCTTCGGCTCCTGCATAGCCTCTTCCCCCTCAGAGGAGAGGGAGGGTGAGGGGTTCTGAGTTCGGTTGTGTCGCCACGTATTAGCCGACGGCTGAACCCCTCACCCGGCGCTGACGCGCCGATCTCTCCCCCGGCGGAGAGATAGTTACCGCTCTTTAGCGTCTAGCCCCTTGGCTCAATACCAAACACCTTCGCCACCAACCCATAGCTCCGTCTGCGCAGCCCATAGCTGTGCAGGGTCGTGGTGATCATCACCTCGTCCACGTCGCTGGCTTCGGCTTTTGCCAAAATCGTATCGCGCACCGTCTCGGGCGAGCCGACGATCCACAGCGAGGACTGATGATCGATGACGCCCTGCTGCTGTGGCGTCAGCACCACCTTGTGCGCCCCTTCGGGGCTCATCAGCCGGCGTTGTTCGCCGGTCATGAACAGCGCCCATTGCACGGCCTGCGAATAGGATAGATATTTGGCCTCTTCGTCGGTCGGTGCGCAGACCACGGAGACGCACATCATGGTCTGCGGCTTGGGGAAGGCGCCGGTGGCCTGGAACGCGTAGCGATAGGCTTCGAAGGCCGGGGCAGGGGGCGTGTGGCTGAAATGGGCGGCGAAGGCATAGCCGATGCCCAATTGTCCAGCCGCGGAGGCGCTGGCGCCTGACGAGCCGAGCAGCCACATTGGCGGCAGACGAATGCCACCGGGCGACACCGGCACGCGCGAATAGGGGTGTTCGGGCGGAAAGCTATCCTCGTCAAAGGCCATGAGTTCGGCCAGGTAGGTCGAGAATTCCTCGCCGCCGCCACTGCGCAGCGCCCGCATCGCATAGCCGTCGCCACCCGGCGCACGTCCCAGTCCCAAATCGATGCGGCCGGGAAACAGGCCCTCGAGCGTACGATAGGCCTCCGCGATGCGCAGCGGGGCGTGGTTAAGCAGCATCACGCCGCCGGAACCGATCCGCAGGTTCTTTGTGTGCGCCGCGGCGCTGCCGATCAGGATTTCCGGGACCGAGGAGGCGATCGACGGCATGCCGTGGTGTTCGGCGTACCACAGGCGCGTGTAGCCCAGCCGGTCGGCTTCCTGCGCCAGCAAGATGGTTTCCTGCATAGCCTGCGGCGTCGAGGTACCCTCGGCGATAGGGGCAAGATCCTGCAGCGACAGGGCGAAGGGGGCAGCCATGGCAAGGTCCTGTATGGTCGTTTGCCCGCGTACTATCGGCAAATTGCGATGATAGCGAGACGCTTTGACGCCTAAGCGGCCTGCCCTGCGGCCCAGCCCGAGGCCCAGGCCCACTGGAAATTATAGCCACCGAGCCAGCCGGTGACGTCGACCACTTCGCCGACGAAATACAGTCCTGGCACGTCGCGGGCGCCCAGCGTCTTGGCATCGAGATCGCGAGTATCGACGCCGCCCAGCGTCACTTCGGCGGTGCGATAGCCCTCCGAGCCGACAGGCTTGAGGCTCCACGCCTTGAGCTTCTGCTCCACCTGCGCCAGCTTCTTGTCGGAAAAATCCCCGACCATTCCGGTCATGTCGAGCTCATCGCCGAGCAATCGCGCCAGCTTCTGGGGCAAGACGCTGCCGATCACCGTCTGCACCTGCAGTCTCGGCGTCGCCTGGCGGGCGGCGCGCAACACCTCGCCGGCATCCTGATGCGGCAGCAGGTCGACCTCGATGGCATCGCCCTCGCGCCAATAGGACGAGATCTGCAAAATCGACGGCCCCGACAGCCCACGATGGGTAAACAGCAGCGCCTCTTCGAACTTGGTCTTGCCGTGACTGACGATGGCGTCGGCGGCAATGCCCGAGAGTTCCTTGAGCTTGTCCAGCGCTCCGGTCTCGAAGGTCAGCGGCACCAGAGCCGGGCGGGTATCGGTCAGCCGCAGGCCGAACTGGGCCGCCAGCTGATAGCCCAGACCCGTGGCGCCCATCTTGGGGATGGACTTGCCCCCGGTGGCGACAATCAGGCTCTCGCAAGTGACCGACGAGGTAGAAAGCCGCAGGGCGAAGCCGGTGTCGTCCTTGCTGACGCTTTCGATTTCGGTTTCCAAAACCATGGTGACGCCCGCCTTGCGCATCTCGCCCAGCAACATGGTGTTGATCTGCGTCGCCGGCCCGTCGCAAAACAACTGGCCCAGGGTCTTTTCATGAAACGTGATGCCGTGGTCGCGTACCATGGCGATGAACATCTCGGGCGTGTAACGGCTTAGTGCCGACAGCGCAAAGCGCGGGTTCTGGCTCAGAAAGCGGTCGCGGCCCTTGTCCACTGTGGCATTCACATTAGTGAAATTGCAGCGCCCGCCACCCGAAATGCGAATTTTCTCGCCAGCGTACTTGGCGTGGTCGACCAGTAGAACCGAGCGTCCGCGCCGCCCGGCTTCGATGCTCGCCATCATGCCGGCCGCGCCGGCACCGAGGATCACGACATCATAGTGGGGCATGGCAAATCCTGCGTGTTGAACACGGGCGCATGGTCAACAGTAGACCTCATGGTTAGCCCATCGAACCACAAGGTCGTGGCACGATATGGGCACATCCTCGTTCTTCGACAAGCTCAGGATGAGGGTTACTGGCCGCGCTTTGGGACGCCTCTTAGTCGAAGTGCCACACCGTGCCAATGGTGACCTTGGATGTGCTGGGCCCGGACACGCCGGTCAGCCCAGGTTGTCCGTCCATACGGCCGAGGATCAATGCCTCGCCGCGAAGGCTGGCTTGGCCCCACAGCGCATATTCGACGCCGCCGCCGAGCACATAGGCGCCTTTGCCTTCGACGGCGCCGAGGCCGCCAGCAGCATAGACCTGCACCCCCGGGGTGGGCACCACGCCCAGCTTGCCCAAGGCAAGCAGATCGATCCCCGCATCGCCGGATGTGTCGTAATTGGCGCCAAGCTGCACTTCGATACCAGCGCGGAACATCTCGTTGAGCGCGTGATTATAGCCGGCAAAGCCACCCATTTCGAAGCGACTCAGGTGGTAGCCATAGCCATAATCCGCGAGGAAGTTGAACTGCGGATCGGTGAAGCCGCCGATATTGATACCAGCGTAACGACCGGAAAAATCGGTCACCGGACCGGAATTGAAGGTCGTTGCGGCCGGCGCGCCGTCGAGCTGCCAGATGGCGCCCGAGGTGATACGCATCGCCGAAATCGCCGGGATATTATTGCCATTGGGCACCGGGCCAAGCTGGCCGATGCCTGCAGCTTCGAGCCGCAGGGCCATATTGGAGGTCACCATGACTTCGGCACCAATGCCGGCCTCGAAGGCCCAGCTTTCACCCAGGCGGCCAGCGCCGCCCAGCACATAAATCAATGTATTGTCGCCGGCGGCAAAGCCGAGCCGCGCCAGCGCCATCAGCCGGAGATAGGCCGAGGAAGAAAAGTCCGTCGCCACGGTCGCCTGGATTTCACCGCCTGCAATGACGCCGGGCGCTATTGGCTGGTTCCAGCCCACGACGCCGCCAAACTCGGGCCGGATATCGGCGCCCACGGTATTGAAATTGTTCTTGCGGGCCGAGATCGGTCCGGCCAGCACGCCGGCATAAAGCCCGTCAAAGGCGCTGGGTGCGCTGAATTCGCTGGTGAGGGTCGGGCTAAAATACAGTGCAGTGTCCTGTGCCATGGCGCCGCTGCCAACCAGCATCGCCAAACCAAGACCTGCAGCAATTGCTGAACGCATAGACCACTCCCACATACGCGGCCATCTCATGACCACAGCTGCTAACGCCGCAACAAGATACTGCGTTAAGCCTCTCTTAACACGCCGTTTGTTGCAAAGCCGCATCAATGCAAAGCGCGCCTTTTGTCTAGTCGCAGGGCAATTGACTAATTCCTATTTGGGCGTATGAGTTCGCCTGCTTTTCAAACCAAGCAGTCAATGATGGCCAGCGCTTTCGACATTGCGGACCTCGCAACCACCCGGTTCATCACCGGTGGCGTCGCTGCACTCATGACCAAAACCACCAAAACCGCCTGACGCTTTTCCCCGGGTCGCCTCCCGACGGGGAGAGGCTCAAAGCACGGACCGCGATGCAAGGCATCGTGCGGGGGCGGAATTGGCAAGGGACTGGAGTTCCAAAAAAATGGGTTATCGCGTCGCAGTCGTCGGTGCCACGGGCAATGTGGGCCGTGAAGTTCTCAATATTCTGGCGGAGCGCAAGTTCCCCGCGGACGAAGTGATCGCGCTGGCTTCTTCGCGCTCGATCGGCCGCGAAATTTCCTTTGGTGACAAGATCCTCAAGGCCAAGAACCTCGACGATTTCGACTTCAAGGGCGTCGATTTCGCCATTATGTCGGCTGGCAGCACAATCTCCAAGGACTGGGCGCCGCGCATTGCCGCCTCGGGCTGCATCGTCATCGATAATTCGAGCTACTGGCGCTACCATTCGGACGTGCCGCTGGTCGTGCCGGAGGTCAACGGTCACGTGCTCGACCGCTGGCTGGCCGATGCCAAGCGCAGCAATATCATTGCCAATCCGAACTGCTCGACCGCCCAATTGGTTGTGGCGCTGAAGCCCCTGCACGACTTCGCCAAGATCAAGCGCGTCGTCGTCTCGACTTACCAGTCGGTGTCCGGCGCCGGCAAGGATGGCGTCGACGAGCTGTGGAACCAGACCAAGGGCATTTTCGTCAACGACAGCCCGGGCAACGGCAACGTCTTTCCCAAGCAGATCGCCTTCAACGTCATCCCCCACATCGATGTGTTTATGGAAGACGGCTACACCAAGGAAGAGTGGAAGGTGCTGGCCGAAACCAAGAAGATCCTCGATCCCAAGATCAAGGTGACCTGCACCGCCGTGCGCGTGCCGGTGTTCGTCGGCCATTCCGAAGCCGTCAATATCGAGTTCGAAAACCCGATTTCGGCTGACGAAGCCCGCGATATCCTGCGCGACGCACCCGGCATTTCGGTGCTCGACAAGCGCGAGCCCGGTGGCTACGCGACCCCGGTCGAAACCGTGGGCGAATACGACACGTTCGTGTCGCGCATCCGCGAGGATTCGACCATCGAGAACGGGCTCAATATCTGGGTTGTCTCGGACAACCTGCGCAAGGGCGCCGCGCTCAACACCATCCAGATCGCCGAAGAACTGATCGCCCGCGGACTTCAGTCGCGCAAGGCAGCTTAGTTTCCCTTCTCTCTTTCTTCTCCCCATCGGGGAGAAGTCGGCGCGCAGCGTCGGATGAGGGGGAGGGTGCCGATGCCACGAGCCTGGGTAGGAGGAAACATCCCCCTCACCCGTCTCGCCTTACGGCGAGCCACCCTCTCCCCGATGGGGAGAGGAAAGCAGCCGCTCGAACGGTTTTAGGTCCATCTTCATGCTCTCCCTTCGTGACCTTCTCCTGGCGCTGCTCGTGGTTCTGGTCTGGGGGCTCAATTTCGTCTTTATCAAATGGGGCGTCGAAGAGGTGCCGCCGCTGCTGCTGACCGGGCTGCGATATCTTTGCGCGGCGCTGCCGATGGTGTTTTTCGTCAGGCGGCCGCAGGTCAAAACCGGCACGCTGGTCATCTATGGGCTGGCGATTGGCCTGGCACAGTTCGGCCTGCTGTTCTCGGCCATCAAGCTGGGCATGCCGGCGGGTCTCGCTTCGCTGATCATCCAGACCCAGGCCTTCTTCACCATCGCGCTGGCCATGCTGTTCCTCGGCGAAAAGCTCGGCCGCATGCAGGCGCTTGGGGCGCTGGTGGCCATTGCCGGGATCGGCGTCATCGCCACCGAGCGCTTCGAGATCACGGCGCTGGTGCCGCTGCTGATGGTCGTGCTTGCCGCGCTTTTCTGGGGCGTTGCCAATATCGCCTCCAAAAAGGCCGGGCAGATCGACATGCTGTCTTTCGTGGTCTGGGGCAGCCTCGTGCCCATCATGCCGCTGCTTGCGCTGTCGCTGCTAGTCGAAGGGCCGGCTGCTATCAGCGCAGCGTTCGTCGCGATTAGCCCGCGCACTGTCGGTATCGTGCTGTTCAACGGCTATGTTGCGACGATCATTGGCTTTGGCCTGTGGAGCTACCTGCTCAAGCGTTATCCTGCCGGCTTGATCGCGCCGTTTTCGCTGCTGGTCCCGGTGTTCGGCATCGGCTTTGCCTATCTGCTGCTCCGCGAGGTCATCACCATGATCGAAGTGGTGGGCAGCATTTTAGTGTTTGCCGGGCTGCTGCTTAACGTCTTCGGCGCCCGCCTGTTCACGCGGCCGCGGACGATCTGACGCCCATTCGCCAAGTTCTTGTCGCCTCGCTGGTCGTCGCCATCTGGGGCTTCAACTTCGTCGTCATCAAGCTCGGCGTGGAAGCGCTGCTGCCGATTCTGGCGGCTATCTTGCGCTTCTGCGCCGCGGCCTTTCCAGCCCTTCTGTTTATCCGGCCGCCCGGGGCGCCGTGGTATCCGGTGGCGGGGTTCGGGCTGGCCTTCGGCTTTGCGCTGCATGGCTTCCATCATCTCTCGATTGCCTGGGGAATGTCGGCGGGCCTTTCGTCGCTGGTGCTGCACACCCAGGCATTTTTCATCATGGCGCTGGCCTTTGTCATCCTGGGCGAACGGCCGACCCGCTTTAAGGTCATCGGTGCGCTGGTGGTCACCGTGCTGCGGCGCCGCCACAGGAGATTCCCCCCCGGCATAAGAAAATGGCCGCCCCGAGGGACGGCCATCTGGCGATTATTGCGGTGCGGGAACAGTGTCGGGCGGCGCGTCGAGTGTCGGCACATCGAGCGTCGGGGCGACTGGGGCTGGCACGGCAGGCGGCTGCAGGCTGTTGAGTTCGCCAACGACCAGTCCTCCGCTGCCATCGGCATCGGCGGTGTCGAATTCGGCCTGGGCCAAGTCTGACCACACCACCTGCAGTTCGGCAAAGCTCAGTTCACCGCTGGTATCGGTATCGACATCGGCAAAGGTGGTCGGCGTCTGGGCGAAAGCTGCGGTGGTGGCAAGGCCAAGCGCGGCGAGAGTAAGGGCAATCTTGTGCATCAATAACTCCGGGAAATATCTGGTCGGTCAGCGGACGGGAAAGAAAAGCCACCCCAGGAAGACGTGGGGTGGCTTCTGTGCCCATGGGCTGGGCTTTAGTCGTTAGCTGGCGGGCGCAGCCGAGGCGGCGAGGGCCGCATATTCGTCGGCCGAAAGTTCGCCACTGGCGTCCACGTCAGCAGCCGTGAAGGCCTCTTCGGTCAGGTCCGGCCAAGCGGTCTGTGCTTCGGCGAGCGAGATGCCGCCGCTGACATCGGTGTCTACCGACACCGCGTCGGTAGCAGCCTGCGCGAATGCAGCGGTCGATAGACCGAGAACGACGATGGACGACAAAATAATCTTCTTCATGGGAGTTGAGCTCCAATGTTGGGGAGATGAAAGCGGCGATCGGTTAGCCGGTCACCGACGGGATGCTCTCCTGCAGTCCGTAAGAAACACAATGACCGGTCAATGTGTTTCGTGCGGGTCTAAAAATCGACGCGGGCAGGAAATAATCAGGCGAATTGCGGGCAATAGACCAGATGTATAATTTTCAGGTAAGCAACAAGAACAGTTGTAAAACTGTTGGATTATTGCAAGTTATAGAAGCCCGCACACTTCAGCCTTGTGCGACAATTTTGACACTACCTATGAAATCATCGGTAACGATGCGGCTGTTCAACAGTTTGCCGGCACGGTGCTGCCGCCGCAGCACTTCACGCGCCCGTTATCGCAAGTTCATGCCGTCGAAATCACAGTTCGGGGCGGACGAAATCGCCGCTGTCGCCGTTCATGACCCAGAGTTCGCCGGTCGAAATATCGAACCAGGCGCCATGCACGGCCAGTTTTCCGCTCGCTTCGAGGTCGGCGACATAGGGAAAGGTGCGCAGGTTGCCAATCGAGTTGCGAATCGAGATGCGCTCCAGCGCCGTCTGCTGTTCGGAGGCGGTCATCATGGAATTGGTGCCGAGCTGGCCGGGCAGTTCGCCCAGCATGCTCATCCACTTGCCGATGAAGTCGCCGGCGTCGAGCGGGCTGTGATCGGGATTGAGCGCAGCCTTGATGCCACCGCAGCGACCATGGCCCATCACCACGATATTGGCGATCTCGAGCGCCTTGACGGCAAACTCGATGGCCGCCGAAGTGCCGTGCTGGCCGCCGTCGGGCTGATAGGTCGGCACCAGGTTGGCGACGTTGCGCAGCACGAACATGGAGCCCGGCTCTGCGTCAAAGATCATTTCGGGCGCCGCGCGGCTGTCGCAGCAGGCGATGATCATGGTGGACGGCGTTTGCCCGCTGGCGGCCAGTTCGCGATAGCGATCTTTCTCGCGGACGTAACGGCCATCCATGAAATTGGCGTGGCCCTTGAGCAGATGTTCAGGAAAGCTGTGCATGGCCTCTGGGTTATCGCTAAGATCGAGCAAGATCAACTAGGGCGCATTGCATGCTCATCTACCGCTTCCTTACCGGCGAAGACGACGTCAGCTTCTGCCACAAGGTCACCAAGGCCCTCAGCGAAGGCTGGGCCCTGCACGGCTCCCCCAGCTACGCCTTCGACGCGGCCACCCAAAAAATGAAATGCGGCCAGGCAGTGACACGTATGGCGAAAGATCAACCGTATGATCCGGACAAGAAGCTGGTTGATTTCTGACCGGCCGAATGTGGTGCGGGTTTAGACCCGAATGGCAAGCGACGAATAGCAAGCAGGAGGAATACCCCACCTAGCCTCCCGCTGAAAAGGGGGGGGACTTGATCGAGTATTGGGCACTATCGTGCCAAACCACCGGCCGGATTCCTCCCCCTCATCAGGGGGAGGCTAGGTGGGGGTACCCCAAGAAAAACTCTTCATTTCAACCGCAATTGCAGCGCCTGCAGCATTAAAATCGTCTTGGCGTCGCAAATCTCGCCCGAGCCGATCATCGCCAGCGCCCCATCCAACCCCAACTCGAATACCTCAATATCCTCGCCCTCCTCGGCAAGCCCACCGCCCTCATTCACCTTCTGCCCTGGCGTATATTCCGCCAGAAAACACGCGCATTTCTCTGTCAGCGAGCCTGGGCTCATATAGACGTTGAACAGGAACTGCAGGTGTTCCGGCTCATAGCCGGTTTCCTCGGTCGCCTCGCGCCGCGCCGCCACGGCTGGCACCTCGCCATCGAGCAGCCCGGCCGGGGCCTCGATCAGCCAGGCGGGATCGCCATTGAGATGGGGCGGCAGGCGAAATTGCCGCGTCAGAATCACGTCGCCGGTCGCAGGCGCATACATCAGTACCGCCGCCGCGCTGCCATGGTCATAGACTTCGCGACTGACCGTCTGCTGCGTGCCGTCCTTGCGCCCATGCGTCACCGTATAGTTGTCAAAGCGGCCCCAGTTGCGCGCAAGCCCGGTCACGCTATCGATCTTGATGGTGTGGTCCATACGAGGCTCCCGTTCACCGTCCCTATGCAGCAAACCGGCTTTTTCGGCTATGGTCTCCGACTGCCAACTCATTTTTCAACGCGCCACCCGCACATCTTGTTCGTTCACCGAACAAAGTGCGGAATGCGCCAAAAGTTGATACTCCAACCGGTTTCCCGCTTTGATTTTGTAACGCTTGGGCGCTAGAAGTCTCGAACCATTCCAAACTGCAGCGGTCCTTCCGCCCTGCCAGCGAGGCTACATGACGGTTCGCTCCCGCCCTCTCTCTCCGCATCTGCAGGTCTATCGCTGGACCATCACCATGACGATGTCGATCTTGCATCGCGCCACTGGCATCGCCAACTATTTCGGCACCGTGTTGCTGGTCGCATGGCTGGCTGCCGCCGCCTGGGGGCAACAGCCGCTCAACCTGGTCAATGACATCTATGGCAGCTGGTTCGGCCAATTGGTGCTGTTCGGATTCACCTGGAGCCTGATCCACCACATGCTGGGTGGCCTGCGCCATTTCGTCTGGGATTTCATCATCGGCATGGAGGCCGGTCAGCGCGAAATGCTGGCCTGGGCCAATGTCATCGCTTCCGTCGTCCTGACCCTCGTGGTCTGGACCCTCTTTGTCTGGATGGCATGATGCGAGAACAGGTAATCACCCGCGACGTCGTCGCCAATCCCAAGTCGGTCTATGGCGACAAGAAAGCCTCGACCCGCCAGTTCATCACCCAGCGCGTGTCAGGGGCGATCAACATCGCCTTCCTGTTGCTGCTGCTGTTCGTCGTGGTTCGCCTCGCCGGCCAGGACCGCCCCGACATGGTGGCCGTGATCGGCAATGGCTGGATCGGCCTTCCGCTGGCCGTGCTGCTGGTGATCGTCACAATCCACATGCGCAACGGGCTGCGCGACACGCTGGAAGACTATTTCCACGGCCGCACCTACAGCCTCTACATGATGCTCAACACCATGTTCTGCATCGCCATCGCGGCGGTGGGCGTCATTTCCATTCTCAAGCTCGTCTTCTGGGGTTAGCCGCATGGCCAATTACGAACTCATCGACCACGAATTCGACGTGGTGGTGGTTGGCGCCGGTGGCGCGGGCCTGCGCGCCACGCTCGGCATGGCCGAACAGGGTCTCAAGACCGCCTGCATCACCAAAGTGTTTCCCACCCGCAGCCATACGGTCGCGGCGCAGGGTGGCATCGCGGCCTCGTTGCAGAACATGGGGCCCGATAGCTGGCAGTGGCACATGTACGATACCGTCAAGGGCTCGGACTGGCTCGGCGATAATGACGCCATGGAATATCTGGCGCGTGAAGCTCCAGCCGCCATTTATGAGCTCGAGCATTACGGCGTGCCGTTCTCGCGCACCCAGGATGGCAAGATCTACCAGCGCCCGTTCGGCGGCCACATGACCGAGTTCGGCGAAGGCCCGCCAGTGCAGCGCACCTGTGCTGCCGCCGACCGCACCGGCCACGCCATTCTGCACACGTTGTATGGGCAGAGCCTGCGCAACAATGCCGAGTTCTACATCGAGTATTTTGCGCTCGACCTGATCATGGGCGAAAACGGCGAGTGCCAAGGCGTCATCGCCTGGAAGCTCGACGACGGCACGCTGCACCGTTTCCGGGCCAAGCTGGTGGTGCTGGCCACCGGCGGCTATGGCCGCTCGTATTTCTCCGCCACCTCGGCCCATACCTGCACCGGCGACGGTAACGGCATGGTGGCCCGCGCCGGGCTGCCACTGCAGGACATGGAATTCGTGCAGTTCCACCCCACCGGCATCTATGGCGCAGGCGTGCTGATCACTGAAGGCGCGCGTGGCGAAGGCGGCTACCTGACCAATTCGGAGGGCGAGCGCTTCATGGAGAGGTATGCCCCCAATGCCAAGGACCTGGCATCGCGCGACGTGGTCTCCCGCTGCATGACGCTGGAAATCCGCGAAGGCCGCGGCGTCGGTCCCAACAAGGACCATATCTACCTGCACCTCGATCATCTCGATCCCAAGGTGCTGCATGAACGCCTGCCGGGCATCACCGAATCGGCAAAGATTTTTGCCGGCGTCGACCTGACCCGCGAGCCGATCCCGGTGCTGCCGACGGTGCATTACAATATGGGCGGCATCCCCGCCAATTATCATGGCGAAGTGCTCGATCCGACGCCGGACAATCCTGATCGCACCGTGCCCGGCCTGATGGCCGTCGGCGAAGCCGCCTGCGCCTCGGTGCATGGCGCCAATCGGCTGGGCTCCAATTCGCTGACCGATCTCGTGGTGTTTGGCCGCGCCGCTGCGCTCCGTGCCGGAAAAGTGCTGGACCGGACCACGCCGATCCCCGGCATCAATGCAGCGCAGGATGCCAAAATCCTCGCCCGCTTCGATCGCCTGCGTAACGCCTCGGGCAGCCAGTCGACCGCCAAGCTGCGCGACGAGATGCAACGCACCATGCAGACCGACGCGGCAGTGTTCCGCACCGACGCGACGCTTAAGCAGGGCGTGGCCAAGATGAGCGAAATCTATTCGCGGCTTTCCGACGTGGCCGTGACCGACCGTTCGCTGATCTGGAATTCCGATCTGGTTGAAACGCTGGAGCTGGAAAACCTGATGGCCTGCGCCATGGTCACAGTGGTCTCGGCCGAAGCCCGCCACGAGTCGCGCGGCGCCCACGCCCACGAAGACTATCCGAGCCGCGACGACGTCAACTGGCGTAAGCATACGCTGAGCTGGATCGACGAAAACGGCGCCGTGACGCTCGGCTACCGCCCGGTGCATGTCGACCCGCTGACCCCCGAAAGCGAAGGCGGCATCGACCTCAAGAAGATCGCCCCCAAGGCGCGGGTGTATTGATGCGCGCCTGGACCATTCTTGCGAGCCTGCTGCTGACTACTGCCCCAACCATCGCCGCCTCGCCCACCGCGGCTCAGAAGACCGAGTTCCATACAGTCTGCATGGGTATCGCGGACAATGAGACGCTGTGTTCCTGCAAGGCCGATGCGGCGATGACGCTGATCGACGAGAGTTTCATGGCCATGGTGATCGGCGCGATGAAGGGCGCTTCTGTGCCCAAGGAAACCTATGTGGCCTACAACACCTACGTCGCCAAATCGAACCAGATCTGCAAGCCGGATTACTGACGATGCGGGTGCACGTGAAAAAGTCAGTGCCGGTTGAGCGGTACTTAGGAAAGGGCCAAAAATGGTCGAACTGATGGTCTCCAAGGCCGATCGCCCCATCAAGGGCAAGACCTGGCCGAAGCCAGCCAATGGCAAGCGGCTGCGCGAGTATCACATCTATCGCTACGATCCCGACCAGAGCGCCAACCCGCGTATCGATTCCTATTTCGTCGACCTGGACGATTGCGGTCCGATGGTTCTCGATGGCCTGCTGTGGATCAAGAACAAGGTCGATGCGACCCTGACGCTGCGCCGCTCCTGCCGCGAGGGCATCTGCGGTTCCTGCTCGATGAACATCAACGGGCTCAACACACTGGCCTGCACCAAGGGCATGGACGACAGTAAGGGCCCGATCAAGATCTACCCACTGCCGCATATGCCGGTGGTCAAGGATCTGGTGCCAGACCTCACCATGTTCTACGCGCAGCACCGCGCCATCGAGCCGTGGCTCAAGACCACGTCGCCGACGCCTGAAAAGGAATGGACGCAGACGGTGCCGCAGCGCGCCAAGCTGGACGGGCTCTACGAGTGCATTCTTTGCGCCTGCTGCTCGACCTCGTGCCCGAGTTATTGGTGGAACGGGGAAAAGTATCTCGGGCCGGCGGCGCTGCTGCAGGCCTATCGCTGGCTCATCGATTCGCGCGACGAGACCACCCAGGAACGCCTCGACGATCTCGAAGATCCGTTCAAGCTGTTCCGCTGCCACACCATCATGAACTGCGCCAAGGCCTGCCCCAAGGGGTTGAACCCGGCCAAGGCCATCGCCGAAATCAAGAAGATGATGGTCGAGCGCCAGGCCGCCTAGGCCAGGGGAGAGTACCCCAAGCAACAAAACGGCGGGCCCTGGCCCGCCGTTTTGTCATTCAATCGGGAAGCCTACGCGTCCTGGCGCATCACAATAGTGCCCGCCTCGAACGCTGCCTTGCAGTCGGCACTGTCATGCGACAGGTCGCTGTCGAGCAGCGTAGCCGCAGCGCCCGGGCCTTCGAAGCGCGGGTCGTCGCATTGGTCGTCATCGGCATAGCTCGACGTATTGTCGCCGAAGTCCACGGCCGAACTGTCGTAAGGCGCGCCGGCCGCGTGTTGGGGCGTGTAGACCGTGCGGATGGTCACTTTGCCAGCAAATTCCAGTGCCTTACAGTCGGTCGCATCGCCAGCCATGTCTTCGCTCAGTAGCTTCTTGTCGGCGCCTTCGCCCTCGAAGCGCAAGTCGTCGCATTCGCCGTCATTGGCCCACTTGCTCCAGTCACCGCCATAATCGAAGGCCGCAACCCGGGTAACTGTGGAGCCACCGTTATAGGTTGCGGTGCCGGCGCCGACGGCCGCGCGGCAGTCGGTGGCATCATGACCCAGATCGGCGTCGAGCAGTTCGTCGGCAACGGCCGTGCCTGAAAAACGCGGATCGTCGCATTCGCCGTCCTTGGCCCATTCGCTGGTATCATCGCCGTAGTCCACGGCAGGAACGTCGGCGACTGTCGTGTTGATCTCGGAGTCTGCCAGCGTCACGGTGCCAGCGGCATAGGCTGCCCGGCAATCGGTAGCGTCCTTGGACATGTCGGTGTCGACTAGTTCATCGGCCGATGCGGTGCCGGAAAAGCGCGGATCGTCGCACTCGCCATCCCTGGCCCACTGGCTGCTGTCGTCGCCAAAATCGATGGCTTCGATCGGCGAGGCAATGGCGATAGCTGTGGGGCTGGTGCCGGTTTCGGTAAAGGTCACCGTGCCGGCCGCAACGGCCGCGCGGCAGTCGGTGGCATCCTTGCGGATGTCGGCATCTTCCAGTTCCACCGCGCTGCCGGTGCCGCTGAAGCGCGGATCGTCGCATTCGCCGTCATTGGCCCAATGGCCGGTATCGTCGCCAAAGTCCACGTCGCTGGCGAGCGCCGCGGCACTTGTCGTGGCTGGGGGATTTTTGTTGTCGAGCTTTTGCGCCAGCGATGGTGTCGAGAGCGCGATGGCGAGTGCCGCGACCAGCGCTCCGCCGCCGAGGATCCTTTGCATTGCTTTCATCGGTGTCCCTTCCGGTCTATGCGGCAAGTGGTGACGGCAGACTACAGCGGCTTTGCGGCAGCTAACAGCCAATGCCGGGAAACAATTATCCTATCGCAAGCCGGGCTTTGCGCTCTGCCCGGCTGAACAGCACCGAGCCGGCCAGCACCAGGGCCGTGCCGATGCCATGGTAAAGCGTAAAGGGCTCGGACAGGATGATCACGGCCAGAAAAATCGTGACCACGGGGCCGAAGGCGGCGGTGGATGATGTCGCTCGGGCGCCAATCCGGGCCATGCCGGCGTTCATCAAGAAGCTGGGCAGCACGGTGCCAAGCACGCCCAAGGCAAGGCCATAGCCCCAAACCGTCGGCGTCACCGTCAGGTAGCTTTGCGGCCCGGCCAGGACGAGGTTCTGCGCGATGGCGCAGAGGGCGGCAGTCGACATGCCGATGCAGGTAAACAGCCCGGCGCCCAGTACCAGCATCTGCCGTTTGGCGAGGTGCTGGTACAGCGCAAAGCTGATCGCCGATCCCAGCACCAGCAGCGTGCCAAGCACTAGTCCGTCCGGATTGACCGCCAGGTTCCAGCCAAAGATCACCAGCAGCCCGGCATAGCTGACCAGCATTGAGGGCACGACGCGCCACATCATGCGGTCGCCAAAAAACCAGACGCCAAACAGCAGCACGAAGAACGGGTAGGTGAACAGCACCAGCCGCTCATATTGCGCGCTGACGAAGTTCAGCCCGAGAAAATCGAGATAGCTGGAAAAGTAGTAGCCGAGGATACCGATGGCCATGCTGGTCAACACGATCCTCGTCGTCAGCAGCGCGCGCAGCCGGTGCTCGCGGCTCAGCAGCACGACGAGGATCACCAGATAGACCGGCAAGGCCACGATCATCCTTAGGCTAAGCAGCATTTCCGTCGAGACGCCTTCGCCATAGGCAAGCTTGATGAAAATGCCCTTGGTCGAAAACAGGATTGCCCCGGCAACGGCTAAGCCATAACCGATCGAGTCATTTGCAGGCTGGGTTGGCGCAGGTTGCATGGCTGTTGATAGGGCGGGTCGATGCGTTCTCACAAGCCCGATCCAGCGCTAACCGTACAGTGACGCGAGCGGTTCTCAACGGTAACACTATGCGAACAGTTTAGCCGCGCGGATGGGCCTTGCGGTAACTTTCCAGCAGCCGGTCGGTATCGACCGCTGTATAGATCTGCGTGGTCGACAGGCTGGCATGGCCCAGCAGTTCCTGAATGGCCCGCAAGTCCCCGCCACGGCTCAATAAATGGGTGGCAAAAGAATGCCGCAGCGCATGCGGTGTTGCCGAGGGCGGCAGGCCCAGCGCCGAGCGCAATTGCACCACCCTAAGCTGGATCAGCCGTGGTGATAAGACGCCGCCCCGCACGCCACGAAACAGTGGTTGGCTGGGGTAAGGCTTGAACGGGCAGAGCCCGATATAGAGGTTGATGGACTTGCGCACGGCATCGATCAGTGGCACCAGCCGGATCCTGCCGCCCTTGCCAGTGACCCGCAAGGACTGGGCTTCGAGGTCGCTGCCGGTCAGCGCCAGAGCTTCGGCAATACGCAGGCCGGCCCCATAGCAGAGCGACAGCACTGCCATGTCGCGGGCTGCCACCCAAGGCCTTTCCTCAAGCTCACCGGTCGTCGATATCGTGTCGCGAGCCTCCGTTACGGTCAGCGCCTTGGGCAGCGATTTGGGCAGTTTGGGCGTGCGGATGACATTAAGCGCTTCGCTCGCCAGCACGCCCTCACGCTCAAGAAAGCGAAAGAAGCTCTTCAGCGCCGAAAGCACTCGTGCCAGCGAGCGCGAGCCGAGGCTTTCATTGCGCCGCTGGGCCATGAAAGCGCGAATATCGGCACCGCGTAACTCTTTAAAAGTGCTCAAGGTTACCGGCCCGCCGGCATGACCCGCGAGGAAACCGAGGAACTGATCGACATCGCGCCCATAGGCTTCAAGCGTATTGGCGGCGAGCCGGCGCACCGAGGCGAGCTCACGCTGCCAGGCCGAAAGCTGGGCGCGAATAAAATCGTCGGCGGCAAAAGCTGAGTCGACCATGCGGGCAGTGTCAACCGGCGTGGTAAACCCATCCTTAACCTAGGTTTGAGCAGAGTGGGTTATCCAAAGGAGAGCGCAGCATGGGCCAGATCGTGACAGCGCGGACGCTCGGCCTTTTGGCTTTGCTGGCCGGCCCTGCCGCGGCCGCCGACCCGTCGATGGGTGCCTGGGCAGACCAGGGGTTTTCCAAGCCCGGCCAGTCGGTGCAGTATGCGACGCCAGATGACACGGTGCGGATCGATGCCAGTATCGGCGCCGCCTATATCGAGGGCAGTGAAAAGGTCTGGGTAGGCAATTACACACTTAGCCATTTGATCTGGCAGAGTACCACGCCCGTGCTGCGCGGCAGCATCGCCGTCGATGTCGGCAGCGGCTTCAACATCCGCGCCGAAGGCAGCGTTGCCGCTTTCGGCAACAGCTATATGGAAGACTACGACTGGCTGAAGGGTGACGATACGTTCGACAACTGGTCCCATCGCAGCCAGCATCAGGATACCAGCCTCGACCACTATTATACCGGCGGTGCCTCGCTCGGCTACGAGATCGTCAAGGATGATCAGGCCGTGGTGCGGGCGCATGGCGGCTTCAAATATACCGATGTGAAGTGGACCGCTCGTGGCGGCACCTATATTTATTCCAGCGCCGGCGGCTTCCGTGACCAATCCGGCAGCATTCCCGATGGCACGGCCGGCATCACCTATCGCCAGCAGTTCCCCGAACTGTTCCTGGGGATTGACGGCGAAGAACGCTACGGCAATTTTCGTGTCGGCGGCCTGCTGCGCGGCGGCATGACCTTTCTGTCAGTGGCAACCGACGATCACTGGCTGCGCAACCTGCGGTTCGTCGACACACTCCGTGTGGCGCCGACCTTCACTGCCGGCATGGATGTTGGCTATGCGCTCGGCGCCAATGCCGAGCTGACCGCTTCGGCCCGTTACGATCATATCTATGAGGCACGTGGCGACACGCAGTATTACAAAATTGCCAGCGGCGCCTCGACCGGCAACGCGCCTGATGCAGCCGGTGGCGGCATTCGTAGTGCCGAAATCACGGGGGGCCTGAAGGGATCGTTCTGATCGCCTACGCCGCCACAGCGGCGCGCCCTTAACGGAATCACTTGCGCTCGCTATGTTCGGATGCGAACAGAACGGGCACAAATGGAAGATCGTCCAGACATTGTCGCCGTCATGGTGGGGATCGCCGTCGAGGGGCCCTATAGCTATCGCGTCCCGCCCGGCATGGCGGTGGCGCGCGGCTCGATCGTGGCCGTGCCGCTGGGCCCGCGACTGATCCAGGGCGTGGTCTGGGGTCCGCCCAAGGACGTGGTGGCGCATAGTCGGCTGCGCGATATCGCTCATGCCTATGATGTACCACAGCTTTCCGAAGAACTGCTCAAGCTGGTCGAATGGGTCGCCAAATACACCTTGGCAGCACCCGGCCAGGTGCTGCGCGCCGTGCTGCGATCGACCGAAGCACTGGACGCTCCAAAGCCGGTTGTGGCTTATCGCCGTACCGGGCGTGAGCCGGAAAAGCTGACACCGGCCCGTCTGCGTGTGCTCGATGCGCTGATGGACGATCTGGCCTGGCCCAAGTCGGCATTGATCGGCGCCACCGGTGTTTCGCCCTCGGTGATCGATGGTCTCGAGCGGGCAGGCGCGGTCGAAAAGCTCGAAATGCCGCCGCCGCCGGTAGTGTTGCCGCCTGATCCCGACACTGACATCGCCACTCTCTCCGAGGCGCAGCAGCAGGCGCTCGCTCAGATCACTGCGCTCGATCCTCACCAGTTCGGCGTGGCCCTGCTCGATGGCGTCACCGGCGGCGGCAAGACCGAAGTGTTCTTCGAGGCGGTAGCCGATACGCTGCGCGCCGGCCGGCAGGCGCTGATCCTGCTGCCAGAAATCGCGCTGACCAACACCTTCATCTCCCGCTTCACCAAGCGCTTCGGCACCAAGCCCGCCGAATGGCATTCCGACATGACGCCGCTGCAGCGCGCTCGCGTGTGGCGCGGCGTGCTCGATGGTACCGTGCGGGCCGTGGTCGGCGCCCGTTCGGCGCTGTTCCTGCCGTTCCGCGAGTTGGGCATGCTGGTGCTCGATGAGGAGCATGACGGCGCTTACAAACAGGCTGACGGTATCACCTATCACGCCCGTGACATGGCGGTGGTGCGGGCGCATCTGTCCAATGCGCGGGTTATTCTCTCGTCGGCGACGCCGTCTGTGGAAACCCGCAACAATGCCAATGTGGGCCGTTACGCCCATGTGCTGCTGACATCCCGTTTTGCCGAAGCGTCGATGCCCAACATCACCGCCATCGACATGCGGATTGATGGGCCGGAGAAAGGCCAGTGGATCGCGCCGCTTTTGGCGCGCGAAGTATTTGCCGCGCTTGACCGGGGCGAGCAGGCGCTGCTGTTTCTCAACCGGCGCGGCTATGCGCCGCTTACGCTGTGCAAATCCTGCGGGCATCAGTATCAGTGCCCCGATTGCTCGGCGTGGATGGTTGAGCATCGCTTTCGCGGGGTCCTGATGTGCCACCATTGCGGGCACGAAGTGCGCACGCCAAAGGTCTGCGAAAAGTGCGGCGATACCGAAAGCCTGACGGCTGTCGGGCCTGGCATAGAGCGCATCGCCGAAGAGGCTGCCGCCCGTTTTCCCGATGCCAAGCGGGTCATCCTGTCGTCCGACATGGGCAGCAATGCCCAATTACGCGAGCGCTTCAGCGAGATCGAGCGTGGCGAGTTCGACCTGATCATCGGCACGCAACTGGTTTCAAAAGGCCACCATTTTGAGAAGCTCTCGGTGGTCGGCGTGCTCGATGCCGACCTGGGGCTCGCCCATGGCGATCCACGCGCTGCTGAAAAGACCTTCCAGATCCTGACCCAGGTGGCGGGTCGCGCAGGGCGGGCGTCGAAAACCGGCAAGGCGTTCCTCCAGACCTATCACCCCGACCACGCGGTGATGAAGGCCATGGTCAGCGGCGATCGCGAGGCTTTCTACGCCCATGAGTTGATGGCCCGAGAAGCTGGCGGGCTGCCGCCATTCGGACGCCTCGCGGCCCTCATCGTCTCCGCCAACGAGCACGACGCCGCGATGAACTTCGCCAAAAAGCTGTTGTCGGCCGCTCCGATGGCCGATGGCGTACGCCTGTTCGGCCCGGCCGACGCCCCCGTCGCCATGGTCCGCGGCCGCCACCGGGTCCGGCTCCTCGCCCAGTCCGGGAAGGATTTCGACTTGTCGGGCTATGTGAGGTTTTGGCTCGGCTCTGCAGAGAAGGTGACGGGCAACCTGCGGGTGCAAGTCGATATCGACCCGATGAGTTTTATGTAAAGTTTTCGTATATACAAAAATTGACGACTTTGCCGTGATGAACTACGTTGAGGGGGCTCGATGGAATTCGAATGGGACGAGAATAAGAACGTAAGCAATCGACTCGATCACAAGGTGGGTTTTGAGTTTGCCCAACATTTCTTGTGGGATGCGGCAATCATCGAACCTGACAATCGGCGAGACTATCGAGAAGAGCGCTTTGTCGCCCGTGGTCTGGCGACGGAGGCTTTGGGATACTATGTCGCCTTCACGATGCGAGGCAACATGCTGCGTGTCATTGCGATGAGACGGTTCAGAAGGAAGGACTAGGTGCGTTATGGAAAGTGATCGAAAGCCAGCAACGGCAGCGCCCGACGATGACAGGATTTACGGCGTACCCGATGAGGAAACGCCTGAACTGACCGAAGAGGCCATTCGCCGCTCCATCCCGGCCAAGCAGTTCTTTGCCGAACGCGGCTTGCCGGTGCCCGGACGCCCCAAGGCCGAGACGCCGAAGGTCGCGGTCAGTCTCAGGCTGGACCAGGAGGTTGTCGAGGGCTTCAAGGCAGCTGGGCCAGGCTGGCAGACACGCATGAACGCCGTACTGGCGGAAAGTCTGCGGCAGCAAAAGAAGTCCGCTTAACCCACGCCCCACCCCCCTGCGACACTTTCACCGCATTTGAATCACGCCCCCAAGCCTTGCATGGCGCGCGGGCCTTGTGCTAGAGCGAGCGCGACTTTGAGGGGGTGTCTGGACGCCCCCTTTTCCAGACAAGAACAAGCGTCGGCAACCGCCCGGGTTTTCCCATCGAACAGGGCGGCTAAGCGGGCAGGCAACCAAGAGGGTGTAGCGGCATTGGCAGCGCAGAATTCAGTGCTTACCCAGATCGCCCGGCCATATGCGTCGGCTCTGTTTGATCTCGCCAGCAGCGAGAACCAATTGGCATCGGTCGAGACGTCGCTTTCCGACGTTTCCCGCCTGATCGGGGAAAGCGCCGACTTCTCGCGCTTCCTGCGTTCGCCAGTGATTTCCGGTGACGACAAGGCCGTGGCGCTCGATGCGTTGCTGGCCAAGGCGACCACCAATCCGCTGGTCGCCAATTTCCTCAAGCTGATCGCCCGCAACGGCCGGTTGTTCGCACTCGACACCATCATCGTCGGTTTCCGCGAACTGGCCGCCAAGGCCCGCGGTGAAGTGACGGCCGAAGTAACGTCGGCCGCGCCGCTGACCGGCGAGCAGGCCAATGCCCTGGCCGAGACGCTCAAGGCCAAGATCGGCAAGACCGTCACGCTCAACCAATTCGTCGATCCGTCCTTGATTGGCGGCCTTCAGGTGAAGGTCGGCAGCCAGATGATCGACAGTTCTCTCAAGACAAAACTCGCTGCGATGAAGATCGCCATGAAAGAGGTCGGATAATGGACATCAAAGCCGCGGAAATTTCTGCGATCCTCAAGGACCAGATCAAGAATTTCGGCCAGGAAGCCCAGGTTTCCGAAGTTGGCCAGGTGCTGTCCGTCGGTGACGGCATTGCGCGGGTCTACGGCCTCGACAATGTTCAGGCTGGTGAGCTCGTCGAGTTCCCGGGCGGCATCAAGGGCATGGCCCTAAACCTTGAGACCGACAATGTCGGCGTCGTGATCTTCGGCAATGACCGTTCCATCAAGGAAGGCGATGTCGTCAAGCGCACCGGCTCGATCGTGGATACGCCCGTCGGCATGGGCCTGCTTGGCCGTGTTGTCGATGGTCTGGGCAATCCGATCGACGGCAAAGGTCCGATCGTTCATACCGAGCGTCGCCGCGTCGACGTCAAGGCGCCCGGCATTCTGCCCCGCAAGTCGGTGCATGAGCCAATGTCGACCGGCCTCAAGGCCATCGATGCGCTGATCCCGATTGGCCGTGGCCAGCGCGAGCTGATCATTGGTGACCGCCAGACCGGCAAGTCGGCGATCATTCTCGACACCTTCCTGAACCAGAAGGCTGCACACGACGCCAACGCGTCCGATACCGACAAGCTGTATTGCATCTATGTCGCCATCGGCCAGAAGCGCTCGACCGTGGCTCAGTTCGTGCGTCAGCTTGAAGAAGCCGGCGCGCTGCAGTATTCCGTGGTTATCGCTGCAACCGCGTCCGATCCGGCGCCGCTGCAGTATATCGCGCCGTTCACCGGCTGCGCCATTGGCGAGTTCTTCCGCGACAACGGCATGCATGCCGTTATCGCCTATGACGATCTGACCAAGCAGGCCGTTGCCTACCGCCAGATGTCGCTGCTGCTGCGTCGTCCGCCGGGCCGTGAAGCCTATCCCGGCGACGTTTTTTACCTGCACTCCCGTCTGCTGGAACGCGCTGCAAAGCTCAACGAAGACCACGGTCTGGGCTCGCTGACTGCGCTGCCGGTGATCGAGACCCAGGCCAACGACGTGTCGGCCTATATCCCGACCAACGTGATTTCGATCACCGATGGCCAGATCTTCCTTGAGACCAACCTGTTCTTCCAGGGCATCCGTCCTGCCGTGAACGTCGGTCTGTCGGTGAGCCGCGTGGGTTCGTCAGCGCAGGTCAAGGCGATGAAGCAGGTTGCCGGTTCGCTCAAGGGCGAGCTTTCCCAATATCGTGAAATGGCGGCCTTTGCCCAGTTCGGCTCTGACCTCGACGCATCCACCCAGCGCCTGCTGAACCGTGGTTCGCGCCTGACCGAGCTGCTGAAGCAGCCGCAGTTCAGCCCGCTCAAGATGGAAGAGCAGGTCGCAGTGATCTTTGCCGGTGCAAACGGTTACCTCGACAGCATTCCGGTCAACAAGGTCGGTGATTTCGAGAAGTCGGTGCTGTCGGCACTGCGTGGCAAGTATGCTGCGCTGTTGGCCACGATCGCCAGCGAGAAGGCCCTGAGCGACGACTCGCGCGCTCAGCTCAAGGCTGCACTCGATGACGTCAAGAAGACCTACGCGGCGTAAAGCCAGCAGGGAGAGCATCGGCCTATGGCATCGCTGAAGGACCTCAAGAACCGGATCGACTCGGTCAAATCGACCCAGAAGATCACCAAGGCCATGCAGATGGTCGCGGCGGCCAAGCTCCGTCGCGCCCAGGAAGCGGCAGTTGCGGCACGTCCCTATGCCGAGCGCATGGGCAAGGTGCTGGCAGCGCTTGGTGCCGTCTATGATGGCCAGGAAAATGCTCCCGTCTTGCTCGGCGGCACGGGCAAGGACCAGGTGCATCTGCTGGTGGTCGCCACTGGCGAGCGTGGTCTGGCCGGCGGTTTCAACTCGTCGATCGCCCGCCTCGCGCGCGAGCATGCTGCCAAGCTGCTCAGCCAGGGCAAGACTGTCAAGATACTGACCGTTGGCCGCAAGGGCAATGATATCCTGAAGCGCCAGTATCCGAGCAATATCGTCGATACCTTCAATTTCCGCGAAATCAAGCAAGTCGGCTTCGTCCAGGCCCAGCAGGTCGCGGACAAGGTGCTGGCCATGTTCAATGCTGGTGAATTCGACGTGGCGACGCTGTTCTTCGCCAAGTTCGGCAGCGTGATCAGCCAGGTGCCGACGGCCCAGCAGTTGATCCCGGCCAAGCTGGAAAAGCCTGCTGGCGAAGGCGTGGTCGATGCCTCGGCTATTCCTTACGAATATGAGCCAAGTGAAGAGGCCATCGTAGAAGACCTGCTGCCGCGCAACATCGCGGTGCAGATCCTCAAGGCCCTGCTCGAAAATTCCGCCTCGTTCTATGGCGCGCAGATGTCCGCGATGGACAATGCGACCCGGAACGCCGGCGAAATGATCGGCCAGTTGCAGCTGAGCTACAACCGTCAGCGCCAGGCCAAGATCACCACCGAGCTGATCGAAATCATTGCCGGCGCGGAAGCGCTCTAACTCTCATTCGGGCGCGTCAGCGCTCTAAGCAATCGTAGCGAAGGACAAACAAATGGCAGAGAAAAAGGCCGGTCGCGTATCGCAGGTCATCGGTGCCGTCGTGGACGTCACGTTCGACGGCCACCTGCCCGCGATCCTGAACGCTCTCGAAACTTACAACAACGGCCAGCGCCTGGTGCTCGAAGTAGCCCAGCATCTCGGTGAAAACGCCGTGCGCACCATTGCCATGGACACCACCGAAGGCCTTGTCCGCGGTGCCGAAGTGATCGATCTGGGCGCCGCCATCTCCGTTCCGGTTGGTGAAGCGACCCTGGGCCGCATCATGAACGTTATCGGCGAGCCGATCGACGAAGCCGGTCCGATCGTTGGTGAAGCCACCCGCGAAATCCATCAGGAAGCGCCAAGCTTTGCCGAGCAGAACCCCGAATCGACGGTTCTGGTCACCGGCATCAAGGTGGTCGATCTGATCGCTCCCTACGCTCGTGGCGGCAAGATCGGCCTGATGGGCGGCGCCGGCGTGGGCAAGACCGTGCTGATCCAGGAACTGATCAACAACGTCGCCAAGGCGCATGGTGGTTATTCGGTGTTCGCAGGCGTCGGTGAACGCACCCGCGAAGGCAACGATCTGTATCATGAAATGATCGAATCGGGCGTGAACAAGGATCCCGCAGCGAACGGTGGCTCCGCCGCCGGTTCGAAATGCGCCCTGGTTTTCGGCCAGATGAACGAGCCCCCTGGTGCCCGTGCCCGCGTTGCTCTCACCGGCCTGACTGTTGCGGAAAACTTCCGCGACCAGGGCCAGGACGTGCTGTTCTTCGTGGACAACATTTTCCGCTTTACGCAGGCTGGCGCTGAAATGTCGGCTCTGCTGGGTCGTATTCCCTCGGCCGTGGGCTACCAGCCGACGCTGGCCACCGACATGGGCGCGATGCAGGAACGCATCACCACCACCAACAAGGGTTCGATCACCTCGGTGCAGGCCGTGTACGTGCC
The DNA here is from genome assembly GCF_000971275.1 of Devosia psychrophila. GTDB lineage: Bacteria > Pseudomonadota > Alphaproteobacteria > Rhizobiales > Devosiaceae > Devosia > Devosia psychrophila. The sequence goes on along the minus strand of NZ_LAPV01000092.1, from coordinate 36,236 downwards.
CGCCGACGATTTGACCGATCCGGCACCGGCGACTTCGTTCGCCCACTTCGACGCCGTGACCGTGCTGAACCGCGCCATCTCGGAAAAGGGCATCTACCCGGCCGTAGATCCGCTGGCATCCAACTCGCGCATTCTGGATGCGAACGTGGTTGGCCAGGATCACTACGACACCGCCCGTCGCGTTCAGGAAGTGCTGCAGAAGTACAAAGGCCTGCAGGACATCATCGCCATTCTCGGCATGGACGAGCTGTCGGAAGAAGACAAGCTGGTCGTGGCTCGTGCCCGCAAGGTCGAGCGCTTCATGAGCCAGCCCTTCGACGTGGCTGAAGTGTTCACCGGCACGCCCGGCGTGTTCGTGGCGCTCGAAGACACCATCAAGGGCTTCAAAGGCTTGGTAGCTGGCGAGTATGATCACCTTCCAGAAGCCGCTTTCTACATGGTCGGCACCATCGAAGACGCCGTCAAGAAGGCCCAGAAGCTGGCGGCACAGGCTGCCTAAGCTTTGACAATCGGGCTTGCCGTACGCGGCGAGCCCCTCTCCTTAAGGGACCAAAAAATGGCTGAAGGCCTCAAGATCGAGATCGTGTCGCCCGAGCGGCTGGTGCTATCGGAAGTCGTGACCTCGGTCACCGTACCGGGCACCGAAGGCTATTTCACGGTGATGACCGACCACGCGCCGTTCATGACGACGCTGCGTCCCGGCTTCATCACGGTCAACGGCATCAATGGCCGCGACGAGATTTTCTTCGTCAAGGGCGGCTTCGCCGACGTCTCGCCGGAAGGCCTGACAATCCTTGCCGAACAGTCGTCGCCGTTTTCCGAATTTGACCATGCCGACCTGGCCGCCCAGATCAAGGCAGCCGAAGCCGAGCTGGCCGCTGCGCCTGGCCCGGACGACAAATCCTACGCCCAGGAAGTCGTCAGCGCCTTGCTTAACTTGGCCATCGAAGCCGGCCAAATCAACGGCGGCCACGTCCACTAACGACTGCTTGGTCTGAAATTTTTTAACGCCCGCGGATCATCCGCGGGCGTCGTGCTTTGTGTGGCCGATGCGGTCGCTAGGCCACGCCTCGGCTTGCCGCCATCCAAAGGCTGCACAAACTTTAGGCACGCCTCTGTTTTGGCTATATAACTTGCGTCGGTCAACACTCTATTAAGACAATGCCGCCACTCTGCGACAGGGAACTAGTTGCGCGTCCATAGGGCGCAGATGCCATTGGGGACGCAAAGTGGTTTCACTCTTGGAAAATATCCGCCTGACATCCGCTATTGCGGCCATGGCCGTATGCTCGATCGCCATCGCCATTGGGGCGGTTCTGCTGGGCATGTTCATCAGCCTATCGAATACCGCCAGCAGCGATGCGGAGCATGAAGTGGCCAGCGCGACGCGCATCACCTCGGAAATCCTGCAGGTCAATCTGCCCAGTCTCGAAATCATCTCTGATGAGGCCGGCGACGTAGCGGCGCTGACCATGCGCTCCATGCCGCGCTTCCGCAGTCACGACGTCATCGACACCATCGCACGCGTTTCCGGTCAGAATGCCGCGATCTATGTCTACAATACCGAGGTTGGGCCCGACCTGAACCTCGGCACCTCCAGCCTGCTGAAGGCCGATGGCGAACGCCTGCTCGATACGCCGATCGTTTCTGGCACGCCGCTGTTTGACGAATTGCTGGCCAATCGTCCGGTACGCGCCGAAGAGATCATCAACGGCGTTGGCTATTTCACCTGGTACCAGCCGATCGCCATGGCCGACGGCACGGTTATCGGTGCCCTGCTGATTGCCGTGGCGCGGGCGCCGATTGAGGCCGTGGTCGGCCAAAACCTCATCATGCTGGTCTCCGTCGGTGGCGCCGCCCTGTTGATCATCGGGCTGCTGGCACTGTTGCTGTCGCGGCTGTTGACCCGTCCGATTCCCAAGCTCTCCGAGGTAATGAGCGCCGTGGCCGAAGGGGAACTGGCGATCAAAGTGCCCTATACCGAGCGCCGCAATGAAATCGGCGCTATGGCAAGAGCCGTGGAAGTGTTCCGGGCCAATGCCGAACGCGCCGCGAAAATGGGAGAAGAGACCAAGCGCCACCTTTTGGAAGCCGCAGACCATACCGGCCAGCTCGATGCCATTTCGATGTCGCAGATGGTCGTCGAATTCACCATGACAGGCGAGGTCATCACCGCAAACGAAAATTTCCTGCGCCTGCTGGGTTATCGCCTGAATGAAATCCAGGGCCAACCCAACGCGCAATTCCTGTTCGATGCCGATCCGAAAACGCTCAGCTATCGCCAGTTCTGGCTCGATCTCACCGCCGGCCAGTTCAAGAGCGGCGAATATCGTCGCCGCAGCAGCGACGGGCGTGAGGTGTGGATACAGAGTACCTTCACCCCCATCCTAGGGCTTGATGGTTCGCCCTATAAGGTCGTGCAGTTCGCCACCGATGTGACCGCGCGCCGCCAGGCAGTGGCCGCTGTCGGCGCGGGCCTGCAGCAATTGGCCGAGGGCGACCTTACCGGCCAGATCGAAACACAGTTTCAGCCGGAATTCGAAGACCTGCGCCACGCCCTCAACGGCACGGTAACGCGCTTCGCCGATGTGGTCGGCCAGTTGCGCACCACCTCGCGAGCGCTGAAGTCGGCAACGGGCGAAATCCTTAGCGGCGCCAACGATCTGAGCGAGCGCACTACCCGGCAGGCTTCGACCATCGTCGAGACCACGGCTGCGATGGGCGCTCTGGCTAGCACCGTCGCCAGCAATGCCAAGATGGCGCAGGACGCTGCGGCCAAGGCCTCTGCCGTGTCGCGGTCGACTTCCGAAAGTGGCGCCGTCATGGTCAAGGCTAACGATGCGATGGAGCGCATTACCCAGTCGTCTTCCAAGATTTCCAATATCATCGGCCTGATCGATGATATCGCCTTCCAGACCAACCTTTTGGCGCTCAATGCTTCGGTCGAAGCGGCGCGGGCTGGCGATGCAGGCAAGGGCTTTGCCGTGGTCGCCGTCGAGGTTCGTCGCTTGGCGCAGTCGGCCGCCTCAGCCTCGGCCGATGTAAAGCTTCTGGTCGAGCAGTCGGCCAGCGAGGTCAAGAACGGCTCGCAGCTGGTGTCCGACGCCGCAGGGCGTCTGTCCGAAATGCAGGCCGCCGTGCAGCAGAACAGTGCCCTCGTGGAGGCCATCGCCCGGGCCAGTGCCGAGCAGGCGTCGGCCATCGACGAAGTGCTCGTGTCAGTCCGTCAGCTTGATGAAATGACCCAGCACAATGCGGCGTTGGCCGAAGAGACCAATGCAGCCCTTGAGCAGACCGAAGCGCAGGCACAGACGCTGGACATGATCGTCGATGTGTTCGTGCTCGACGAGCCGGCGCCGAGAGTGGTCGACATCAAGGGGCGGCGCGTAGCCTAAGCCAGCGCTGCCGTCACCAACGCCTTGGCGTGCAGGTCGGTGGTGTCATAGACCGGCAGCGGGCTATTGGAATCATCGATCAACATGGCGATCTCGGTGCAGCCCAAAATCACAGCCTCGGCGCCGCGTGCGGCGATGCGCTCTATGGACGCTACATAGATACGGCGTGATTCTTCGCGGACGATACCCAGGCACAGCTCTTCATAGATGATGCCGTTGAGATTGGTCCGATCGACCTCGGGAATGATCGATGTCAGACCTCGTGCCGTCAGCCGGTCGCGATAGAAGCCCATTTCCATGGTGAAGCGGGTGCCCAATAGGCCCACCGTATGGAACCCATCCCCCAGCAGTGCATCGCTGGTAGGATCGGCGATATGGATGAAGGGGACGCTGATGGCCGAGGTGATCTGATCGGCGACGATATGCATGGTGTTGGTGGCTAGCCCGATGACCTCGGCGCCTGCCGCTTGTAGCCCGCGCGCGATCAACGCCAGTTGTCGCCCGGCGCCGTCCCAGTCGCCAGCCGACTGCATCTCGGCAATCGGGGCGAAGTCCACTGAATGAACGATCACCGGCGCCGAATGAAGGCCGCCAAGGCGCGCCGCCACTTCCTGGTTGAGCACGCGATAATAATGGGCGGTGGATTCCCAGCTCATGCCGCCGATCAGGCCGATGGTTTTCATCGCGACCAGCTAAACATTGGTGAAGCGCTGCGGAATATCTGCAAACGCCTCCACCACCTTGTCATAGGCGTCTTTCTTGAACGGCACGATCAGGCCGGGCGTGCGAGTCAGTTTTTCCCAGCGCCACGCGTCGAATTCCGCCTTGTGCTTGCCGCCGCCCGGCGATTCGACGTCGATCTCGCTGTCCTTGCCGGTAAAGGCAAAGGCAAACCAGCGCTGGCGCTGGCCGCGATATTTACCCTTCAGCACCACGCCCAGCATGTCGTCGGGCAGGTCGTAATATATCCATTCCGGCGCCTCGGCGAGCAGGCTGACGGCGCTGATATTGGTCTCTTCATGCAGTTCGCGCAGGGCAGCGCGCAACGGGTCCTCGCCCTTGTCGATACCGCCTTGTGGCATCTGCCAGGGCGCACCCTGCTGGGCGCTCTGTTCCGGATCGTCACCAGCCTTGCGCCGGCCAATGAAGACATTGCCATCCTGGTTGAACACGGCAATGCCGACGCAATCGCGATAGGGCAGGGACTCTCGGCTTGGACGGGTGGGCATGGCAAATCTCTATTTCATCAAGGCACTGGCGGGCACCAGTGCAATGCCCTTGCTCTCAAGTTCCCGCGACCATTCAGCGATGGCGCCAACCGAGATGGGCAGAGCGCTGATGATACCAATTGCGTGCCCGTTCTCCAACGCCGTGGCCTCAAGGCTGGCAAGCGCTGCGAGAATGGCCTGGCGCGACGGATTACTGTCGATCACCAGATCGGCGCGCGAGAACGGCACCTTGTTGCCGGTCGCCAGTTGGGCCGCCAGCGACCGGTTGGAGGAGCCGTCGTCGATATAGCCGAGCCCGCGTGCGCCCAGCTCTTCCATGACGGGCGAGAAATCGGCAGCCGACGCGGTGAAGCGGGCGCCCATATTGTTGATCACGCCGGCATAGCCGCCAAAGCGCGACATCAGCCAGAACAGCTTGTCCAAATTTTCCCGCGGCGGCTCGCCCGTCAAAAGGGTCTGGGGGCCAGGGTCGTTCTGCGGAAAATCGAACGGCTCCAGCGGAATTTCCAGCAGCACTTCATGGCCGGCCGAGCGCGCTGCGGCGACTGTCGTGGTCAGCGTCTTGCCATAGGGCGCGAAGGCCAGGCTGACATCGTCCGGCAATTGATCGATGGCGTCGAGCGAGCCCTGTTCGTTGATGCCCAGCCCGGTCACGATGATCGACACCAGAGGCAGGCCGGTGGCGACCGCATCGGCAGCCGGTCGGGCATAGGCGTTGAACGGCGTCAGGCCGGTGCTGGCGACCCGTGGAATCGGGCCGTTGTTGGTGTCTTCGCTGAGATCGGGCAGGGCGCCGAACAGTTCGGGCAGGCCGGCGATGGAATTGCCACCGGTCGTTCCCGTGGGGACGGCGGTGATCGAGCTGCCGGCGGGGAATTGCTCCGGGTCCGCAGTGATTGTCACCGGACCGGTCGCGACCTCGTTGGCAATCTGGTTGCTGTTGAGTGTCGAGGTGATTGGAACTTCGGCGCTGGGGCGGCCGCCATTGGGGTCATTGGTCAGCACCAGGCGCAGGACGAAACCAATGCCAATCAGCACCAAAATGCCGAACAACACGCGCGCAATCGGAAGGTGCCGGGTCGATCCCGGCTTGCGCTTGCGGCCGGTCAGCGGCGTCGAAAGATCATTGGCCATCGTTCAGGTTCCGGCTGGCGCGTGTGCTGCAAAAGTGGCGGCCGGTTTCGCGCTACGCAAAGGAAACAAGCAACTTTTGCGTAAGACAGCGGGGGCGAGGCAGCGAATCAGCGGCCCGCCCCCGGTCATTTCATAGCATGGCAGGCTGCGCTGCCGTCATTCGGCCTTTGGCGGGTAGGCCGGATCGGTCTCCTCGCCCTTGACCAGCTTGATGGCGTACTGCAGCTGGGTATCGTCGACCTTCTCGGCAGGGACATACACCGAGGAGCCAACCGTGGTCTCTTCCTGGCCCTCGATCTTGATGTGACCGGCAAGGCCAGCCTCGCCGATGATCTCGTCGCGGCCCTGGAATTCCTCGGGCACGACCTGCTTGATCTCGATATCGGGCGTGATGCCCAAAGCCTGGATCGAGCGATTGTTCGGCGTGTAATAGCGTGCCGTGGTCAGCCGCATGGCGCCATCGGGGCCAAGCGAGATGATCGACTGTACCGAGCCCTTGCCGAAGGAACGCGTGCCCACCAGGGTCGCGCGCTTGTGGTCCTGCAGGGCACCGGCGACGATTTCCGCAGCCGAGGCTGAGCCGCCGTTGATCAGAACCACCAGCGGCACATCGGCGATCATGGCATCCAGCGTATCGGGCTGGGCGTCATAGCGCGCACTTTCCTGGGCAATACGGCCGCGGGTCAAGACCACCGCGCCCTGCTTGAGGAAGGCATCGGCCACATAGACCGACTGGTCAACGAGGCCACCAGGATTGTTACGCAGATCGAGGATGATGCCCTTGGGCGCCACGCCGTCACGGGCAGCATATACGTCCTTGAGGGCCTTCTCGATGCCTACGAAAGCCTGCTCGGAGAAGCGGGACAAGCGCACCACGGCGACGTCGCCTTCGCCTTCCTTGGCGCCGCCTTCCATGCTCCAGCGCACGGCGCGCATGGCAATGGTGGCACGGGTCAGTTCGAAATCCAGCGGCTTTTCCACGCCTTCGCGAATCACGGTGACCTTGATCGACGAGCCGATCGGGCCGCGCATCTTTGACACGGCTTCATCGAGGGTGAGGTTCTGGATGTCGACGCTGTCGAGCTGGACGATGAAGTCATTGGACATGATGCCGGCCTTGGCGGCTGGCGTGTCATCGATGGGGGACACCACCTTGATGACGCCTTCTTCCATGGTGACTTCGATGCCGAGACCGCCGAATTCGCCCGAAGTATCCTCGCGCATGTCGTCATAATCAGCCGGCGGTAGATAGCCGGAATGCGGGTCGAGCGAGGTCAGCATGCCCTGGATGGCGGCGCGGATCAGCTCCTGCTCATCGGGCGGATCGACATATTCGGCGCGGATGCGATCGAAGATTTCGCCGAACAGGTTGAGGTCGGCATAGATTTCGAGCGGATCGCGCGGTGCTGCCGCGTTTTCCTCAGGGGTCGGGGCAAGCTCTTCGCCACTGGGAGTGGCGGGCTCGGCCGGCGGCGCTTGATCTTGAGCCGCTGGTGCAGGGGTCGGCTCTTGGGCAAACAGCAGGCCGGTAGGCAGCGACAGCGCCACGACGATGGCGAGCGTGCTAAGAGGTGTCGTCAGGCGCATGAGGGTTCTATCCACTCTGTGTCGGGTTGGCCCACCATCCGGTTGGATCGATGGGCTCGTTGTTTTGTCGAAGTTCAATATAGAGGGTCGGCTGGGCTACGCCAGCATTGGTGGTGACCGAACGGCCAATTGTGCGTGAACCCATCGTGCCCAGCGGCATCCCCATCTGCACGAACTGGCCGATGTCGACGGTTACCGAATCGAGGCCCGCCAGGAGTGCGGTGTAGCTCTGGCCGGTATTGAGAATGACGATTTGGCCGTAATTGAGGTAAGGGCCTTTATACAGCACCCAGCCATCGGCCGGCGCAACCACCTGCGCATCGGCGCGGGTGACCACGGAAATGCCCTGGCTGATGCCACCAAAGCCGTCGCCGGCGCCGTATTCGACGACGTTGACGCCATTGGCCGGCTTGGTCAGATAGCCGCGTGCGGCGCCGAAAGGGATGGCGGGCTCGGTGCGGGCGGTATTGGCAAGCGCCAGCTGGACCTGCTGGGCGCTCATCACTGGCGCGTCCGGATCGACCGCCGCATCGGCCGCAGTGCTTGCCGTCGAAACCGAACTTGCCCGATCGGAAAGGCTACCGATCAGCTCCTGCAGCGTCGTCGCCCGCGCGGCCATTGCCACAGCTTCTGCTTCCTCGGCGGCCAGTTGCCCGGTGCGCGTCTCGATGCCTTGCCGGCGCGCGGCGATCAGCGTGGCGATGCGCAGCTGCTCTTCTTCGAGCACGTCGTGATTGGCTTTGAGCGTCGCCTCCTCAGCCAAGGCCTGGGTCTTGATATCGGTCAGCGTTTTGAGATCGCTGGTCACTGCGTCGGCCTTGGCGCGCAATTGCGGCACGATGGCCGCGATCAGCATGGCGCTGCGTGCCGAGCCCAGCGCATCGTCGGGATCGACGATCAAGGGCGGTGGCGGATTGAGCGTGATGCGTTCAAGCGCTGCCAGCACGTTGGCGACTTCGGCATTGGAGCCGTCCAGCCGCCCGCGCACTTCGAATTCGGAAACGATCAGCGCCGACAGCCGGTCTTCAACGTCGGCGACTTCGATCTCGGCCAGCTTGACGCGCTGCGCCGCGGCGATCAGCGCCGCATTCTGGCGAGTGCGGTCGCCCTCCATCTCGGCAATCTCGGCCTTGAGCGCATCGATCCGCTCCTGGCTCAGCGACAGCGATGCTTCCAGCGCGGCTAGATCGGCCTGTGTCGGAACCGCAGGCCCGGTTGGAGCTGCCTCCGCTACTGGTGCAGGCTGTTCGCCGACCGTGCCGCGTAACGGCATATCTACCGGTGCTTCGGTTGCCACTTCAGGAGCAACAGGCGCCGCTTCGGGTACACTCGGGATGGCGGGCGACTGGGCCAGCAACGGCAAGCTTGCGGTGCCCGCCAACAGCAGGCTGGCCAGCATCAAACCAAGTGTCTTGCGCGGCCTCAAAGCCATGCCTTCTCCAGCAGGGGCGCAAAGTCCCCGAATCAATTGCCGCACCATAACAAACTGCCGGAAAACTGCAGGTTAACGATGCTTAACCACGACGTGATTGCTCAAGGCTCAATCGCCCCGATGATAGGGGTGGCCGCTGAGGATCGTGGTGGTGCGGTATAATTGCTCGGCCAGCATGATGCGGACCAGTTGATGCGGCCACACCATGGGCGAAAAGCTCAGCACCAAATCGGCGGCCGAAACGAAGGCGGGATCTATCCCATCGGCTCCGCCAATGACGAAGCTGACCGAAGAACGGCCATCGTCGCGCCAGCGCAGCACCTGCTTGGCGAATGCTTCAGAGCCGACTGATTTGCCGCGTTCGTCCAGCGCCACCACAATGCCGTCGGGCAGAGAAGCGCGCAGGGCCTTGGCCTCGTCAGCCTTGCGGCTGGCCGAGGAAGAGGCGCGCGATTCGCTGAGTTCGATCACTTCGAAGCCGGTCAGAGCCAGCGGCTTGCCGCCGCCGACTGCCCGATCGAGATAGCGGGCGACCAATTCCCGCTCCGGCCCGGCCTTCATGCGGCCAACGGCCGCGATGGTCATGCGCATCGCAGAAGCTTAGTGGGCGTCAGCGGCGAAGTCGGCCTGCCACATCTTTTCGATGCTGTAGAAGTCCCGCACTTCAGGACGGAAGATATGGACGATGACATCGCCCGCATCGACCAGAACCCAATCGCAGAACGGCAGCCCCTCGGTGCGCGGCTTGCCGTAGCCTGCCTCGCGCACGGCGTTGACCAACTGGTCGGCAACGGCGCCGACGTGGCGCTGCGAACGACCCGACGCAACCACCATATGGTCGGCCAGGGAAGACTTGCCGGTGATATCCACGGCAACGATCCCCTCGGCCTTGGCATCGTCAAGGCATTCAAGGATCACATCGATCAAGGGGCGTTCCGGGTTAGCCTTGACGGCCTCGGGAGCGGTGACGGTATTTTCGGGCATCGTGGCCATCAGCAATGGCCTTCCGCCCATGACAGTGCATGGGTCATGCGTAGGATCAGCGTCCTTGGTTGTGGATCGGAATGTGCAGGCGTTTGATAAAACGGCAAGCAGTCAGTTCCAGTATCGATGATTATCATCACAAGCGCTCAATATGCACTCTTGATGACAATTTCGCAAGATTGGGGCTTCACTTTGGCTTAACGTGTTGCCGCCTTGCCCTAATGGCCGATGATGACAGTGGAGACTGGCGCCCGTGCAGGTAGACCCAGGACCGCGGTTTCAGCATCGCGAGGCGAGGGGCGTCATCCTCGTCAACCCGCCAGCGGGAGAGATAATTGGCGGCCATCGATGATGGTGCGCGTCGGCTGGAGCCGGGTCGCACATAGATCGCCAAGGGCACCATGGCGGCAATATTGCGCCAGCGCTCCCAGCGATTGAAGTTCACCAGGTTGTCGGCGCCCATGATCCAGACGAAGCGGCGGTCGGGCATCGACTCCGTCAGATAGCGAATGGTCTGCCATGAATAAGTGAAGCCATGCGCCGCCTCAAAGCCGGTGACGCGGATTTTTGGATTGTCGATGAAGCGGCGTGCCGCCTCGACCCGATCGGCCAAAGGGGCCAGATCCTTATGGTTTTTCAGCGGATTGCCCGGCGTTACCAGCACCCAGACGGCATCGAGTTGCAGCCGCCGCATGCTCTCCTCGATGACCAGCAGGTGGCCTTCGTGGAAGGGGTTGAAGCTACCGCCAAACAGCCCGATCCGCATACCGGCCCCGGAGGGCGGCAATTCAGTAATCCCGGCAATACGGATAGGGTGGCGCAGGGTCAAAAGGGGTCAGGGTCTCGTCTGGCCGTTGCCGCGGATGCGGTATTTGAAGCTGGTCAACTGCTCGACGCCGACCGGCCCGCGGGCGTGCATTTTGCCGGTGGCAATGCCGATCTCGCCGCCAAAGCCGAACTCGCCGCCATCGGCAAACTGGGTCGAGGCATTGTGGAGAAGGATGGCGCTATCGATCTCGTTGAAGAATTTTTCAACGGCGACAGGATCTTCGGCGATGATCGCTTCGGTGTGGTGGCTGGAATACTGCTCGATGTGGGCGATCGCCGCTTCCACCGAGTCCACGACCTTTACCGAGATGATGGCGTCCTCATATTCGGTCTTCCAGTCCTCCTCAGTGGCCGTTTTGGATAACGGACTGTTAGCATTGACAGTAGCATCACCGCGAATTTCGCAGCCTTTTGCCATCAACGCGTCAAGGATCGGGTTGAGGTGGGTTGCGACCACGTCCTTGTGCACCAGCAAGGTCTCGGCCGCGCCACAGACGCCGGTACGGCGCATCTTGGCGTTCAGCGTGACATTTATGGCCTTCTCAAGGTCGGCTGACCTGTCGATATAGACATGCACCAAGCCTTCGAGATGGGCAAACACCGGCACGCGCGCTTCGTCCTGGACGCGTGCGACCAGGGTCTTGCCGCCGCGCGGCACGATGACGTCGATATTGCCGTCGAGACCCTTGAGCATTTCGCCCACGGCTTCACGGTCCGTGGTCGGCACAAGCTGCAGGCATTGTACCGGCAATCTCGCAGCATGGAGGCCATCAAGCATGCAGTCGACAATGGCATTGCTGGAATGAAAGCTGTCGCTGCCGCCGCGCAGGATCACGGCATTGCCCGACTTGATGCACAGGGCGCCCGCATCGGCGGTCACGTTAGGGCGCGATTCAAAGATCACCCCGATGACACCCAACGGCGTGCGGACACGCTCGATATGCAGTCCGTTGGGACGGTCCCATTCGGCAATGACGGCGCCGACCGGGTCAGGAAGGTCGGCAATGGTCTTGACCGCTTCGACAATGCCGTCGATGCGCGCGTCGGTCAGCAGCAGGCGGTCCAGAAAAGCCTTGGAAATGCCCTTGGCCTTGGCCGCCGCCATGTCCTTGGCGTTGGCGGCGAGGATCGCCTTGCGATGCGCATTGATGGCGCCGGCAGCGACGGTCAGCGCCGTCTGCTTCTGCTGCGGCGTGGCGATGGCCAGAGCCTTGGCGCCGATGCGGGCGTTGCGGCCAATCTCGGCCATGATCTCGGTGACGGATTGTTTGATTTCAGCCAAGCTCATCGGCCGTCTCCTCCTTGGCGCCAACCAGTACCATATTGTCGCGATGCACCAGCGCGGCGCGGTTGCCGGCGCCGAGCAGTTCAAGCACGGCATCGCTGCGCTTGCCCATCACCAGCCGCGCTTCGTCGCTGTCGAGTCCAACCAACGCACGGGCAATCTCGACACCGTCGGCATTGCGGATGGCGATGGCATCACCGCGCTCGAACTCGCCGGTCACCTTGGTGACGCCGATCGGCAGCAGCGACTTGCCGGTCAGGAGGGCCTTGGCTGCGCCGGCATCGACCTGCAGCGTTCCCGCGACAGCCAGCGTACCCATGATCCAGCGCTTGCGCGCCTGGGCACGGCTCTGCGCCGGCAGGAAAAGCGTATGCCGGCCGCCCTCTGCCAAAGCCTTGAGCGGCTGATCTTCTGTGCCTTTGGCAATGATCATGGCAGTGCCGGCCTGCGTTGCAATCTTGCCGGCCTCGACCTTGGTGGTCATGCCGCCGCGCGACAGGTGGCTGGCCGCCCCGCCGGCCATGGCTTCGATGGCGGGCGTGATCTGCCTGACAACAGGCAGGTGCTCGGCGTTGGGTTCTTTGGCGGGCGGCGCGGTATATAGCCCGTCGACGTCGCTCAGCAGCACCAGGCAATCGGCCTCGATCATGGTGGCGACGCGGGCCGACAGGCGATCATTGTCGCCATAGCGGATCTCGGCAGTGGCGACACTGTCATTCTCGTTGATGATCGGAACGGCGCCGAGCCCCAACAGCGTCGCGATGGTGGTGCGCGCATTGAGATAATAGCGGCGCTCTTCGGTAATATTGGGCGTGATCAGGATTTGCCCCGTCACAATATGGTGCCGGCCAAGCGCCTCGGCCCAGGCCTGGCTCAAGGCAATCTGCCCAGCACTCGCCGCAGCCTGACTCTGTTCCAGCGTCAGCGCCACGGCCGACAGTCCCAAAAGTCCGCGCCCCAGCGCAATGGCGCCAGAGGAAACGATCACCACCTCGCAGCCACCCGCCTTGAGCGCGGCAATGTCCGCCGCAAGCCCGGCGAGCCAATCCGCGCGCAGCCTGCCCGTCTTGTCGACGAGCAGGGCCGAACCGATCTTGATGGTCAGCCGCTTGTAGGGCGCGAGGGCATTGGCGCTCATCAGGGGGCCCAGTTTGGCTCGATCTTACGTCGCGCGGCTTCCAGCTTGGCGGCTTTCTCGGCATCCAGCGTCTCGATGATGCCATAGAGCACCATCTCGGTGCCCTTGCCAGTAACGCCCGAAACCAGCAACACATCGGCCTTGCTGACCTTCTTGAGAATTTTCAGCTTTTCCTTGAGGTCATCCGGCTCGATGGCATCGATCTTGTTGAGCACGACAATTTCAGGCTTCTCGCCCAGCCGCTCGTCATAGGCTGACAGCTCGTTGCGGATGGTCTTGTAGGCGGTCTTGATGTCGTCCTGGGTTCCGTCGATCAGGTGGATCAGCACGCCGCAACGTTCGATATGACCAAGGAACCGATCACCGATACCGGCGCCTTCGCTGGCGCCTTCGATCAGGCCGGGAATATCGGCCAGCACGAAATCACGCTCGCCGATGGAGACAACACCCAGGTTGGGATGCAGAGTGGTGAACGGATAGGCGGCAATCTTGGGCTTGGCTGCGGAAACCGCAGCGAGGAACGTCGACTTGCCAGCATTGGGCAGGCCGACGAGACCCGCATCGGCGATCAGCTTGAGGCGCAGCCAGATCCACTTTTCGACGCCCGGAATACCCGGATTGGCGTGGCGCGGCGCCTGGTTGGACGAGGTCTTGAAATGGGCGTTGCCGAAGCCACCATTGCCGCCCGATAGCAGCACGACGCGCTGGCCGACTTGGGTCATATCGGCGATCAGCGTTTCGTTATCGTCTTCGAACACCTGGGTGCCGACAGGAACGCGCAGCACGGTTTCTTCGCCATTGGCGCCGGCCCGGTCCTTGCCCATGCCATGAGTGCCGATCCTGGCCTTGAAATGCTGCTGATAGCGATAGTCGATCAGCGTGTTGAGGCCGTCGACGCATTCGATGACGATATCGCCGCCGCGTCCGCCATTGCCGCCATTGGGGCCGCCGAATTCGACGAATTTTTCACGCAGGAACGAGACGGCGCCGCCGCCGCCATCGCCCGAGCGGACATAGACCTTGGCCTGGTCAAGAAACTTCATTTTTTCTGGCCTTCCAGACGCTCTGCGTCAATTTGGTGTCGATATGCTCCACCTCGGCGCCACGCGCAAGGCAGAGCAGGGTTGAGCGTCCGGTTTCGGTAAACCCGAGCTTGCGCTGGATCGCCAGCGAAGCCGCGTTGAAATGAAACACGCCCGAATAAATAGTCTCGGCATTGGTGGTATCGAAGAACCAGTCGAGGCTGGCGGTAACCGCCGTGGTCATGATGCCACGACCCCAAAAAGGCTGACCCAGCCAATAGCCGATAATCGGTCCCTGCGGTCCCATATGAAACCCCACATGCCCGGCAAGACCTTCGCCGGGAAGCTCGATGGAGAAGTTGGTCTCTTCCACCGGGAGGTTAGGCTTCCGGCTGCGCAGCCACGCCTTGGCATCGCTCAGATGGTAGGGAAACGGTACACGCGCAAGGTTTCCCGCCACGGCAAAGTCATTGAGATAGCGCGCGATGGCTTCCGCATCGCCGACCTGGGCCGGACGCAATACGAAATGCGGTGTGCGGAGCGTCACGTTCATCTGGCGAAATCCAACCGCATGCGCCATCGTCTTGCCCACCAGAGTGCCCGCCTGGTCAACCACTTCGCCGGTCTCGATGAAGCCGACCTTGCGCAGCACATTGCGCGAACCGGTATTGCTCAAAAGGGCGCGCGAGCGCAACGCAGGATAGCCTGCCTCCCGTGCCGCCGCGATAACGGCATGGGCCGCCTCGGTGGCATAGCCTTTGCCCCAATGGGGCTCGCCCAACCAGTAGCCCAGTTCGGGAAGCTGGTCAGGCAGCAGATGCAGCCCCATGCCGCCGATATAACGGCCCTCGAGCAGGATCGCCCAGGCGAACTCTTCTGGACCGCGGGCGATCTCCTCGACGAAGAACCTGCCATCGCTTTCCGCATAGGGATGGGGCAAGCGCGACAGCACTTCGTAGATTGCCTGGTTATTGGCGAGCACGGCCATTTCCGGCACATGCGCCAAGGTCGGCGTGGTCAGCACCAGGCGGTCCGTCGTCAATGTGGCGGGGAGGCGGTCCTTGATGCTGTTCATAATCCGTTCATTCATGCAGCGAAAATACGAAAAGGGGAACCGGTGGACCGGTTCCCCTACATCAATTTCGCATCCTGAGAACACGAGCCGGGGAACAGGTCACCGGCTGGGTTCACGAGACCTGCCGGGTTATTCGGCGGCCAGTGCCGGGTCGACGGAAACGAAGACCTTGGAATTCGCACGCTTGCGGAACGACACGGCGCCGTCCACGAGTGCGAAAATGGTGTGGTCCTTGCCGAGGCCAACGCCGGTGCCGGGGTGCCACTTGGTGCCGCGCTGACGGATGATGATGTTGCCGGCGATAACGGCTTCGCCACCAAACTTCTTCACGCCAAGACGACGGCCGGCGGTATCACGACCGTTGCGGGATGAACCGCCTGCTTTTTTGTGTGCCATGGTCTAGCTCCTTATTCCTGCTCGGCCTTGGGTGCGGCCTTCTTGGCCGGGGCCTTCTTCGCCGGCTTTGCAGCGGCGCTGTCTTCAGTGGTCTCGGCAGCCGCCTGCTTGGGGGCAGCCTTCTTGGCGGCCGGGGCCTTGGCTTCGGAAGCGGCCGGAGCCGACGTCTGCTGTGCCGGAGCGGCTTCGCTCACGCTGTCGGTCGAGGTGGCAATGCCGGCAGCCTTGATGGTCGGCTGTGCGCCGCCGGTCAGGATTTCGGTGATGCGCACGGTCGACAGCAACTGGCGGTGGCCGTTGCGGCGACGATAATTGTGGCGACGGTTCTTCTTGAAGATGATGACCGTCTTCTGCTTGCGGGTCTCAAGCAGCTCGGCAGCGACCAGCGCGCCTTCGATCAGCGGAGCACCGACTTCGCTATCAATCATCAGAACCTGGTCGAAGGTGATGATGGTGCCAGCTTCGGCATCGAGTTTTTCAATCTTGAGAACGTCGTTGGCGGCAACCTTGTACTGCTTGCCACCGGTTTTGATCACGGCGAAAGTCATAGCTTAACCAGACGCGTCAAACGCCCGGTCCCTTTGTGTCGCGCTCTGTGGCGCCGCAGGTTTAAGCCCAGTTACCCTGCGGTCTTCGAACAGTCAGCCGGCGATCAAACCAGCGGGCAGCCTCGAACAGCGTTTTCAAACAAAGAAAAGCGCGCCAGCAAGCCGGCGCGTGTTTCTGTGGGGCTTATCGAGGCAAACAGCCCGAGAGTCAAGAGATCTGCGCGTGTTTCACGCCTCAGCCCTGGCCATTGGGATACCAGTTGCGTAGACGCAATTCGGTATCAGGGCCGATGCGCTTTTCGAGCACTGAAAGGTCGCTATCACCGTAGTGATAGGGGTAGGCGATCTTGGGTTTGAACACGTTGATGGCTTCGACGGCCTGATCGGGTGTCATCGTATAGGGCAGGTTCATCGGCAGGAAGGCGATGTCGATATCACGCAGGTCCAGCATCTCATCGGTCGGCTCGGTATCGCCGGCGACATAGACGAGCTTGTCGCCCAACGAGATGACATAGCCATTGCCGATGCCGACCGGGTGATACTGCAGCCGATCATCGGTCACATTGTGGGCCGCCACGGCTCGGATGACCAAACCATTCAGGCTCGTTTGATCACCATTGGCAATGGCACTGGCATTGCCCTTCAGAGCATCAGGAAGCTTGCTGAATACGTCCTGATTGGTCAGGATCGGTGCCGTTCCGGCAATGGCCTCCAGTGTCGGGACATCGAAGTGGTCGCCATGGCCGTGCGTGATCAGGATCGCCGTAGGGGCGGGCAGGACTTCATAAAGCGCAGCGCCGCCAACCGGATCGATGTAGATGATTTCACCGCCGAAGCCGATAACCAGGCTGGCGTGCTCCACCGGATGAATGGTGATGTCACCGTTTTCGGTGGCAATGACGTCGCCTTGCAATGCACCCTCCTGTGCAGAGGCTGGAACGTTGCCTGCGATGCTAAATGACAATAGGGGTAAGGCTGCCAGACCGGCAACCACATCTCGACGTCTAGCCATTTGGTAATCTCCTCGCGATTACGGTGTGTCGTGGAACGCCACGCCAATCTAGTTGGTTCGGCTGCCCACGTAAGTGTGATTCATGGATTGCGCGAGGCCAAAGGCCGCTTGCTTGCAGCGATCGCGATCGCGGTCTCGTCCTCGATCACCAGAGGTCTGTGGTGAAGCGTCCATTGCTCCAGCGTCCAGTCCGCCGCTGTCGCTGGAACAGTCACCACCGGTAGATACACTTCGGCTTCGATTTGCTCTGTCTCTGTCGTCACTCGCAATCGCCCGCGGCGGTACTCATCACCCTCGAAAGCATC
Source organism: Devosia psychrophila (assembly GCF_000971275.1). Taxonomy (GTDB): domain Bacteria; phylum Pseudomonadota; class Alphaproteobacteria; order Rhizobiales; family Devosiaceae; genus Devosia; species Devosia psychrophila. Next base: position 18,866 of record NZ_LAPV01000092.1, on the reverse strand, counting down.
GAGCGCCACGCGGTCGTTGTGGGTCGCATTGCTCAATAGCAGGCCGGGAGCAGCGGCGCCGATCCGTCGCACCAATGCGGGATATAGCCGATCGGGGAAATATACCGCAGCGTAGTCCGGCGCGGTCGCTGGGATCAGATCGAGCAGGGCGGCAGTTCGTCCGAGCGTGGCCGCCAGGATATCGGGGTCGCGCAGCGTACCGTAGAAGAACAGTGGTGGATGTGTCACGGGCGAGACGATGCGAATGTCATCATATTGCCAAGGGGTGTTGCAGCCTGACAAATGCTATGGCATACACCGGCCCGTGTCGACCAGCCGCACTCGCAAGGGTGCTCAAACGACCTCGCGGAGAGGTGGCAGAGTGGTCGAATGCACCGCACTCGAAATGCGGCATGGGGGTAACTCCATCGGGGGTTCGAATCCCTCCCTCTCCGCCATTTACATCGGCTAAAATATTGTTTTTGTTAGCGATCTGGTTGTGGGATGCTGCACGTGTGCATTAAAGTGTGCACTTGCTCTTGCCGGTCAGAAGCAACTCGCGATACGCGAAGCTGCCTTCTACGCCGGCCCACGGCATGGGTCTGAATTTGGCTCTGACGCACTTTTGGCGACGTCGCCTCCTAGTTTTCGCCTACGAATCGCGCCTGCAGCAGATCGAGCTTTGCGCGGCCGCACATCTGGCGCCTGATGAGCTTCAGGCGTGCGATCTGATCTTCGGTTTGTCCATTTGACCAAGGAGAGATGATGGCGTTCCTGACCGCGGCAATGTCCTTTTTGACACCGTTGGCAAACGAGCCAACCAGACTGGTCTTGGCCGCCTGTAGCCGTACATCCAGCCTTACGGCGGTTTTCGAGCGGATCATCGATTGGAAGTCGCCGATGGTGGTGCGGGCCACAACCAGTTCGGGGACGGTCACTTCGATAGCCGCCACCAGTATCGCTTCAGATTTGGCAAGATCGTCGCGAGCGGTGGTCATCAACCGGGCGATCACACGCGCGGATGGTGTTCGCGCAAGCCCACTCTGATTTGCCTTTTCGGCAAGGCGACGGCGATGCGCCCATTGCGAGACGATGCCGCGTTGTCCTGAAAAGCCCTTCATCTGCATCTCGCGCCAGAGTGCCAAGGCGTTGCGTGCGCCGTCATCCCAGCGGCCGTTGAGCCAAGGTAGCCAACTGTCCAATGAACTGGGCCGCGTGCGGAAGACATCGAAGCGCTGGCCCCGCAAGACATCGCGAACAAGCTTCCGGCTATGGCCGGTTTGACGGACGATCTGGCGGATCGATGTTGCCCTCTTGGACAGCTCCCGGATAGCTTCATTGGTTTCCTGCCGACGCAGGTATCCCTCGTATTGCAGCCTTTCGGCATAGGTCAGAAGTTGGGGGTAGACAACATTGCTACCCACAGCCTGTCTGACCTGACGCATGGATTTGCCGACAGCATCGAGGAACGCGCGGGTCGAGTTTTCCATTAGATGCCACCGATCCCGCTACTTGAGCCGCCTCGGGCAGGGCCCTGGCGATCGCCTCGCCATAGCCGCCGCCGCGGTCACGGGCGACGATCGATATCGAGGGATGGGCCAGCGGGTGAGATTGTGGCCGTCACCCGCGATGTGCAGGATCTCGGGCCGTTCCATGTGGTGACTGCCGAGTTACCGTCCGGGGAGACTGTTCGCGTCGAAACACAGTTCGCCCATGTCAGAATTGGTGAGCGCCTGGGCCTGTCATTCGAACGCGATGCGATCTGTCTTTTCTCAGACGGGAGCGCCTCGTCGAATCCGCCTAAGAAGTCACGCGATACGCTTTGTCCGTGCTCCGTTGATTTTATGACAAAAAGCGGTCGATTGCCTCTTGCGCCACCAGCCGGTCCTGCTCGGGTGTTCCTGAACTGACGCCGATGCCGCCGACGACAGCGCCCTCCCAAACGACGGGTAGTCCGCCACCCACGACGATCATGCGGCCTCCCAGCGCGGTATTTACGCCGTAGGCGGGCATGCCGGGCTGGCTGGCTGTGTTGTAGTCGTGCGTTGCGCGCCGGGCGGCCGCAGCGGTGAAAGCCTTGTCGATGGCAATCGTGATGCTCACGATCTTGCCGCCGTCCATGCGTTCGAATGCGATAAGGTTACCGCTGTCATCAACGATCGCGATGCACATCGAAACGCCGATAGCTTGCGCAGCAGCTTTTGCCGCGGCAAGAAGTGTCCCTGCATCAGCCAGATCCAGTCGCTTGATATTTTGCATCTCGCATCCTCCCGAGGTGGTTTCGCAAATCCTTACCAAAATAGAATTGACATGTCAGTGACATTTCAGTACACCAATCACATGAGGTGCTGGATTGAACAGCGCCCGGGAGCGAGGCATAAAAATGGCTGCCGATATCGTTCGGCTGAAGAGCGCGCGTGAAGGCGCGGTTGCTTCAGGCGGTCAATCGCGCCTTCTTTTGAAGGACGAGGCCTATACCAAAATCCGCGAGCTGCTGTTGGACGAGAGTTCAGAGGCGAGCTATTCGGAACGCGCACTTGCAGCCCGGCTTGATCTTGGACTCGGCCCTGTGCGGTCGGCAATCGAGCGGCTTCGCGCCGACGGGCTGATCGTGGTCAGCCCGAACAGCGGCTTTCGCATGCCCGAAATTACTTCTCGCGAAATCCTCGACTTTTACGAGTTGCGCATGGTGATCGAATGCCATGTCGCCAAGTCGCTGGCTGGCTGCGTGTCTGCAGGTGATGCACTGCAGGTGGAAAAAATCCTGACGGAACAGGAGGCATCGGCGGCCAGTGGAGACACGACGCGATACCATCACCTCGATCTGGAATTCCATAGCGCGCTCGCAGAATTGCATGGCAATACCGAGATGGAACATGCTCTGCGCCGTCTGCGAGACAAGATGTACCGACTGGCGCGGCGCATGCACCATGCTCATCCTGAGCGCCTCGTGGTCAATGCGGCGCAGCATCGCGCCATCTTCGATGCCGTACGCGGGGGTAACGCCGAGGAGGCGTACCAACGCATGAAAACCCATCTCGATTGGGGGCGCCGCTTCACTCTCGATCCGGACCGCCGGCTTGGTGTCGACTGGTAAAAGCCAGCGCCTGAGTAAACGACCACACAATCTGAATTCGCCGGGTCACCTGCGAACGCGTCGTTGTAGCACTGCTGCAGCGGCAACTACTGCGCAAAAATATAGGGAGGAATATCAATGCAACGAGCATCTGGAATGGAACGTCTGCTGAGTGGCTGTGCGATGGGCATCGTCGCCCTGTCGATGGTCACAACGCCCGTCGCCTATGCCCAGGACGCCATCAAGGTCGGCCTGATACTGCCCAGCTATGACCAGATCCGCTGGCAGAACGGCGACCAGCCGTGCTTTGAGGCCGAAGCCGAGAAGTTGGGCATGGACGTCAGCACTGTCGCATCTCAGATGTCTGAGTCGGTGCAGGCCTCGCAGGTCGAAAACATGCTGACACAAGGCATAGACGTCCTTGTATTGCGTCCGGTCAATGCCGCGGCTAGCCAAGGATTGGTCCGCATGGCCAATCGCGCCAACGTGCCGGTCGTTGCCTATGACTCGCTGCCGCTTAACGCCGATGTCGCAGCGTTCGTGGCCCGTGACGCCATTGCAATGGCCGTGGAGATCGCTGAAGCGGCGGTCAAGGCGCAGCCAAAAGGCAACTACATTCTCGCCCTAGGCGATGAAGGCACGAACGTGGCCGTGGAAGAGCGTACCGGGTATTACCAGGTGCTTCAGCCCTTTCTTGATAGCGGCGCCATCAAGATCGTGTCCGAACAGTACAACAAGGGTTGGTCCAGTGAGTCCTCCCGTGCGCAGGTCGAGAACGGCCTGACCAAGGCCAACAATGACGTGGTTGCCGTGCTCGCTGGCAATGACGGCACCGCCTATGGTGCCATCCAGGCGCTGCAGGCGCAGGGCCTCGCCGGAAAAGTCTGGGTCAACGGCGTCGATGCGGAACCGCGCGCCCAGGAACTGATCACCCAGGGCGACCTGACCCTCTCCAACTTTACTGACTACTGCCAGTCCGGCCAAGAAGCCGCCCGGATCGCCAAGAAACTCGTGACAGGCGAGGAACTTGGGCTCACAGCGACATTCAACAACGGCTTGAAGGACGTGCCGTGGTTCCAGGTCGACAAATTCAACGTCACCAAGGACAACCTGCCTGAGTTGCAGGAATCGATGTCCTGGTGGTTCAAGAAGCCCTGAGCCACTGACATGACAACCCCCGTGCGCGCACCGGCAGCCAAAGTCATTGGTGTCGATAAGAGATTCGGCGGAGCGCATGCGCTCCGCGGCGTCTCCATGACGTTCGAAGCCGGTGACGTTCATGCCATCGCCGGCGAGAACGGCGCTGGCAAGTCCACCCTGATGAAAGTCCTGTCAGGCGTGATCGGCGAGTATGACGGCTTCTTGGAGATTGACGGGGCGCCAGTCCGGTTTGCTTCTATCCGCGACGCCGAGCGCCACGGGGTTTTCCTGGTTCCCCAGGAACTCAATATTGTCCCCGAGCTACGGGTCGGGGAATATCTTTATCTCAACCGCGAACCACGTCGCTTTGGGCTGGTTGACGTCAAGAAGTTGTGGGCCGACACGGCCCACTGGATTAGCGTGTTTAAGCTCAATACATCGCCAGTCGCCCGTATGGGTGAGCTGTCGACGCACGAACAGCAGTTGATCAGCATCGCTCGGGCCATGACTCAGGGCGTCAAGGTTCTGATCCTTGACGAACCGACCGCCAGCCTGACCGAGCGTGAAACCGAACTGTTGTTCGATCGTATCGCGGAACTGAACCAACATGGGGTGACCACACTCTATATTTCGCACCGACTGCACGAATTTCAGCGCATTGCCAACGTTGTAACTGTGATGCGGGACGGATCCGTCGTTGATCATTTCCGCGTCGCCGAAACCGGCGGTGACACGCCGCGTCGGGTCATCAAGGCAATGGTGGGGCGCGATCTCAGCGAAATGTACCCCAAGTCCAGCGCAAGCGTTGGTGAGCCTTTGCTGGAGCTGATCAAATGGTCAGCGGCTCATTCCATACCGGGTCGTCCGCCCGCCGTACGCGGCGTCGACCTTACCGTCAAAGCCGGCGAGGTGGTCGGCCTATTTGGATTGCTGGGCTCGGGCGCCTTTACTGTCGCTCGATCGGTTTTCGGTGCGCATGACGCACAGGTCGACGGAACGATGCGCATCAAGGGTAAGCCGGTGCGGGTCAGAACCCCGCGTGACGCGATCGGACATGGCGTCGCTTACCTTCCGGCAGAGCGAAAGCGTGATGGGTTAATCGTCGGGCACTCTATCGAAGCCAATATGGCACTGGCGGCGCTGACCAAGTTTAGCCGTGGCGGTTTTATCAATCGTAGGTCAGAGCTGCAGAGCATCCGGCGCTACACGACAAACCTCAGGGTCAAATGCACGTCCGCGGAACAGCCGATACGCGAGCTGTCGGGGGGCAACCAGCAGAAGGTTGTGGCTGCCAAATGGCTGCTGACCGAGCCCGAAATCTTTGTGCTCGAGGAGCCAACGCGCGGCGTTGATGTCAACGCCCGCGTGGAATTTTACGAACTCATCAACTCCTTGTCCCAGTCCGGCAAGGCAATTCTGCTCGTGTCGACCGACCTCCCCGAGGTGCTGGGCATGGCCGACCGCGTCCTGGTGATGTGGGAAGGCCAGATTGTGCATGAATGGAAACGCGGCGAGGCCACCGAAGAACAGGTGATGCTCTACGCCGCTGGCGAACACGGCGAAAGCGAGGTTGCCGCATGACTATGTCCAACACAACGACGTCCCAGACTGCAAGTGTATCGAGTGCTGCAGCCTCACACCGAGTGACGCTATCTGCCATCCTGTCACAGAGCCGCTTCCGGCTGATCCCAATGATTGCCGTGCTGATCATCATCTGGCTAGTGCTGCAACTGCTGACGGGCGGTTTGTTCCTCAGCCCGCGCAACCTAACCAATCTTTCTGGTCAGGTCGCCATCACGGCCGTTCTGGCTGCAGGCGCGGTAATGCTCATGGTGCCGGGTTATATCGACCTTTCACTGGGCGCGACCGTGGCCGCTTCGGCGGTGGTCGCGGCCTTTGCCAGCACTGTCTACGGGCTCGATTTCTGGCCCACGGTGTTTGTCACCCTTACCTTCGGCCTGCTGCTCGGGCTCTGGCACGGATTCTGGGTTGCCTGGATGCATGTGCCATCATTTATCGTGACCCTTGCCAGCCTGCTAGCCATCCGTGGACTGTCATTGGTCATAACCAATGCCGAAACTATTTCTCCATCGATGGACATCCTGGTGATTTCCGACGCCTCGCTGCCGCCAGTTGCCAGCGCCCTCGTGCTGTTTGCCATGTGGCTGGGGTTCTCGCTGCTGCAATTGCGCGAGTGGCGGGCGCAGGTTTCAGCAGGGATACCGGCTTCTTTTGGTATTCTAGTGCTGCTGCCGGTGATCGCCGTAGGCATCGTTGTGCTGGGTGCCATCATCACCACCTCGACCTATCGCGGGTTGCCTTTACCAGTCGCTATCGTCCTGGCCGTGGTTGCCATTACTGGCGGCATCCTGCGCTACACGCCGTTTGGTCGCCGACTCTATGCGATTGGCGGCAACCGTCAGGCCGCCATGCTCGCCGGCATCGATATTCGCAAGCACATCACGATCGTTTTTGCCGGCATGGGACTGCTTTATGGTTTGGCCGGGCTCATGCTCGTAGCGCGGCTGTCCAGCGCTCCACCCACTGCCGGTCAGGGGCTGGAACTGAACGTCATCGCGGCGGCGGTCATCGGCGGCACCAGCCTGATGGGCGGTCGTGGAACTGTAGCGGGCGCGGCGATCGGTGCCTTGCTGATGGAAAGCCTCGCGAACGGCATGAGCCTGATGAACCTGCCCTCGTCCTATCAATCGATCGCCGTGGGTTTGGTCCTGCTGTTCGCAGTCTACATCGACGTTCGAGGCCGCGGCAGCCGAGGCGACGACTGAATACCAAAGCTGCCGGCCAAATCCGGAAGCGCAAAGACAACAACAAGCTACCTGGGAGGAATACATGTCTGAAAATACATACGCCGCAAAAGAGCTTGGCGGGGCAACTCGCCGACAGGTCTTGGGAGGCGCTGCCGCTGCCCTGCTCGCAGCCATGGTTGGGTTTAAGGCCGTTTACGCCCAAGACAAGACGCTCAAAGTCGGCCTGATCATGCCGAACTACGACCAACTGCGCTGGCGCAATGCCGACCAGGCCTTCTTCGAAAAAGAAGCGGCTTTGCTGGGCATCGAGGTGCTTGCGCAATCGTCCGAAGCCAACGAAGCCCTGCAGGCCAGTCAGGTCGAAAACATGCTGACCCAGGGCATCGACATCCTGGTATTGACGCCGGTCAATGCTAACGCAGCGGCAGGCCTGGTTCGCAAGGCTACGGCTGCGGGCGTGCCGGTAATCAACTACAACTTCCTCATCGACCAAGCCGATGTAGTTTGTTTTCTGGGCCGCGACGCTGTCGAAATGGGCGAGAAGATTGCCCAGGCTGCCGTCGAGGCACACCCGACCGGCAATTACATCATCGCCGCTGGCGAAGAAAGCACCAGCGTCGCCCGCGAAACGCGCCAAGGCTATATCAACGTCCTGCAGCCTTTTCTCGACAAGGGCGACATTAAGCTCGTGTCCGACCAGTTCAACAAGAACTGGTCCACGGACACCGCGCGTGCCCAGGTCGAGAACGCGCTGACCAAAAACAACAACGATGTCGCCGTCGTGCTCTGCGGCAATGACGGGACGGCTTATGGCGCCATCCAGGCACTGCAGGCTCAGGGGCTTGGTGGCAAGGTCTGGGTCAACGGCATCGATGCGGAGCCGCGCGCACAGGAGTTAATTACGGAGGGCTTGATGGCGCTCTCCAACTTCACAGCCTTCGACCAGATGGGCGTTGAAGCGGCAAAAGCTGCAGTCGCCGTTGGTAGTGGGCAGCCGATCGCTTCCAATGCCGTCGTCAATAACGGCGCCAAGGACATTCCCTGGATCAAGATTCTCAACTTCAACGTCAGCAAGGATAATCTCGAGCAGTCCGCCAAGGATTATCCATGGTGGTTTGCCGCTAAGAGCTAAATCCGCTGGGCGGCTTGTGGACCTATCCAAGCCGCCCTTCTCATTTGCGATCCTGTACCCTCACCTTACTGGAGCTACCCATGTCGTTAAACCCCGGCGCCTTTACGGCCCATGATCAGGGGCTTGCTTCTCAACTCGGTGCAGCGCTTCGCAGTATGCGGATGGTCGATCTTTCCCCCACGCTCGAGCGCGGCATTCCCAACTGGCCAATGCACCCACCCCTGGTCATCGACAAAGCGCGGGAGGTCGAACGCGACGGCTACTATTGCCAATATCTGATGATCTCGGAGCATACCGGAACCCATGTCGACGCGCCGGTGCACTTTCATCCGGACCTGGCTATGTCAATCGACACCTTTCCTGCCGACAAGCTGATCGCACCTGCTGTGCTTTATGATTTTTCGGAACACAACCTGCAGCCAGGCGACCTGCTGACGCTTGACATGGTGCTTGCTTATGAAGAGGCCAGGGGCGTGCAGGTGGGGCGAGGGGAAATCGCGCTCGTCAATTTCGGCTGGATGCAGCGCTACTGGCGCACCGACAGCCAAAGTACCTGGTTCGTGAAGAACTCGCCGGGCATCCGCGAAGACGCCATTATCCATTTCAAGGAGCGCGGCATTCGCGCCATTGGCTGCGATACTGTTGCTTGCGACATGGCGGTGATTGACGGGGTAGGCCAGGAAACCACCGGCCACACCACTCACTGGCTGCCGAACGGCATCCTGATCATCGAAATGCTGACCAATCTCGAAAAGCTGTCGCTGCGCAGCCTGTTCGTCGCCACCCCACTCAAAATCAAGGAAGGGTCGGGTTCGCCGATCCGTCCGCTAGCTTTTTGCGAAGATTGAGACCAGCCATGAACTCTCCACTCAAGCCCGCCGACGCATCCTCATCCGAAATACCGGTCGGTCGTGGCCGGATGGAAAACAAGATCGTCCTCCTGTTCGGCGCCGGCAGCGTCGGGGAAGGCTGGGGCAACGGCAAGGCCACATCTGTCGCCTATGCTCGCGAGGGCGCCACGCTGATTGCCGTGGATCGTGACAAGGCGGCGGCCGACAATACGGCGTCGATCATTCATGCCCTGGGCGGACGCGTGGCCAGTTACGCCGCTGACGTCACCGACTCGCAATCGGTCAAGGCGGTCGTAGACCAGGTGATGGCCGAACATGGCCGCATCGACGTGCTGCACAACAATGTCGGCACCACAATCATGGGCGGTCCGGTCGAACTGACGGAAGCGGAGTGGCACACGGTCCTCAACGTCAACCTGACCAGCGCCTTCCTGACCTGCAAGCACGTGCTGCCCGGCATGGCCGAACGCGGCAAGGGCGCAATTATCAACATCTCCTCGATCGCGGCGATCCGCTACACCGGATATCCGTATTCCGCCTATTATGCCGCCAAGGCCGGCATCAACCAGTTCACCGTCGGGCTGGCTCTGCAATATGCCCGGCAGGGCATAAGGGTGAATGCCATCATGCCCGGCCTGATGAACACGCCGCTCATCTATCAGCAGATCAGCGGCCAGTATGCCGACCCAGAAGCCATGGCCCAGGCGCGGCATGACGCGACGCCCATGGGTCGCATGGGCACTGGCTGGGACATCGCGGCGGCATCCGTGTTCCTGGCGTCGGACGAAGCCAACTATATCACCGGCGTCTGCCTGCCGGTCGATGGTGGCCTGACCTGCAAGGCGGCCTGAGGAAACGAGCATGAGTTCAGTAGCATCTCGGCGGCGCGACTTTACTGCGCGCTATCTGGTCGAAAGCTTTGAGCCGATCGAAAAGGCCGCCGAGGTCATTGCAGGCGAGCAATCCTCCGGCACGTTCCTGCAGTTGCCCGGCGAGACGGCTGACCTCAAACAGCGCTCTCGCGCCCGCGTCGTTTCTGTCGAATTGCTTGAGGATCGCGCGACTCCGTCCTTGCCCAATGCCTTTGCAGATCGAAAGGGCACCACCGGACCTTATCACCGGGGCATCGTTGAGGTCAGTTTTCCCATCGACAATGTCGGGCCGAACCTGCCCAACCTCTACGCCACCATTGCTGGCAATCTGTTTGAACTGGGCGACGTGACCGGCCTGCGGGTGCTCGATCTCGATCTTCCCGACGAATATACCGCCCAGTTTCCGGGCCCTGCTTTTGGCGCGGACGGAACGCGCTCGGTGACCCAGGTATATGGCCGACCGGTCATCGGCACCATCATCAAGCCGAGCATCGGGCTTTCGCCAGAGGACACGGCGGCCCTCGTCGATACGCTGTGCGCTGCAGACATCGACTTCATCAAGGACGACGAGCTGATGGGCAACCCGCCCTATGCGCCGCTCGAAGCGCGGGTCAAGGCGGTGATGAAGGTAGTCAACCGCCACGCCGACCGCATGGGCCGCAAGGTAATGGTAGCGTTCAATATCTCGGACGATATCGACGCGATGCGCCGACACCATGATCTGGTGGTCAGGGAAGGGGGCACCTGCGTCATGGCCAGCGTCAACTGGACCGGTCCGGCAGCCATCACCGCCCTGCGGCGCCATTCCGAAGTGCCGATCCACGGCCATCGCAACGGCTTTGGCATGATGAACCGCGACCCCGCGCTGGGCCTCGATTTCCGCGTCTATCAGAAGCTCTGGCGCCTCGCCGGCATCGATCAGTTGCATGTCAACGGGCTCAAAAGCAAATTCTGGGAAGGCGACGAAAGCGTGATCGCTTCGGCCAAGGCCTGCATGGAGCCATTTGCCGGCAGCAAGCCGATCATGCCGGTTTTCTCTTCGGGCCAGACGGCGGCACAGCCTCCCGCCACTTATGCGGCGCTGCAATCGACCGACCTGATGTTTCTCGCCGGCGGTGGCATTATCGGTCATCCCTCCGGTCCTAAAGCGGGTGTGCAGAGCCTTGTGGAAGCATGGCAGGCGGCAGTCGAAGGCGTTGATTTGACCGAATATGCCCACTCGCGGCCAGCATTGCGTGAAGCGTTGGCGGCTTTCGGTGGACGGGGCAGGGGTTGAGCATGGCGAAAGCTCCGCTAATCGCATTTTATGGTGACGACTTTACCGGATCGACCGATGCGCTGGAGTCGCTGGCCGCCGCCGGGCTCAAGGCCCTACTGTTTACTGGCGTGCCATCGCCCGAACTGCTGGCACGGTTCGAGGGGCTCGAGGCGATTGGCATTGCCGGGTCGAGCCGCGGCATGACGCCGGATGAAATGGCAGCGGTGATGCCCGGCGTGATCGAGGCGCTCAAAGCGACGGGCGCGCCGATCCTTCACTACAAGGTCTGCTCGACCTTTGACTCGTCTCCGTCGATCGGATCGTTCGGGCGGGTCATGGATATCGCCAAGCGTATACTGGGTCCGGCGACGATCCCCATCGTCGTAGGCGCGCCCAATCTGGGCCGTTATTCGTTGTTCGGGACCTTGTTTGCCCGCCACAACGTCGACAATACGGTCCACCGCATCGACCGGCACCCCACCATGAGCGTGCATCCGACAACGCCGATGCGCGAGGCCGACATGCGCCGCCACATCGGCCTGCAGACCAGCCTGACGATCGGCCTGCTCCCCGCGCCGGCCATCGCCGGAAGCTCCGGCAAGGCCATCGCCGCGCTCGATGCAGCCTTGGCGCTATCGCCCGATGCGCTGCTGATCGACATTGCCGACGAAGCAGGCGAAGCCGCAGTGGGCATGATCCTCGAAACGCTGTCCCTACGCGCGCCGCCGCTTTTTGTGGTGGGATCATCGGGCGTCCAATACGCCATGGTTGCCCGCTGGCGAGAGGACCGCAGGCTGCCCGAAGCGGCAGTAATTCATAGGGCCCGTCCGGTCGATCGCCTCTTGGCTATTTCGGGCTCGTGTTCCCCGGCAACCGGTGCACAGATTCGCCAGTCGGTTAGGGACGGCTTTGACCAGATCGCACTCGACCCCGTCGCCATCCTGACCGAACGGGAAAATGGACCGGCAGTCCAGGACGCGGTGACACGCTCGGTGGCGCTGCTTGAAAGCGGGCAAAGCGTCGTCGTTCATTCCTCGACCGGCAATGATGACCCGCGCGAAGCGCTGGTCGCTGCTCATTTTGCTCGCCTCGGCGTGTCTAAACAGGATGGCCGCCTGCAAGGGGGGCGAATGCTGGCGCATGCCGCCGGGCTTATTCTGGCCCAGGTGCTGGATCGTGTCCCGCTTTCGCGTTTCCTCGTGGCGGGCGGCGATACGTCGACAACCGCCATTAAGCTGCTGGGCCTCGATGCGCTCGAAATGGTGGCGCCTCTGGCGCCCGGCGCGCCGCTCTGCCGCATCCTCGCGCCTGGACGCGCGCTCGATGGCACGGAAGTCGTGCTCAAGGGCGGCCAGATGGGCGGCCCAAGCTATTTTTCGCAAGTCAAGGACGGGCGGCTCTAGCCGGCCCGATCAGAAAGTCAGCATCATGAAACTCCAAGGCAAGGTCGCAGTCGTCACCGGTTCAGCGCGCGGCATCGGCTGTGCGATCGCCGAGGCCATGGCCCGCGAGGGCGCACTGGTCGTCATCACCGATCGCGATATCGATGAGGCAAACCGCACCGCCGCCCGCATAGGCACCAGCGCCATCGCCATCGGCGCGGATGTGTCAAAACCTGAGGAGATCGAGGCACTGTTCGAGCAGACCACGAGCCGGCTCGGCAAGGTCGACATCCTCGTCAACAATGCTGGCATCGGCGTGGCGCGGCTGGTCGTGGACATCGCGCTCGATGAATGGGAGCGCATCATCCGCATCAACCTGACGGGGGCGTTCCTGTGCAGCCAGCAAGCCGCGCGTCGCATGATCGCGCAGGGCCACGGCGGCAAGATTATCAACATCGTGTCCCTTTCTGGTCAAAAGGGTGGCGTCGGCCGCTCTGCTTATGGTGCCTCCAAGGCCGGCCTTGAAGTGCTCAACAAGATCATGGCGGTCGAATTCGCCGACAGCGGCATCACCGTCAATGCGATCGCGCCGGGGCCGATCATGACCGAAACCGGCAAGGCCATGCACACCCAGGAAACGGTGGACGCCTACCATCGCCTGATACCGCAGCGCCGCTATGGTGAACCGGCCGAAATCGCTTCCGCCGCTGTCTTTCTCGCATCGGATGACGCCTCCTACATCACCGGCCATACGCTCAACGTCGATGGCGGATTCCTGGCGGCTGGTCTGATGTTTCCCTTCGATCCATCCAAGGACAAGCCAATCGGGGCAACCGGCCAATGAGCGATCCGGCAGAGCTCATTCTGCACCATTATTCGACGTCCACGTTTTCCGAGCGGGTAAGGCTGGCGATGGGTCTCAAAGGCTTACGCTATCGATCGGTCGCGATTCCGCGCGCCATGCCCAAACCTGATTTGCTGCCGCTGACCGGGGGCTACCGCCGCACGCCGGTGTTACAGATCGGCGCCGATATCTGGTGTGACACGCTGCTGATCCTGCGCAAGCTAGAAACATTGCATCCGTCACCAAGCCTTTATCCCAACGGCGACGCATCGCTGGTGAGGGCGCTGGTCTGGTGGGCCGACAAGTCGATTTTCCCCCACGCTCTGGGCGTAGTTGCCACTACGGTCGGGCATTCTATCCCGCCCGATTTCGTTGCCGAGCGCAAAGCCTTCGGTTTCCCCCTCGCTCCATCCGATGTCGGCCCGGTGGTTTACCGTCATCTTCAGCAAGGAGCGACGCACCTGGGCTGGCTTGCCGAAATGCTGGGTGACGGACGCCCTTTTCTTATGGGGGAATATCCAAGCGCATTCGACTTTGCCGCTTATGGGCCATTGTGGCTGCTCAAGAACCAGGGCGGCGCAGAAGCGGAAAGGAGGTTTGTGCTGGCCGGCCTGGAGCAATGGTATGACCATGTGAGGGCCATAGGCCATGGCCGGCCGGAAGTAATGACCGCGCAGGACGCTCTGGACGTCGCGAGTAAGGCCGAGCCGATGACTACCGTAATTCTCGCTGATGCTGATCCGTCCGGTCTCGAACTCGGCACAACGGTGACCGTCACGCCTGACGATACTGGCCGCGATCCGGTGCATGGCACGCTGGTCAGTGCCGATGCGCAGGAACTGGTGATCAGCACGGCCAATGGTCGCGTCGGCACGGTTCACCTGCACTTTCCCCGCGCCGGATTTGACGTGGTCGCACGATGAACGGAAACCAGCAGATGCAGTATCGACGACTGGGGCGCAGCGGCCTCGATGTGTCCCGCCTATGCCTTGGCACTATGATGTTTGGTGGGCGCACCGACGCTGCCGAAGCCGCCCGGATCGTGGCGCATGCCAAGTCGGCCGGCGTCAACTTCATCGATACCGCCGACCAGTACAACGCTGGCGGATCCGAAACCGTGGTTGGCCAGACCATTCGAAAGGACCGGGCAGACTGGATCCTAGCCACCAAGGCGGGCAACCCGATGGGGCCGGGCCGCAACGACCGTGGCCTGTCGCGGCGCTGGCTGTCGATGGCCTGCGACGCCAGTCTGCAACGACTGGGTACGGACTGGATCGACCTGTTTTATCTCCACGTCGAGGACCACGACACCCCGATCGAGGAAACCCTGCAGGCCGTGGACAGCCTGCTGCGCGCCGGCAAGATCCGCTATTTCGGCATCAGCAACTTTCGGGCCTGGCGCATCGCCGAAATCTGCCATCTCTGCGACCGCATGGGCATGGCGCGTCCAGTGGCGGGTCAGCCCTATTACAATGCGCTCAATCGCATGCCGGAGGTCGAAGTGCTGCCCGCCTGTGCGCATTATGGGCTTGGCGTTGTAAGCTACAGTCCGCTCGCTCGCGGCGTCCTCACCGCGAAATATCGGCCCGATCAGCCGGCTCCGGAAGGGTCCCGCGCGAGTGCCGGCGACAGCCGCATCATGGAAACCGAATGGCGTCCGGAATCGCTGGCGATCGCCCAGCAACTGGATGCGCATGCAAGGGAACGCGGGTTTGCCGCCGCCGATTTTGCCATCAGCTGGCTGCTGGCAAACCGGTTCGTGACCAGCGTCCTCGCAGGTCCGCGCACTCTCGAGCAGTGGACGGCCTATCTGCGGGGCCTCGACTATCCCTACGACGCCAGTGACGAAGCGTTGCTCAACGCGCTTGTCGCGGGCGGCCATCCCTCGACCCCGGGCTATAACGACCCCCGCTATCCCGTCGAAGGGCGTGCGGCCACTTACGCAACTGTTGCATCCCAGAAAGCCACGCCATGACATTTGCAAAGCGCATTATCGGCCGCACCGGCGTTGAAGTGACGACATTCGGCATGGGCGGCGGTCCGTTCGGCAATCTCATGGCGCCGATGGCCAACGCCGACGTGGCAAGCGTCATCGACGGCGCCTGGGATGCCGGCTTCCGCTACTTCGACACGGCGCCCGTCTATGGCTTCGGGTTGAGCGAACGTCGCGTCGGGATGGCATTGCGCGAATACCCCCGCGACGACGTGGTCATTTCCACCAAGGTGGGTCGCTTGTTGCACCCCGATCCGACCTGGCATCCATTCCGGACGATGTTTCCCGAGGCCGGTCCATTTCGTCCCGACTACGACTATTCCTACGCGGGCATCATGCGCTCGTTCGAGGACAGCCAGCAGCGGCTGGGTTTGGATCGTATCGATATCCTGTTCATGCACGATATCTCGCGTGAAACCCACGGCGAGGCTTTTGAAGGCCATTTCCAAATCGCCATGGATGGCGGCTACAAAGCCATGGAGGAGTTGCGCCGCAATGGTGACGTCAAGGCGATCGGCCTGGGCGTCAACGAATGGGAATGCTGCGACGCCGCCATGGACCATGGCCAATGGGACGTATTCCTGCTCGCGGCGCGATACACCCTGCTGGAGCAGGCCCCGCTCGACAGTTTCCTGCCGCGTTGCGAGCGCGAGGGCGTGTCCCTGGTCATAGGCGCGCCCTTCAATTCGGGCATTCTGGCCCGGGGCGCAGTCGAAGGCGCAACCTATGGCTATGGCGCGCCGACCGCCGAGGTCTTCGAGCGGGTGAAAGTCATCGAAGCCATCTGTCGGTCGCACGGCCTGCCGATTGCCACTGCCGCCCTGCAGTTTCCGCTGCTCCATCCCAGCGTCGTCTCGGTCATTCCTGGCATGGCAACGCTCGACCAACTGCATTGGAACGTGGACCGCATGCGTCAAGCCGTGCCGGCCAGTTTGTGGAGCGACCTAAAGTCGGCGGGTCTGTTGCATCTGAACGCACCGCAGGGCCTCTGAGGACACATGCCATGAGCGACATCATCCTGCATCACTATCCTCTCTCCACCTTTTCTGAGAAGGCGCGCCTGGCCCTAGGTCTGAAGGGTCTTTCCTACCGCCATGTGATCGTGCCCGTTGTCAGCCCCAAGCCCGACCAAGTGGCGCTGACCGGTGGTTACCGGCGGGCTCCGGTCATGCAGATCGGCGCCGACATCTACTGCGACACACATCTGATCCTGCGAAAGCTCGAAGAACTTGTCCCCACCCCCAGCCTGTTTCCGAATGGCAGCGAGGGCGAGGCAACGGCGCTGTCATGGTGGGCTGAGCGCTACGTCTTCATGCCTGCCCTCGGGTTTATCGCCAACGTCAACAGCGACCTGTATCCGGACGATTTTGCCGCTGAACGGAAGGATTTCGGTTACCTGTTGGGCAAAAAGGAGGTTGCGCCGCTGTTCAACCGTTACGTGCAACAATTTGTGGGGCACACGGTGTGGCTGAAATCCATCCTTGCCGACGGGCGGCCTTACATGCTTGGTGACGATATCAGCGCTGCTGACCTTGCAGCCTATCCATCCATTTGGTTCCTCCGCAAGTGGGGACCTGCCGAGGCGCAACAGTGGCTCGACATAGCGTCCTTGTTGCCTTGGGTAGGCCGTGTGGCTGCTGTGGGTTACGGCAACCCCACCGAAATCAATGCCGAGGTGGCCCTCGAAGTCGCCAGGTCCTCAACTCCGGCTATGCTCAGCATCGATCCTGACCGCGACCCTACAGGCCTCAAGGCAGGCATGAAAGTAACCGTAACTCCCGATGATGTCGGACGCGATCCAGTGGTAGGCATGCTCCTCGGCGCCGACAATCAGGAAGTCATCATTCAGCGAACGGACCCGCGTGCGGGCACAGTCAACATCCACTTCCCCCGCGTCGGATATGACGTCGTCGAAGTGCCATAGGCCGGCAAAGTGACTGTCAAGGCATTGGGCAATACCAACCCATCCATTCCGGCGGGCGGATATATTAACCAGCTCTCCCAGCAAAGTCTGCCGGAATGGTCTCAAAATTGCGTCGCCTTTGTCGGGTGTGAATAGGCGCGTGGTTTGGGTGCCGATCGGCACAGCAAGCCATTGAAATTTCAATCATCGGCGGGGTCACATGATGGCTCTGACGCGCAGGGTGCGTTTCTCAAAAAACTCGGCTTTTCGCATATGAGCGCGCGGCCTCAACATCCCGGTCAGGATGCCGGGGTCATCTCGGCATTTAGAAAAACTTCCCGCGAGCACTGAAAGCCCATATTGGCCACCTTCCCAGGGGCCGGCCGATAGAAATCTGGTTCCAGGACGAGGCCCGCATCGGCCAGAAAAATGGCGTCGCCCGCCTGTGGGCGAAGCGTGGCACGCGTCCCCGACAACCTGCTGATCAGCGCTATCAGAACGCCTATCTGTTCGGCGCCATCTGTCCGGCCAAAGGGAAGGGTGCCGGACTGGCTCTGCCCTATGCCGATACCTTCGCCATGCAACTGCACATCGAAGAGATCAGCCGGCATGTCCAAAGGGGCGCCCATGCAGTGCTGCTGCTCGATCGGGCTGGGTGGCACACCACGGCCAATCTTGCCGTGCCCAAGAACATGACGCTGATCTTCCTACCTTCGCGATCGCCCGAACTAAACCCGGTCGAAAACGTCTGGCAGTACCTACGCCAGAACTGGCTCTCCAATCAGGTTTTTGACACCTACGACGCCATCATCGATGCCGCTTGTCAGGCATGGCGAAATCTCGTCGACCAGCCGACAACCATAACATCGATCGGCATGCGTGAATGGGCACACACCGGTCAATCGTGAGCGCCGTTGGTATTATGAGACCTGTGCGCGGGTGTCTGGACTGGCTTGTCGAACTGTAATTCCCTCAATCTGGCCAATTGATTGGGGGATGCGATGTCACGTCGGCACATTGGTCGGGAAAAGTTCGGCTTTGCCGTTGATCGCGGTCCGCATTGCTCTTTGGATAAGCTTGCCAGGCTGATTGACTGGGTGCCGGTCGATCATTGCCTTTACGTGATTTCCTGCGCTGCGAAGGGCGAGCCAGCCTGGCCGCCAATAGCCTTGTTCAAGGCGATACTGCTGTCGATCTGGTACGATTTGTCCGACGTGAAGCTCGCCGAGGCGCTTGACGACAGAGGATCGTTCCGGCGGTTCTGCGGGTTCTCGACTCAAGAGACGACGCCGGAGCGAACAGCTTTCGTACGTTTTCGAAAAGCCCTTGTGGCCCATGGTCTGGACAAGACCCTGGTCGACGAGATCACCGGCCAGCTCAAGGCCCAGGCGATCCACGTGAAGACCGGTACTCTTGTCGATGCGACGATCATCGCCTCAGCCAGCCAGGATGATGAAGAGGGCAATTGGGTCAAGCATAAGGGCCGACCGGCTGTTCATGGCTTCAAGGTCCATGTCGGCGCTGACGCTGATACGGCCCTGGTCGAGGAGATCGCCGTCACGCCCGCCAACATCAACGACGGCAAGGCCGGTCCTGATACTCTACCCGACAATCCCGGCGAGGTGTTTGCCGACAGCGCCTATTGCGGCAACCATTTCGGCGACGCGG
>NZ_LAPV01000091.1 GCF_000971275.1 Devosia psychrophila | reverse complement strand
CACCATGCTCTTGCACCATCCGCACTGCACGGGTGCGAACCTCACTCGAAAACTTGTTCGTCGTCTTGCTCGTCATGCTCCATCCTACTCAGGAGTTGGAGCCTCCGGCAAACCCGGTGCGGTTCACGTCTGGCTTGCTCGGAAGGTATGAGCCGGCGTCAGGCGGCAAAGCATTTCAACGTATCGCGCGACAGCGTGGCCAAGATGATGTCGTATTCGACGCCGCCCGGCTATCAGCGCAAGTCACCGATCCGACGGCCCAAGCTGGATGGGTTTGTTTCCACCATCGATCACTGGCTTGACGCGGACGTGAAGGTGCCGCGCAAGCAGCGCCATACGGCCAAGCGGGCGTTTGACCGGCTTCGTGACGAGTGCGGGTTCACCGGCGGCTACACGATCATCAAGGATTACGTGCGCGAGCGAGAGCAGCGTCGCCAGGAGGTGTTCGTACCGCTGTCGCATCCGCCAGGGCATGCACAGGCCGATTTCGGCGAGGCGATGGTCGTCATCGGCGGGGTGGTGTGATTAGGCGTGGAATAAGGGCTCTGACTCACTCTCGATGATATTTGGTGGCGAGGTGGTGCTGTTTTCGAAGAGGAATCAGCAACATGGCGATGAATATGCGGACTTCGTCCTTGATTCCGGCTGGACTGGTCGTCGAGA
>NZ_LAPV01000090.1 GCF_000971275.1 Devosia psychrophila | reverse complement strand
TTCCTGTATCTGCGTAACGTGCGGGGACATGTCTGGAACCACAAGCGCGTTTACCGCATCTACCGTGAGCTGGAGCTGAACCTCAGGATCAAGCCGCGCAGGCGGCTGAAGCGAGACAAACCGGATGTTTTGGCGGTGCCCGCTGCGCCAAACATGGTCTGGTCCATGGACTTTATGGCGGACCGTTTGGGAGACGGCCGACAGTTCCGGCTCCTCAATGTCATCGACGACTTCAACCGCGAGGGATTGGGCATCGAGGTGGATTTCTCGCTCCCCGCTGAACGGGTCATTCGTAGTCTGAACCAGATCATCGAATGGCGCGGCAAGCCATTGGCAATCAGGGTCGACAACGGCCCGGAATATGTCAGTGGCAAACTCATGGCGTGGGCGCAAAGCCAAGGCATTGCCTTGCGTCACATCCAGCCCGGCAAGCCCCAGCAGAACGCCTATGTGGAACGCTACAACCGCACGGTCAGGCACGAGTGGCTCGACCAATACATCATCGAAACCATCCAGCAGGCCCAGGAGTTCGCCACGCAATGGCTATGGACCTATAACAATGAGCGGCCCAATATGGGCATCGGCGGCATAACACCCGCCCAGAAATTGGCAATGGCTGCGTAAATTCTACCGAAGAGCCCCGTTAAAAACGGGGGGATTACCAGGTCACCATCACGCTCGATCTCGAAAACGCCAAGCTGGTGATCAATCCGAAAACGCAGGACCTGGGCAATCTGGCAGGGCGCAACGAGCGCAAGTTCGCTTTTTCCAACTGGGGTCCGCAATGGTCGCCGACCGCCAAGCCGGTGGAATGGCTGGTCAAGGCGACTGGGCCTGATGCCAGGGTCACGGCGATCGCGGTTTCCGAAAAGGGCGGCACGGTTCGGGTCAGCGAGGCGTTGGTTGATGCGCTGAAGGCGCAAATGAAAAAGGGTCGGTGCGAACCGGCCCTTTTGTTTGGGCTGTGACGGGTCGCGCTATTTCAGCGATGCGGTCCAGACTTCGATGGATTCATCGCGGCGCGGCGTCCAGTTGATGCGGTCGGAAACGCCGTAGAAATCGGGCTGGAAGTAGAGGAAAATCCATGGTGCGTCGTCGTGGAAAATCTTCAGCATTTCATCGACGATCTTACGTTCCTCGGCGGTGTCGCGCACGCCCGAAAGGCTGTCCCAGCGCGTCTGCCATTCTGCATTGTACCAGTTGCCGGTATTGACCGGCGCGTCGCGGCTGGGGAACAGCGACATGTCGTAGATGGCGCTCCAGGTGGCGCCGCCCTGGCCGATGAAGAACATCGGACCAGCGCGGTGTTCGCGCGCCATCGGCGAAAATACCGTCATGTCCATCAGGTCATTGGTGGTCTCGACGCCGACATCGCCCAAATATTGCGCGATAGCCTGCTGCACCTGGCCGTCCTGCAGGTAGCGGCCCTGGGGACCCTGCATCTGCATGCTGAAGCGGACGCCGTTTTCGCCGCGTGGGAAACCGGCGGCATCGAGCATGGCTTCGGTCTGCTCGGGATCATAGGGGTAGGGCGCAATGCTCGGATCGCCCAGGTTGGCCGGGCCATTGGCGCGCACGCAGTTGGTGCCGAGCAGC
Organism: Devosia psychrophila; assembly: GCF_000971275.1. Taxonomy (GTDB): domain Bacteria; phylum Pseudomonadota; class Alphaproteobacteria; order Rhizobiales; family Devosiaceae; genus Devosia; species Devosia psychrophila. The sequence goes on along the minus strand of NZ_LAPV01000090.1, from coordinate 51,862 downwards.
TGCTTGCAGATGGTGGGAACGTCGACCGCCATGTTAAGCGCGCGTCGGACCTCGACATTCTTGAGGGCATCGCCAGCCGGCGTGCCGTCAAAGGCGCCCGAGAAGTTGAAGCCGGCAAACATCCGGCGGGTGCCCGCCACGGGGATCACCTTGGCCTGGCCGGAGCTGTTGACAGCCTCCATCTGGTCGGGCGGAACGTTGACGGCGATGTCGACCTGGCCAGCGAGCAATTCTGCGGTGCGGGTGCTCGATTCCGGGATGACGCGGAAGATGACGTTTTCGAACGGCACTTCGGACATGGTCCACTTGTCATTGCGCTTCAGCACGACGCGATCGGCGCGGACCCATTCGACTAGCTTGTATGGTCCGGAGGCGACGGGGGCGATGGCAGCCTGTTCGACGGAGAGCTTTTCGTAGCTGTCCTTGCAGTGGATCAGGATCTTGGCGACCATGCCGGGGACAGTCGATGAATAGCCTTTGACCTTTATGACGGCAGTCGTCGGATCATCGGCGCGGGCGCCGACAAAGCCGATCGAGGAATAGACGAATCCTGGGGTGTGGCCGATGAAGGCATTGGCCGGGTCGGCGGCGCGGGTGAAGGAATAGGCAACGTCCTCGGCATCGAGCACTTCGCCGTCTTCGCATACCATCCCTTCGCGGATCTTGAAGCTGATCTCGGTGCCGGCCTCGTTCCACTCATAGCTTTCGGCAAAATTTGGCACGATCTCGCCGTCCGGGGTGACGCTGAGCAGCGTGCCCCATAGCGCATTGGCGATGTTGAGCGATGCGGACTGGTTGAGCATGTCCGGCTCGAGCGATTCCACATCCACCGACTGCGCCACGACTAGGGTATTGGCGTCGGTCTGGGCAAAAGCCGGCAGGCATGTGGCAGCCAGCGCCATTGCATAAAGGCAAGTTTTCTTCAGCATGCATCAGTCCTTTCAAAAGCGAGACAGGCGAGTAAAGCTGTAGCGTATATTGTAGGTTGTATTACAAACTAATTATTGTACACCTAGTCAAGGTGTTTTGCTGTGGCGGGATGCAATTCGTCACGATGCTCAAAATTACGGCATGTCGAGTCGATGCAAAGCGACGCATCCGGCTGCGAGGAAGGAATTTTGAATGAGTAGTCAAATCGTTTTGACAAGCCCGCCGGACGTTTTCCCGGCGGCCAATTACGAGCATGTCTCGATTGCCGGAGACTTCGCCTATGTCGCGGGGCAGGTGGCGCGCGACGAGGCCGGGCAGTGGGTGGGGATCGGCGATGCAGGCGCGCAGGCCGCACAGGTCTATCGCAATATCGGCCGCATCCTGGCCCATATCGGCGCTACGCCGCAGGACGTCGTCAAGATCATGGTATTCTTCACCGACCGGGCCGACTCTGCGGCGATCAGCGCCGAGCGCAAGAAATTCTTCGGCGACCATCGCCCGCCCCATAGCGGGATCATGATCGGCGGATTGGGCTCGCCCGAGGTCAAGGTAGAAGTCGAGGTCATCGTCTATCTGCCCAAGGGCAAGTGATGGCCATCAGCTTCTATAACCACCAGCGGCTGTATCAGCGCAACAAGCCCGAGATCGACGCAGCGATGGCGCGGGTCATCGCCAGCGGGCGCTTCGACTGGGGCGATGAAGTGCCGGCCTTCGAAACCGAGTTCGCCGCCTGGAACGGCGCCAGCCACGCTGTGGCGGTGGCCTCCGGAACGGCGGCGCTCAAGGTGGCACTGCTGGGGCTGGGCATCGGGCCGGGCGACGAGGTGATCACCGTCGCCAATACCGACATCGGCTCGTCATCCTCGATCCATCACTGCGGCGCCACGCCGGTCTGGGTCGATATCGACCCGCTGTCGCGCAACATGGATGTCGATGCGCTGGTGCGGGCGATTGGCCCCCGTACGCGGGCCATCCTGCCAGTCGATCTTTATGGTCACCCGGCCAATATGGTCGCCATCATGGCCATCGCGAGACAGCATGGCCTCAGGGTCGTCGAAGATGCCTGCCTCGCGCTGGGCGCTACGATCGAGGGCACAAAACTCGGCACACTGGCCGACGCGACCTGCTTCAGTTTCGCGCCCTCCAAGCACCTGGGCAGTTTCGGCAGCGGCGGCGCCGTGCTGACCGGGGATGCGGACCTAGCCGAGCGCATGCGCAAGATTTCGGCCTATGGGCAGGAGCGCAGCCGCCATTATGCCATGCATGGCAACGGCATGGGCGGGCTGCATCACGAGACCCACGGCCTCAACGAGCGGCTGGCCGAACTGCAAGCCGCAATCCTCCGCGCCAAGCTGCGCTATCTCGATGGCACCATCGCCGAGCGTCGGGAGCAGGCAGCACGCTATCAAGCCGGGCTGGCCGGTATCGGCGTCGACTTGCCTCAAACCCTGCCGGGTTACCAGCATTCCTGGCGCAACTACGTTATCGAAGTGGATGACCGCGCCGGCCTCGCGGATCGGCTGCGCGAGCGTGGTATCGCCACCAACCTGACCTACGCGCCGCCGCTGCATCTGCAGCCGGTGTTCGCCGATCGTCGCGTGGGCCGAGGCGCGCTAGCGATCACCGAACGCTTCTGCGACCGCCTGCTGGGCCTGCCGATCGGACCACAATTGCACCTCGATGAGATCGATCAGGTGATCGACGCCGTGCGCGCCTCCATGACCCGCTAGGCGCGCCCGCCATCGACGCTGAGAATCTGGCCGGTAATCCAGCCGGCGCGCTCCGACGCCAAAAACAGCACCGCATTGGCGATGTCGTCAGGCGTGCCCAGCCGCCGCATATGCGTGCCCTCGATCAGCCGCTTCTGGCCTGCCTCGCCATAGCTCTCCCACTGCCGCTGCGTCGCCGGATTGGACAGCACGAAGCCCGGCGCCACGCTGTTGACCGTGATGCCATGCGGCCCCAGCTCCAGCGCCAGCTGCTTGGTCAGTCCCACCAGCGCATGCTTGGCAGCACTATAGGCCTGGATGCCTGTCAGGCTCGGCCGCAGCCCGGCGCCCGATGAAATCGTCACGATCCGGCCGGCGCCCTGCGCCTTCATCTTCGGCGCCACGGCCTGCGCACAGAAAAACGCCGCATCGACATTGGCTTCGAACAACTGCCGCCACACCCGGTCGTCGACCTGTTCCAGCGGTTGCGCCACCTGTCCGCGCACCCCGCCGGCTGCCGTTACCAATATGTCCACGCCACCAAACTCGGCGCCGATCGCCCCAATGGTGTCCATCACCGCCTGCTGGTCGCTGAGATCGAGCGTATCGACCCGCGCCGCACCCGCCGCCCGCGCCGTTTCAAGCCCCGCGGCATCGAGATCGAGCGCCGCAACTTTGGCGCCGGACGCGGCCATCGCCGCCACGATGGCCCGTCCGATGCCCTGCGCCGCCCCGGTCACCACCACGCGCTTGCCGGAAAATTCCAACGCGCTCACTTCGCCCACCCGTCTTCGATCAGCCCGCGTGTCTCGGCAATCGCCATGTCCCAGATTGCCGCCATCTCATCGTCGGGCCGCTGGTAATAGCCGCCAAAATTGCCGTCGCCGAGCATCGCTTTGGCGCCTTCGGAGCCGACGGTCTTGAGCTTGTCGAGATCGGCCATCGGCTTTTGCTCGCTCGGCATGCCGATATTGGGCAGCCGGGTCCACGGGAAGTTTTCCATCCAAGAGGCATGCGACGCTACCGGGTCGATCGCCTGCACCTTGCCCATGGTCTGGGGCGCGCTCCACCAATTGTGCCAGCGGATACGGCAATCGGCATGTCCGTTGAGCCATTCCAGCGCCGCCGTCTGGCCCGGCGAATTGCCGCCATGGCCGTTGACGAACAGGATACGGCGGAAACCGGTCGTCGCCAGGCTATCCAGCACATCGGTGATAATGCGCGCATAAGTGTCCATGCGCAGCGAAATACTGCCCGGATAGTTGGCGAAATATGGGGTAATACCAAAGGCCAGTACCGGAAACACTGGCACGCCCAGCGGCTCCGCAGCCTCGACCGCGACCTTTTCGGCCAGGATGGAATCGACGCTGTTGCTCAGATAGGCATGCTGTTCCGTCGAGCCTAGCGGCACGATCGCGCGGTCGTCGGACGTGAGATAGCGCTCGACCTGAAACCAGTTCATTTCAGAAATTTTCAATTGGCGATCGTCCTGGATGAGCTGTGGCGCGCTTGACTGGCGCGGCCCAAGTTGGGATAATTGTATTACAAGGTCGGGCAGCTGCGTCGCCGACGCAAGTGGAAAATAGTGCCCGACTGGCCTTTTGCCCCGTGATCAGCAGCGAGATGACTTGCATGGCCTGCCTCGTAATTCATGGCGGCGCCGGGACCATCCCGCGCGCCAGCTTTACTCCAGCCAGCTACCAGCAAGCCCGCGACGGTTTACAAGAGGCACTGCGTGCCGGTTGGGCGGTATTGCGCGACGGTGGGCTAGCGCTCGATGCGGTCGAAGCGGCGGTCATAGCGTTGGAAAACCACCCGAGCTTCAATGCCGGCCATGGTGCCGTGCTCAACGCGGCCGGGGATCACGAACTCGATGCCGCCATCATGGACGGCCGCGATCGGCGCGCCGGAGCCATCGCCTCGGCAAGGGCAATCCGCAATCCGGTCATCGCCGCGCGACGCGTCATGGAGGACAGTGATTGCGTGCTGCTCTCGGCCTCCGGCGCCGATGCCTTTGCCCGCGAACAGGGTCTCGACATGGTCGCGCAATCCTATTTCACCACAGACTTGCGCCGCCGGCACTGGCTGCGCGCCCAAGAGGAAAAGGCCGGCCTGCTCATCCGCGCCCGTAGCGAAGCCGAAAAACACGGCACGGTTGGTGCCGTCGCTTTCGATGATGCCGGCAATCTTGCAGCCGCCACCTCAACCGGCGGCTATACCTACAAGCGCGCCGGCCGGGTCGGCGATGCGCCGGTGATCGGCGCGGGCACTTACGCCTGCAATGGCGTCGTCGCCGTCTCCTGCACCGGGCTCGGCGAATATTTCATCCGACGTGGCACCGCACACGACATTGCCGCCCGCATCCGCTATCGCGGCGACAATCTCGTAAGCGCCGCCGATGCCGCCATTGCCGAGCTCACCGAAGACGGCTGCGGCGCCGGCCTCATCGCGGTGGACGGCGCGGGCAATATTGCCATGCCGTACAATACCGAGGGCATGTATCGCGGATCGATTGCTGCGGATGGCACGCTGAGCATCGGCATCTACGCCGATGATTTCGCAATGCTCGAACTGATAAAGTGACCTGCCCAAGCAGTCTGAACCGCTTGTCCGCCGTGCAACTTGTGTGTTGTCGATACAATGTTGTAGGAGCCCGTCACCACTTGGTGGATGATGCCATAGTCGTTGGCGTTACAAATCAATCCACCAAGCAGAATTACAACGACAGCGTTGATCCTGGAGAATGAGTGTGAACGGCGAAACTGTTCGGTTCGAGTTGACGCAGCCCAAGCGCATTTCGCTCTCCGAAAGCGTCGCCGACACGATCGCCGAGGCCATCGCCACACGGATCATCTCGCCGGGCGAGCGGATCGTTGAAACCTCGCTGGTGGAAAAGCTCGGCGTCAGCCGGGTGCCGATCCGGGAGGCACTCAAGGTGCTGCATGCTCAGGGCATTATCAGCGGCGGCGGCCATCGTGGCTATCGCGTCGCGGCTTTCGGGGCCGATGTGACCCAGCAGATTATGGAGGTTCGGCTCAGCCTTGAATCCTTCATGCTGCGCGATGCCATCGAAAACTGGCGCCAGGGCAAGGGCAGTCCGGCCATTCTGTGGCAATCGATCGATGCGATGCGTTCTTCCGCCAAGGCTGGCAGCCTGCGCAATTCGCTGATCGCCGATCTCGAATTTCATCGCCATATCCGCCAGGCCGCTGACAATCCGATCGTCGGCACGCTGTGGGACACCATCGCGCGCCATGTGCTGATCGTGTTCAATTTCGAGCGCTTCCGCGACGAAGATCTGGAAGCCATACCCCGGCAGCACGAGCAATTTCTCGACTGGATCGAAAAGCAGGTCGCGCAACCCGAAACCGCGTTTACCGACATCCAGATCGAGCTCGAAAACCATATGCTACTGATCGCCCGTAAGAAAAAGGGCGCCGTCTCGATCTCGCGCTGATCGGTCCGGCCGATGCGGTCGCAAGACCCGCAAAATGATCTGCGGCACCTGTTGTCTCATTGTATATTGTATGACAAGGTTTGTCGTCGGCTCGGCGCCGGCGCTGTCTTTTCTCGCAATGGCGTGGGCTTTTTATGTACCGCATTGGTGTCGACGTCGGTGGCACGTTCACCGATTTCACTCTGCTCGATGAAACGAGCGGTGAAATCCACTTCTACAAAACCCCTTCGACACCGCATGACCCCTCCGAGGCGATCGAGAATGGCCTGCGCGGAATGCTCGATACGCTCGGATATGCGCCGGTCGATGTGAGCTACCTGGGTCACGGCACCACCGTCGCCACCAACATCGTCATCGAGCGGCGCGGCGCACGGACCGGTCTCGTCACCACCAGGGGCTTCCGCGACGTACTCGAACTGGGCCGTCAGGCGCGGCCATCGATCTATGACTATCGCGTCGAAAAACCACCCGTGCTGATCCCGCGCGATCGGCGTGTCGAGGTGATCGAGCGCGTTGGACCGGCGGGGGAAATCCTGACCGAACTGGACGAGGCATCGCTTGAAACAGCGGTGCGCAAGCTGGCTGACCTCGGCGTCGAAAGCGTCGCCATCTGCTTCCTGCACAGCTATCGCCGGCCTGAGCACGAGGCGCGCGCCCGCGCCGTGGTCGAGGCGATCCTGCCCGAAGCCTACATTACCCTGTCATCAGAAATTCTGCCGGAATTTCGCGAATTCGAGCGCATGTCGACCGTGGCGGTCAATGCGTTTGTCGGACCCAAGATGGGCGCCTATCTCGAGAAATTCCGCAACCGCGTGCGCAACGTCGGCATTCCGGTCGAGCCCTATACCATCCATTCCAACGGCGGGCTGATGTCGGCCGATACGGTCTATGCCAATCCGGTGCGCACCTGCGTTTCGGGACCGGCAGCAGGAGTCGTCGGCGCGACGGAAATCGGGCGCACCGCCGGCCTGCTCAACCTCATCACCTTCGACGTCGGCGGCACTTCGACTGACGTGTCGTTGATCGCCGATGCCACGCCTTTGTTCACCAGCGCGCGACTGGTCGCCGGTTATCCGGTCAAGACGCCCATGCTCGATATCCATGTTATCGGCGCCGGCGGTGGCTCGATCGCTGCGATCGACGATGCCGGCTCGATGAAGGTCGGGCCGCGCTCGGCCGGCGCCGCGCCAGGGCCCGTGGCCTACGGCCGTGGCGGCACCGAGCCGACCATTACCGACGCCAACCTGTGCCTCGGGCGGCTCGATGCCGGCACACTGCTCGGCGGTCGCATGCAGATCGATCTCGAGGCGGCCCGCACCGTCATCCGCGATGCCATCGCCACCCCGCTCGGCCTGACGCTCGAACAGGCCGCGCACGGCATCATCCAGATCGCCAACGCCAACATGAGCCGGGCGATCCGTTCCGTGTCGGTCGAAAAAGGCTATGACATGGGCGAGTTTGCGCTCTGTGCCTTTGGCGGCGCCGGCCCGCTGCACGCTGCCGAAGTCGCTGTCGAATGCGGCTTGCCACGCATTCTCATCCCCCGCGAACCGGGTACGCTCTGCGCTCGCGGCATGCTGCTGACCGATCTGAGTTCGGACTATGTGCGCAGCTATTTTGCCGATTCCACCGCCGGCAACTGGAAGCACGTGCTGACGCTGTTCGAGACGATGGCTCAGGATGGCCAAGCCTGGCTCGACAAGGAAGACGTGCCACCCGAAAACCGCCGCTTCAAGCGCGTGCTCGACGCCCGCTATCGTGGGCAGAATTTCGAAGTCAAGGTCGATTGCGATGGTATCGGGCCGGACGGTCTGGCCGAGCTCGAAGAGCGCTTCCATGCGGCCCATACCAAGGAGTATGGCTACGACATCCGTCACCGCGCCATCCAGTTCGTCTCGGCCCGTCTGCAGGCCATCGGCGACGTGCCCAAGGCACCACAGGCGCAAGTCGCGGGCGGCACCAGTCTCGAAGGCGCCAGGGCCGGGTCACGCCCGGTGTATTTCGACGCCACCCATGGCTGGCTCGATACGCCGATCTATCGTCGCGGCGAGCTGCCGGCCGAGACCAAATTTTCCGGTCCCGCCATCATCAATGAAATGAGCGCCACCTCGCTGATCCTGCCGGGCCAGACCGTGCGCGCCGATGGCTGGGGCAATCTGATCGTGAGCACCAACCAATGACCACAGACACCATCGCCGATGCCATCCAGATGGAGGTGTTCTCAAACCGCCTCTTGGCCATTGCCGAGGACATGGGCTCGATCCTGATCCGCTCATCCTTCTCGTCCAACATCAAGGAGCGCCGCGACTGTTCGACGGCCCTTTTCGATGCCAACGGACGCCTGATCACCCAGGCCGATCACATCCCGATCCATCTCGGCGCCATGATCGGCGCCGTCGAGGCCATGCTCAAGCGCTATCCGCTGGCTGCGATGCAGTCGGGCGACGCCTATATCGCCAACGATCCCTATCTCGCAGGCGGCAGCCACCTGCCCGATATTTCGATCATCACGCCAGTGCATCAGGACGGCGAGGTTCGTTTTTTTTGCGGCAACATCGCCCACCATGCCGACGTCGGCGGCAAGACGCCGGGCTCGACTTCGGGCACCTCGCGCTCGATTTTTGAAGAAGGTATTCGCCTGCCGATCATCCGCATCGCGCGCGCCGGGGAGATCGACGAGGACCTGCTTGAACTGATCGCCCACAACACCCGCGATCCGGAAGAGCGGCTGCTCGACCTGCGTACCCAGATCGGCACCAATGTGCGCGGCGGCACCATGCTGGTGAAACTCATCGAGCGGATGGGGTGGCCCGCGGTGGAGCAGGCAGTCGAGGACATCCTGACCTATACCCGCCGCCGTCTGCGCAACCGCGTCGCGGCACTGCCGGACGGGGTGTATCGTTTCGAGCGCTCGATGGACGATGACGGCTTTCCAGGGGAGCCGGTCCCGATCGTCTGCACCGCGACCATTGCCGGCGATACGCTGTCGTTCGACTTCGAAGGCTCCGGCCCGCAGGCGCGTGGTGCGATCAACCTGCCCGACAGCGCGCTCAAGGCGTCGATCTACTATTGCGTCAAGGCTGTGCTCGATCCCGGCCTGATGCCCAACCAGGGTATCATCGACCCCATCGTCATCAACGCGCCTGCCGGCACCATCGTCAACCCTAACGCACCGGCTGCCGTGGCCGGACGCGCCGTCACCTCCAACCGCCTTTGCGGCGCGGTGTTCGGGGCGCTTTACCAGGCTATGCCGGCCGAGCGGGTGATGGCTTCGTGCAACGACTCTACCTCGGCGGTTTCCGTCTCGGGCTGGCATTCGGGCCGCAACGCTACATACGTCTATCCCGAGAGCATGGGAGGCGGCGCCGGAGCCTTCTCGGATCGTGATGGCATGGATGCAATCCACGTCCACACCGTCAACTCGACCAATCTGCCGGCCGAGGCGCTGGAGCTGGAATATCCGCTGCTGCTCGAGGAATACTGCCTTGTGCCAGATAGCGGCGGGGCGGGACGGCATCGCGGCGGCATGGGCATGGCGCGCCAGATCCGCGTTCGTGACGACAACACCACCTTCTCGGCGCGCTCCGACGCCCACATCATCCCGGCGCCCGGAGTGCAGGGTGGCAAATCGTCCAATGTCACCCGCATCCTGCGCAATCCCGGCACAGACGGCGAGGAGGCTTTGCACTCCAAAGCCTCCGGTCTGACCTTGATGGCCGGCGAAATCATCCGCGTCGAGACCCTCGGCGGTGGCGGCTTCGGCGACCCTGCCGAACGCTCGCTCGATGCCCTGGCCCAGGACCTGCGCCAGGAAAAAGTTACCCGCCCCGCTGCGGAACGCGACTATGGTGTTGCCCGCGTGGCTGCAGCTCTCGATCGTCCCGAAGGAGCCCAGCCATGAGAATGCAAGACATGGTCGCTGTTGTCACCGGCGGAGCCGGTGGCATGGGTCGCGCCACTGCATTGCTGTTCGCCCGCGAGGGCGCTTCGGTGGTCGTCGGCGACGTCGACGCCCAGGGTGGCGCCTCGCTTATCGCGGAAGCCGCTCAAAGTGGTCTCAACGTTAGCTTCCTGCTAACCGATGTGTCACGCGAAGCCGATGTTGCTAACCTGATCGCCAAGGCGGAAACCGACCACGGCAGGCTCGACACGATCTTCAACAACGCCGGCATCGAACAGCCGGTAACCGCGTCGGACGCCATCAGCGAACAGCTGTTCGAGCGCGTCATCGACATCAATCTCAAGGGCACCTTCTTCGGCTGCAAGCACGCACTGCCGGCCCTGTTGCGCAACGGCGGCGGCACCATTGTCAACAATTCATCGGTTAGCGCCTTTGCAAATGTCGGCGGCAACCTGAGCTATGCCGCGTCCAAGGGCGCCATCATGAGCATGACCCGCGTTATCGCCATCGAATATGCGGCCCGCAACATTCGCTGCAATGCAATTAACCCCGGCGTCATCGACACCGGTATGAACCAGCGCAACATGCAGCTTGCCGAAGACCCTGCTGCGCTTGAACAAAAATGGCGCTCGATCACCCCGCTCGGCCGCATGGGCACTGGCGACGAGATCGGCGAGGCGGTGCTTTTCCTCGCTACCAAACAGTCTTCCTTCGTCACCGGCATTGGTCTCGTCATCGACGGCGGCAGGATCGCGACATGAAGCTCCAGGGCAAGATTGCCGTCGTCACCGGCGCCGCGCGCGGGCTGGGCCGGGCCGTGGCGCGGCTCTACGCGCAGGAGGGCGCGGTGGTTTATGCGCTGGACATGCTGGGCGCTGAAGTCGCGACGCTGGCAGATGAACCCGGCGATATCCGCCCGCGCCAGATGGACCTTGCCGACGCCGATGACGTGGCGAAAATCTTCGCCGCCATCGAGGCGGAAGCCGGGCGGACCGACGTGCTGGTCAACAATGCTGGCATCATATTTTTCAATCCCGTGGAACAGGTTAGCGTCGCCGAGTGGGACCGGCTGCTGGCCGTCAACCTGCGCGGACCGTTCCTCTGCGTCCGGGCTGTCGCACCCGGTATGAAGCAGCGCCGGTCGGGTGCTATCATCAATGTTTCCAGCAATGCCGGTGTGGTTGGCGGCCTCGATGAATCGACCTATTGCGCCTCCAAGTTCGGGCTTGAAGGTCTGTCGCGATCGCTGTCGCAGGAATTCACGCCATTTAACGTATCGGTTAATACCATCACGCCCGGACATCCGATGCATACGGCGATGAGCGAGGTCACCTACAGCGAGGAGACCCGCAAGATCTGGAAGGATCCGATGGAGCTGGCGCCGGCCTTTGTTCACTTGGCGCTGCAGGACGCATCAGGGATCAACGACCAACGTATTAAGGCCTGGGACCTGGTGCAGCAACTGGCAGCATAGCCCTGACAAAAAGAGCTCCGAACCTTGCGATCCGGAGCTAAGTTGGGACAGGAATGCGGATTTGGAAACGGCAGTCCCTGGCCTGCCGTCATGCTTTAGATCGCCTTGGTCACCCGATGCGTGCCGCCCTTTTCAGAGTGGCTGGTAACGGTAATGCTGCTGCCTGCGGGGGCGCGGACCAGCCATTCAACCGGACGGCTGTTGGCACTCCATTGCTGGCCCCACGGCGACCATGGATAGAGGCGCTCGTTGCGACCGGCGAGGTTGCCGAGTTCGGTTTTCTCCGGGTTCATCACCAGCTCTCCCCCCTCGACCGCAATGCTGACCTCGACGGGTTTGGCGACCTTGTTGGCGATGGCGACGTCCGACAGGTTTGACGGCAGATAGCCGTGGTTGGAGATGACTGCCCGGACCTTGTAGAGGTCGGTGTCGACGCTGGTCATGCTGACTTCATCGACCTTGATCTGCGGCGCTGCTGCGGCGTGGCGCAGGTTGAACAGCACGTTCTGGCGGACCATGTCTTCGAGCAGCTCGCCCGGCGGATTGCGGTAGCTCCAGATGTTGACCATGCCGCCGATCTCTATCGGGCCAAGCTGCGGGTGGTCGAACTCCTTCCAGTCGCGCCAGCCTTTTTCAGCCATGTTGGCCTTGACGTAGTCATAGACCTTTTGCTGCACCTCTTCGTTGCGCGGATAGAGGTTGTAATAGCCCTCCTTGGGCACGCCGGCCGTGCGTTCCAGGTCCCAGAGCTCGGTGCCGAAGGAGATGATGCCCATCTCCTCATAGGTCCAGTCCATCAGTCCGCCGCGGCGCACCACTGACTTGTCAGGAGTAAATTCCTCGTAGATCGACACCGTAGGATAGCCGGTCAGTTCGGTGCCGACCTTGCCGATTTCCTTGTAGAGATTGATGTCGCGGGCGCTCATCGCCGTATCCGGCTTGGTCATGGAGGGGCGCAGGATGATGCCCCCATGGGTGTGATAGGCGCACATGCCGCAAATATTGGAATGGTCGAGAATGAACTTCGCCATGCCGAAGGCTTCCGGCTCGGACAGCGGGTGGATGCCGCCGCCGTATTCCTGGGGCGACCAGTGGGTGGGGAAGTTGCGGTTCATATTGCCGTCGAATGGCTTCTCGACCGGCACGTTGGTGCCGTCGAAGTTGCGCACCGAACCCTCGGGATACATGCGGTAATACTGCCCGCCTTCCTCGCCCGGCTTGCGCTGCACCATGATGTCGGAATTGCTGGCGCTCTTCTTCCACTCGCCCTTGCTGTCGGGTACGCGCATCCACACGATGAAGCCGTCGCCGTCGATATCCTCGGGGATCAGGCCTTCCAGCCGATCCGCGCCGGGCATGAAACGGCCGTTGCCGCACCAGTTATAGTAGGGCGGCACCAGCGACAGCTCGGCCCCATCCGGGTTGATGCGCGGCAGGATGTAGAACACCTGGGTGTTGAGCAGGCGGGTAGCCTCTTCGTCGGTGCCATACTTGGTCAGCAGGTGCCAAACTGCATAGAGCGCCGCTGCCGAAGTTGCGTGTTCTTCGGCGTGGATCTGGCCATCGATGTAATAGCCGGGCTTTTCAGCGGCCGGCCCAGTCTTGGGATTGGTGATCTCGATCATCCAGACGTCGCGACCCTGGAAGCTCTTAGCCAGCGAAGTCATCGTTGCAAGCTCGGGATAGGCGGTGACCAGTGCGCGCAGCCGCTCGGTCATTTCGTCATAAGTGTAGTAGCGGTCAAATTTGACGTCGAGTTTGGTCATCGGAAATTCCTGATCGGCGATATTAGGGAGCGGTGCGAATGCAGGCGCTGAACTGGCCCGGCGAGACTTCCTTGAGCTCGGGGACGATTTGAGCGCAGTCGGGAATGGCTATCGGGCAACGCGTGCGGAAGACGCAGCCGGAAGGCGGGTTGATCGGGCTCGGAATGTCGCCGGTGAGGATGACGCGATCCCGCTTGGCATGGATATCCGGGCTCGGCACCGCCGACAGCAGCGCCTTGGTGTAGGGATGATTGGGAGCCCGATAGAGCGTGCGCGTCGGCGCGATCTCCATGATTCGGCCCAAGTACATCACGACCACCCGGTCCGAGATATGCTCGACCACAGCTAGATCGTGGGCGATGAACAGCATCGTCAGGTTGAACTTGGACTTGAGATCGTCGAGCAGATTGACGACCTGCGCCTGGATCGAAACGTCGAGCGCCGACACTGGCTCGTCGGCGACGATGAACTCGGGCTCGACCGCCAGGGCGCGGGCAATGCCGATGCGCTGGCGCTGGCCGCCTGAGAATTCATGCGGGAAACGATCGAGATAGTCCCCGCTGAGGCCAACCTGTTCGAGCAATGCCACGATGCGATCGTCGCGGTCAGCGGCCGTGCCGATATTGTGCACCGCCAGGGCGTGACCCAGCATGGTGCGGATTTTTTCGCGCGGATTTAGGCTCGCATAGGGGTCCTGGAAAACAATCTGCATCCGCTTGCGGTAGCGGCGCATCACAGGCTTGGCCAGTTTCCCGATATCGGTGCCGTCGAAGTCGATCGTGCCGGACGTTGGCTCTTCAAGCCGCAGAATGGTCCGGCCGACGGTCGTCTTGCCGGAGCCAGATTCACCGACGAGACCAACGACTTCACCCCGTAAGACGTTAAAGCTGACGCCGTTGACGGCTTTCACATTGTTGACGACGCGGTTGAGTACGCCGCCGCGAATTGGGAAGTATTTTTTGAGGTTGCTGACTTGCAGCAGCACGTCGCGCCGCTTGTGCTGCGCATTTTTGTGATCCATGCTCATGCCGAAGCCTTTGTCTTGAGTTCCAGTTCGCGCCACCGGATGCAGCGCACGCTGCGGCCGCTTTCAAGCTCTTCAAGCGGCGGCTCTGCCACTGCGCAACGGTCTTCGGCGAAGGCGCAACGGGTGCGGAAACGGCAACCGCCCGGTAGCTTGGTCAGCAGCGGCACATAGCCGGGGATGGTCTGCAGGCGCAGCTTTTTCTCGGATTCGCCCATGCGCGGAATCGACTGCATCAGGCCCGACGTGTAGGGCATCAGAGGCCGGGTGAAGATCTCTTCGACCGTGCCGGTTTCGACCACCTGGCCGGCATACATCACCACCACCCTATCGGCCATTTCCGCCACGACGCCGAGATCGTGGGTGATGAAGACGATGGCCATGCCCATCTTCTTTTGCAGGTTGCGCATCAGGTCGAGAATCTGCGCCTGGATCGTCACGTCGAGCGCGGTGGTCGGCTCGTCGGCAATCAGCACGCTCGGCTCGCAGGCCAGCGCCATGGCGATCATGGCGCGCTGGCGCATGCCGCCACTCATCTGGTGCGGATATTGATCTGCCCGCTTGACTGGTTCAGGAATGCCGACCAGTTCGAGCATCTCAATGGCCCGCTGGTGCGCCGCTTTTTTCTTGAGCTTGTCGTGCTGCATCACCACTTCGGCGATCTGGGTGCCGATCGTGTGCACTGGATTAAGGCTGGTCATCGGCTCCTGGAAGATCATGCCGATGTCATTGCCCCGAATGGCGCGCATTTCGCGGTCCGACAGCGTCACCAGATCCTTGCCGCGCAGCCGGATCGTGCCGCGTGAAATGCGGCCGATGTTCTTGGGCAGCAGGCGCATGATCGAGAGGCTGGTCACCGATTTGCCTGACCCGGATTCTCCCACGATGGCAAGGGTTTCACCCGCCCGAACCACGAAATTGACGCCATCGACGGCGCGTACATCCTGGCCTTCGCCCACGATAAACGATGTCTGCAGGTCATCCACCTCAAGCAGGGGTGGCTCGCTGGCAAGCGTCTGGGTCATTGGTAGGCCTCCGACGGCAGTGGACATGGATCAGGCCCTCAAGCGGGTGGATTGGGCTGGGTGAAGGTTGTCGGGCGAGACATACTGACCCCAGCCGGGGCGGCCCCGTACGGCCCCGTCATAGACTGTCTGACCAGCCACGATGGTGCGCGTGATGCGGCCGGAGAAATCGGCGCCATAGTAAAGTTGGGCCACGTCGCGGGCAAAGGTCAGCAGCGTATCGGGTCCGATGCGGGTCCTGCCGGCCATGTCGACCAGCATCAGGTCGGCATCTGCATCAACCTCGATCCGGCCCTTGCCGGGCAAGTTGAAGCGCTTGGCCGCATTGCCGCTGAGCAGTGCCATAGCGAGCTTAAGGCTGATGCGACCCTTGGCAACGGCGTCCAGCATGCTGGGAACCAGCACTTCGGAGCCGGGGCTGCCCGGTGGTGCGTTGACCATGTTGCTGGCGCCAGCCAGTTTCTCGGCGTGCGAAAAGGCTGCATGATCGGTGGTGACATGGGTGATGATGCCATCGGCAATGGCCTGCCACAACGCATCCTGGTCGGACTGCAACCGGACCGGTGGATTGATCTTGGCAAACACGCCCGCCTTGCGCACGTCGTCATGGGTGCGAAACAGGTAATGCGGGCAGGTCTCGGCGGAGAAATCGGAGGTGCCGGCAAAGCGGCGCAGCACGTCGACTGTGAGGGCGCTGGTGACATGGGCGATGTGCAGCTTGGCCTGTGCCTCGATGTTCATGACGAGGAGCTTGGCCACGGCCACAGCCTCGCACATGGCCGGACGGGAGGCCAAATGGGCGTCGATATTGCTCAAGTCGGAGCCGGCGATTTCGGCTTCCGCAAGTGCAAGCAACTGCGCACTTTCTGCATGCACGACTATCGGTAGTTTGGTGGTTGCTGCGGCTTTGAGGGCCCGCATCTGGTCGGCTTCGTTGGGGAATGACAGGCCGAAGAACTCGTCGTCACGACCTTCCGGGGCAGGGGTCGTGAAAATCTTGAAGGCCACGATGCCCGCTGCGGCCATCGCCGCAACGCTTGTTTCCCCGAGATCGCCGGGGGCTGCATAAAGGCCGAAGTTGATGAAGGCATGCTCGGCGAAATGTGCGCGGCGGATTTCCACGCGCTCGGCGGTGTTGCAGCACGGCTTGCTGATCGGCATCTCGAACAGCGTCGTGATGCCGCCCGCTGCAGCGGCCCGCGTTTCGCTCTCGACGGTGCCACGGTCTGGATAGGCCGGGGCGCGAATGTGGAAGTGGATGTCGACAGCGCCGGGCAACAGATGTTGGCCGCTGGCGTCGATCGTCTCTACCGCTTCGCCCTCGCCACGCGGCAGCAGCGCGGCGATCTGACCCTTGGCGATGGCGAGATCGACGGCCTGCAATCCGTCCGGGGTCAGCACTTCGGCGTTGCGAATGATGTTATCGTAACTGGTCACTCTTTAAGCCCCAGTTCTATCAGGGCCTTGGCCACGCCATCGAGATTGGTCAGGTGCATGCTGGCATAATTTGGGGCCAGCACGACGCCATGGCCACCGGCGCGATAGGTCGCCATCACCGATCGATAGGCGATGTCGGGTGTCATCTTGGCGGTTTCGGCCTTGGTCCGTGGCGCATCGACGCCGAGGCCCATGAAAACCTTGGCCTTGCCATTGACGCCTTTGACTGCGTCGGCACATTGGCCGAATACATAGGTTTCGGGGTCCATGCCGGCGGCGATAACGCCGGAATAAGGCGCCTCGTTGAGCCCGAGGATGCGATACAGCACCGCCGTGGCTTCATCCGGCGAGAAGTCGCGCAAAATGGTCTTCTGGAAGAAGCCGAGTTCCTTGGTGAAAACCTCGCCAGCCTGGTGCTGGTAGGTGATCGGCTTGACCCAGTCGGCATAAATGGTCTGCTCTTCCCACGGCCATTGGGCCCGGCGGAAGATGTTGAAGTGGTTGCGGTTCCAGATATTGAGCCCAAAGCTCATGCCGGGCTTGCACCATTTGACCAGGCCATAAAGCTCGCGGTCGAGGTCCTTGTTGCGCTCGAGCCAGAACTTCTCCCAGATCAACGCTTCGGGATTGGCCAGCAGCGTGCGGATGAAAGTGATGAAGGCGCCGTCGGGGAACTCCTTACCCGAAGCGGCTTCCTGCATGAAATCATAAAGGTTGAGCAGGGCGCGGCGGCAGGCCTCGACGTCGATGCCGCGCTCCATGGCCTCCTTGCGGGCATGGGTCGAGAAATCGCCCGGCGCGCCGCCCTGGATCAGCGTATCGAGCGGCGAGTTGCGCTCGTTGCACCACATCACCCCGTCAATATTGTAATTGCGCACCTGATCCTCGACCATAGACAGGATCCAGTTGCGATAATCGGGATTGCTGGTCGATGGATCGCTGCCGAGCCGGCCGAAGATATCGACCTCCATGGCCTGTGCCAGGTTGGGTATATCGACGGTATTGGTCGAGCCATGACCGGTGTATTTGAAGAAAGGCTCCATCAGCTCGATGAACACCTTTATGCCCCGGTCGTGCGCCGGCTGGATCACCATATCGAGGATGTCCTTGCCCTCGAACTCCGGGTCCTTGGCGCGGTAGTCCTTGATGAAGGTGCCGTTGTAATAAGCCGGATCGGGCTGGAAATAGGCGCCGCCCTTCATCGCGAACGGCTCCGGTACGCCATGGTCGGGCCAGCCGTCGAGCTTGTAGGAAATCGAGCGGCCGGTCTTGAGGCCGAGCCACGACACGGTGCCCAGCATCAGGACATTGACGCCGACGCGGTCCTTAAGAATGTCGAGCACGGTCTCGACGCCCTCGTCGATGAAGTTGATCGGGCTGACCTGGATGCCGACGAATTTTTCGGCCGGGTTGGGCTTCTCGCTCATGCGGCGGCCTTTGCGTGCTTGGCGATAAAGCCCTTCATACGGGTCACCGCTTCCTTGATCTTGTCGATCGGCTGCAGGAACGACATGCGGATATAGCTAGGGTCGTGGTCGCCGAACATGGTGCCGGGGAAGAGCATCACGCCGGTTTCGCGCAGCAGTTTCTCGCAGAAATCGGGCGTCGACATGCCAGTGCCCGACACGTTGATATAGACGTAAAACGCCCCGCCTGGATTGCCGTAGGTCAACCCCATTTCGTCCAGAGCCGGCAACAGATACGCCCGGCGCGCGGTATATTCGTCGATCATCGCCTGGATCGGCTCCTGCGGGCCGGTGACTGCGGCGAGCGCGGCATACTGGCTGATGGTGCAGGTGTTGATCGACAGAGTGTGCCGGGTGTCGGTGATGCGGCCGACGAAATCGGCGGGGGCGGCAAGGTAGCCGATGCGCCAGCCGGTCATCGCATAGGTCTTGGAAAAGCCGTTGAGCGTGATGGTGCGCTCTTTCATGCCCGGAATGGTGGCGATCGAGAGGTGTTCGTTGCCCTCGTAGATAATCTTGGCATAAATCTCGTCGGAGACGATGATCAGGTCATGCTTGACCGCCAGCTCGGCAATCTTGCGGATGACCGATGGCGGCGTGACCGCGCCAGTCGGGTTGTTGGGTGACACCAGCACGAACATTTTCGTCTTGGGCGTGATGCGCCTTTCGATCTCGGCGACGTCGAGGGCGAAATCATCCTTCTGGAACGTCGGCACCGGGATCGGCACGCCCCCGGCCAGGTTCACCGCCATGTCGTAGGTGGTAAATCGCGGCGAGGTAAGCAGCACCTCATCGCCCGGCGTGATCAGCGCCAGCATCAGCAGCGTGATGGATTCCTGAACGCCCGCTGTCACCGCGATTTCATCGGCGGTATAGTCGAGGCCGTATTCCTTTTTGAGGTCGGCCGCGATGGCGGTGCGCAATTCGGGAATGCCATAGGGCGAGGTATAGTGGTGCTTGTTTTCGTCGATCGCCTTCTTGGCAGCCTCGACAATGTGGGCGGGCGTATGGAAATCGGGATCGCCTCGGCCCATGGCGATGACGTCGGTAAGGCCCGAGGCGATGCCCAGCATCTTGGTGCGGAACGAGCCGTCGTCTTCGGTGATACGTGGCGCGATTTGATTGTTCAGAAAGCTCATCAGTGCATCCTCTTGCCGGCGATAAAGGTCATCATGACGCGCTCCAGCGCGTAGAAATCTTCATCAGGCTTGCCATCGACAACGATCAGATCGGCTTCCTTGCCAACCTCGACGGTGCCGATCTTGTGGTCCATTTTTGAAAGCTGTGCGCCGCGGATGGTGATGGAGCGCAACGCGTCCAGCTTGTCCTTGCAGACGCCGACCTCGACCATGAATTCGAGCTCGGGGGCGATCTGGTCGTGTTCGACCGCAGGGCTGCCAGCGTCGGTACCGAACACGATCGGCACGCCCGCCTTGGCAGCACGCACCAGGCCATCGAAGCGGGACTTGTCGGCCACCGCCTTCTGGCGCTCGGCGATCTTCCATTCCGGGATGCCGAAAGCGCGCGCGATATCGGGCTTGGACTGGATGACCAGCGCCGAGAAGGTGGTGACGATCGGTACCTTCTTGTCGAGCAACAGCTGGATCGTCTCGTCACTCATCGAGCCGCCGTGTTCGACACAGTCGACGCCGAACTCGACGACGCGCCTGATGCAGGCGTCATAGGTGGCGTGGGCGGTCACGGGCAACTTGTTGCGATGGGCTTCGTCGACAACGGCTTCGAGCTCGGCATCGGTGAATTCGAGGGTGTCGTGGCAGGCCATGATCTTGATCAGGTCGGCGCCGCCCTTGACCTGGTCGCGTACGGCGCGGCGCATTTCGTCGGCACCAGTTGCCTCGCGGCAAACCCAATAGGTATGGCCGCCGGTCTGGATGATGCTTTCGCCCGAGACCAGCAGACGCGGGCCGGGGAAGAAGCCCTGCGCCACCGCCTGCTTGGCAAAGAGGTTCGCATTATGCACGCCGAGATCGCGCACCAGCGTCACCCCCGAGCGCAGCGATTTCAGCATGTTGCCAGCCGCTTTGTAGGCGCGGATTTCCGGGCTGTCATACATCGACTGCCAGCTCAGCTCATGCACGCCATCCCACGACAGGTGCCCATGCGACTGGATCAGGCCGGGCATGATGGTCTTGCCGCCGGTATCGGTCACCGTGACGATGGGGGTGCCCATATCTGCGCGGGGCCCGACACGGGTGATCTTGCCGCCGATGACTTCGACAAAACCATCCTCGATGATCTCGTCGCCTTTGGCGGTGATGATGCGTCCGACCAGCACCTGATCGACCGGTTTGAGGTCGAACATCGGCTTGGTGATCTTGGTATATTGCCAGGCAACGGGTTCAGGCATGGTCTCAATCTCTTGGGGCTAGAGCGCAATGACGCGCTGGTCGATGGGAGTGTCCGCCAGAAAGCGGCTCGGAATTTCAACGTGGTCCGGATGCACCAGCATGGTGTTGATGGTGCGATAGCCGTCGCGGCCAGGACGATAGACGCCAGGCTCGTTGGAAAACACCATGTTGGGCAGAACCTCGGTCATGTCGCCGGGTGCCAGCCAGGGCGCTTCGTGGCCTTCGAGGCCCATGCCGTGGCCGATCCGGTGCCGGATGGCGTCGCCGAGGTCTGCGGCCTTGAGCGCAGCGAGGGCTGCGTCGTTGACATCCTGGCAGCGGGCACCGGGCTTGAGCGCGCTGACGGCTGCATCGTTGCAGGTTTCCATGGCCAGCATGACGTGGCGCTGTTCGGCGGTGATCTCGCCGATGATCAGCGTGACGCCGCTTTCCGCGTGGTAACCGCCCAGGCTGCAGCCGACACCTGAGATCAGCGTGTCGCCAAGCTGCGGAACGCGGATGCCTGTCGAGCCATGCGGCAGGGCGGCGCGCGGACCGGAATGGACTGAGGCGGTGATGCCGAGCTTGGTTCCGGCGAAGGCGGCACCATAGTCGCGTTTCAAGGCGGCGAGGGCAAAGCCCGTTGAGTCCGCCAGCAGATCCAGTTCCGTGCCACCCTGTCCGATGATGTTGGCGGCTTCGGCATGGAGGCGCGTCAGGCTGAGGTCGGCGTAGAGGGCGGCAATGCGGGTCAGTTCGAGTTCGACCGCAGTTTTGACGAAGCGCAGCGGCGCGGCGATATCCTCAAGCAGTACCTCGTCGATCAGCGTCTTGAGCGGGGCGATCTGGCGCGCGTCGAGCATATCGATGGCGATACGCATCGCCTTGGATTGGCACACCATCCAGACGACCGGATGCACGAGGCCGGGAAACTCCTCGTAGACGCCCAGCTCGACACCTTGCACAGGCTGGGCGTTTTCGAGTTCGAGCAGTGGTACGAACAGCTTGGCCTCGCCCTCGACCGGAACATAGAGCCCGATCGGCCGCTCGTTGACGGAAAAATTGAAGCCGCAGGCGTAAAACACATTGGCTGGCGACAGCAGCAGCACGCCGTCGAGGCCACGTGCCGCTGCGCTGTGACGCAGTGCATCGCGCACCGATTGGCGGAAGTCCTCGCCGAGTGGCTTGATCGGCCTGACAATGGGCAGCATAGCGCTCACAGCCGGTCCTCCGAAAAGGGGCCGAGCACCTTGATCTCAGCCGAGAGGCCGAGTTCGCGGCCCAGCGCCTGCAGGTCGGCCAGCACTTCGTCGTCGAGCGGTACACCACCGGCAGATTTCCTGGCGACGCGACGCGCTTCCTGTTCGCCGGGGATCAGCACTTCGGAAAAACCGGGCCGGGTCTTGCGCGATTTCACCATCTGCGAATATTCGCCCATGCGCTGCTTGAACTGTTCGAGCGGCATGAACCATTCGATGTCGATTGCGGTGAGGGAGTGCGAAACATCGAGCTTGCCCTGGTCGGCGTAGGGCGTGAGGCCGAAGCCACCGCCGCCGATGACGCCGGTGAGCACGTCGGTCATGAAGGCGAGGCCATAGCCCTTGTATTCGCCGATGCCGAGCAGTGCGCCCTTCATGGCGGCGTCGGGATCGTCAGTGATTTCGCCTTCGGGGGTGAGCGCCCAGTCGAGGGGTATCTTCTTGCCCTCACGCGAATGCCACAGCATCATGCCCTTGCCGGCGGTGGTCAGGGCAAAATCCATCACGGCCGGAAAGCCGAGATTGGTCGGTGCGGCGATGCCCCAGGGATTGGTGCCGACAGCGCCTTCGCGGGCGCCCCATGGCGCCATTTCGGGGCCGGCATTGGTATAGGCAATGCCGATACAGCCGGCGTCCATGGCTTGGCAGGCATGCACCGCAGACGAGCCATAGTGGGTCGAGTTACGCACGATCACCTGGCCTATGCCGGAAACCTTGGCCTTTTCGATCGCCAGCTTCATCGCCTTGGCTGCAACCACCGTGCCGATGCCATTATGCGCGTCGACCAGCGCCAGGGCAGGGCTCTGCTTGATGATCTCGAACTCGGCACGCGGATCGACCAGCTTTTCGCCAATGCGTTCCTGGTAGCGGCGCAGACGACGCACGCCCTGGCCATGACCGGGATGAAACCGCAATTCGGAAAAGATCAGCGCATCGCCAAACAGCTTTGCGTCCTCGGTGGTGAGGCCGAGCGCCTCAAAGCCCTGCGCCATGAAGCGCTCGAGGCTAGGCTTGTCGACATTGGTCAGCGTGATGGCCACGGTCTATGCCTCGAGCTTGAGCAGGGAGGCGATATTGGCGGAGGCGTCGGTGTAGGCGCCGAGTTCCCCCTTGGGCGCGGTCATGATCACCGTCATGCCGGGGCCGTAGCCCGAGCGTGGACCATCGGTCTGGCCGACGATGCCGATGCTCATGGCGCCGCGCAGATAGCCGTGATTGTAGCGGCTGTCGGTGTTTTCGATGGCGACAACGTCACCGAGCTTGAGCTGATCGAGCCCGGCTTCCTTGAGCGCGGCCTTGTCGGTCGACTGTATGTGGAGGCTCCCGCCTTCGCTGGTGAGGCCTGCGCCGGCACCGACAAGAAACGCCGGCACCGTCGCGACGACACCGAACTTCAGCACGCCATCTACGACCTTGCTCGGCAGCGCCTTGAGCAGGTCGGGCGACAGACCCTTGCAGTTGATTGCTTCGTGGCCCGCGATGGAAATGCCGGTGCCATAGGACTTGACCAGGATCTGGTCTCCGACCGCCATCTTCTTGCGGATTTCCTTAGGGAAGTGGATGATCACCTGCTCGGAAAAGCGGCCGGACTTGCCGGTCACCACGCCCTTGGCGCCCTGTGCCTGGCCGGTCATGACAGTTGCCATGTTGCCGAGACAGGCAAAGACGTTGAGGCCGCGGTTCTTCAGGTCATCCGAGCCGCGGATCGAGACGCCGGGATGGATGCAGTCTGCCGCCCAGCCGAAAGCGCGATCACCGACCGAAACGTTGTAGACGATGCCGCCCCAGGCTGGCAGCAGGAACGGCGTACCGTCGGCGGCGAGGCGATAGGGTTCGGCGGGAAGGCCGGGAAAACCCGGATGGGCGATTACGCCGCCGACCGAAACGGCAACGAGGTCGGCTTCGTTGAAGGTGACGCTCACTTGGCAGCTCCGATGCGGAAATAGTTGGAAATATTGGCGGTCGGATCGATGTCGAATTCGATGCCGCCCTCGGCGCAGCTCATCAGCGTCATGATGCCGGGACCGTGGCCGGTCATGATGGAATCGCCGTGGATGCAGATGGCGATGGAGACGGCGCCTTCGCGATAGGAGCGGCCAAAATGGTGGTCGGCGTGGCGGATGGCGATGATATCGCCCAACCGCATCTGGTCGATGCCGAGGTCGGCCATCAGCGCCCGGTCGCCGCTCATCAGGTCCTGGTCGACATATTCGGAGTTCAGCTCGGCGCCCGAGCCCATGATCTCGACTGGCAGTTCGATGGCCACCGGCAGGCGGAGCGACCCGTTGCCGGCCCGCGTCAGGCGCAGCGCCTGCAGCAGTTTCGGGCTGGTTTTCTTGAACTCCAACTGCGGGAATTCCTCGAGCGCAATGCCCCGGCCAAGCGCTTCGATCTGGATCTGGTCGCCGATATTGAGCAGGTCGTTGACCTCATGGGGGAAGGCTACCAGCAGCCGCGCATGCTCGCCGGTCACCGTGCCCTTGGCGCCTTTGGCAAGGCCGGACATGACGGTCGCTTCATTGCCGACGCAGCTCAGGTAATGCAGCGCCATGTCGGACTTTTCATCAGGATGGGCGATCGACACGCCGGGCTCGACATGGTCGCCAGCCCAGCCGAAAGCCCGGTCGCCGACGCTGGCATTGTAGGTGACGCCGAACATGCCAGGCAGGATGACGCCCTTGCCGTCGGGATAGTGCGTGTAGTGCCCCGGACGTAGCGACGGCGTGCTGACGTAGCCGCAGACAGCCATGGCCACCAGCGCGTCGGTATTGGAGGTGAGTCCCCCCAGGTCGGTGCTCATTTGTGCGCTTCCACTATTTTCGGACGCCCCGGTTTGCATCGCTTGACAACCACAAGATTCCCTGTCCAACATTAGCTCATTAGATTGTCGACAATCTGATAGCCGACAAATGTGCACACGGATCGGGCGTCGTCAAGCACCCGATCAACAAAGCGGCAAAAACAGCCGTGAATAGAAAGAAAGATAGTCAAGCCAATGAGTTACGCGCAGCTTATGGAGAGTGTGGGACAGGTCAACGACCTGCTCAACACCCAGTCAATCCTGAGCTGGGATGCTCGCACAATGATGCCGCATGGCGGTCACGAGACCCGTGGCAAGCAGTTGGCGACATTGTCGGTTTTGACCCGGGACCTGCTGGTTTCGGCGAATACCCGCAGCCAGTTGGATAAGGCCGAGGCGGAAACTGCCTCGATGCCCGATGAAGCTGTGGAAAAGGTCATGGTCGCCCAGGTCCGCGAAGCCATCGACTGGCATCTGGCGATTCCGGCCGAATTGACCCGCAAGCGGGCCGAACTCGGTGCCAATGGTCACGCCGTCTGGGCCAAGGCGCGGGCCGAAAGCGATTTTAGCCAGTTCGTGCCGATCCTCGAGCAGACCGTCGCGCTCAATCGCGAGATGGCCGAGTGCATTGGCTACGAGGCGCATCCCTATGACGCGCTGATGTACCGCTTCGAGCCCGGCGAAACCGTCGCGACGCTCAAGCCACTATTTGCCCGCCTGCGCGAAGCGCTGATACCCTTGGTCAAGGCGATCGGCGAAAAGGAGCAGCCGCGCTTCGATTTCCTCGAACGTCACTATCCTGTCGATCAGCAGCACGCTTTCGCGCTGTCGATGGCGCAGAAGGTCGGCTACGACCTCAATCGTGGCCGTCTCGATACGACGCTGCATCCGTTCGAAGTGTCGTTCACGCGCAACGACGTGCGCATTACGACGCGCTTCAATCCCAACTATATGGCGGCAAGCCTGTTCGGCGCGCTGCATGAGGCCGGTCACGCGCTTTATGAGCAGGGTGTCGACGCGGCCTATACCCGCACGCCGTTCGCCACCGATCTGGTTGGACTTTATGCCGTCGGCGGCGTCAGCTTTGGCGCCCATGAATCGCAGTCCCGCCTTTGGGAAAACCATGTCGGTCGCAGTCGCGAATTCTGGTCAGTCAATTTCGCAGAGGCGCAGAAGTTCTACCCCGACCAACTGTCCGACGTGACCGCCGACGAATTCTTCCGCGCCGTCAATCGCTGCAAGCCCGGCTTCATCCGTGTCGAAGCCGACGAGCTGACCTATGATTTCCACGTCATGCTGCGCACCGATATCGAGGCAGCGCTGATGGATGGCTCGCTTGCGGTCAAGGACCTGCCCGAAGCCTGGAACGCCAAAATTAAGGAATATCTCGGTCTCGAGGTGCCCGACGACGCCAATGGCGTGCTGCAAGACGTACACTGGTCCTCGGGCCAGATCGGCACTTTCTGTAACTACACCATCGGCAATGTCATGGCCGGCCAGTTGTTCGAGGCGGCAAAGCAGGACGCGACCATCGCTAGTGGCCTCGCGACCGGCGATTACGAGCCGCTGCGCGTTTACATGATCGAGAACGTGCACCAGCATGGCCGCCGCTATCGCCGCGACGAACTGCTGGTCAAGGCGACCGGCCGCACGCTCGATCCCGAGCCCTACATCGCTCACCTCACCGCAAAATACAGCGAACTTTACAGCCTCTAGGGGAGGAGGGGACCATGGAAGCTTCAGCACTGCACGCCAATCGACTGGCCAATCGCGTCAAGCTCAAGGACGCCCATATCATCACCAAGATGACCGATATCGCGGCCGGGCTGACCGACGTGATCAAGCTCGGTCGCGGCGATCCCGATCTCGATACGCCCGCCCATATCGTCAAGGCGGGCCAGGATGCACTGGGACGCGGCGAGACCCACTATGGTCACCCGCTCGGCCTGCCGGCTTTGCGCGAGGCAATAGCCAGGAACATCCTCGATCAAGGTGGCGCCAACTATGCGCTCGACGAGATCGTCGTGACGCCCGGTGGCCAGCACGCCATGTTCGTCATCGCGCTGGCACTGCTCAATCCGGGCGACGAAATCCTCGTGCCATGTCCCGGCTACAATCCCTACGGCCAGGCCGCCGAGCTTGCCGATGCCACCGTCGTCAATATCCGCATGAGCATGGAAACCAACTTCACGCTCACCGCCGACATGGTCAAGGCCGCCATCACACCGAAGTCCAAGGTGCTGGTGCTGATCAACCCGAACAATCCGACCGGCACCGTCACAGCGCCCGACGAAGTCGAGAAGATCGCCAAGCTGGCCATTGAGCATGACCTGATCGTCATCTCCGACGAAATTTATGCCCGCCTGACCTATGGTAACCAGCGCATCCAGCCGGTGGCGTCGCTGCCCGGCATGAAGGAGCGCACCATCACGCTATCGGGATTCTCCAAGGCCTATGCCATGACCGGCTGGCGCATCGGTTATTTTGCCGGGCCGCGCGAACTGATCGTCGCCATGGCCGAGATCAACCACGCTTTCGCCATTTCTGTCGCCTCCGTCAGCCAATACGCGGCGCTTGCCGCTTTGACCGGACCGCAGGATTGCGTCGAGGAAATGCGCCTCATCTATGACGAGCGCCGCAAGGCGCTCTGCGAAGGTCTCGAAGCGCTAGGCATTCCCTACGCCGAGCCGCAAGGCGCGTTTTATGTCTATGCCAATGTGTCGGCGACCGGTCTTCCCGCCAGCGTGTTCTGCGAGCGCCTGCTCGCCGAGGGCCGGGTGCTGATGTACCCGGGCACCATCTATGGCGACTACACTGACGACTTCGTCCGCATGTCGCTGACCCAGCCGGTCGATCGCATCCGCGAGGCCATGGCCCGCATCCAAACTGTCGTCAATGCCATCCGCGCCGAGCGCCAAGCGCCAGCCGCCTAAGGAGTTCTCATGTCCGTTTCCACCAATCCGAACGTTCTGTCGATCAAGCACATGGCCTTTGCGGTCAAGGACGCCAAGGGCGCGCTGTCCGCCTATTCCAAGTTCCTCGACGTGCCCACCGACACCGCCATCGTCGACTATCCCAAGTCCAAGAACCGCGTGGCGCTGTTTGAGCTCGGCGGCATCGAATACCAGCTGTGCCAGTCGATGGAAGAGGGTGGGCGGTTTGACACCTGGATCAAGCAGCGCAACGCCGAAGGCCTGCACCACATCTGCTACGCCGTCGACAATATCGACAAGGCACTCGACCATGCCAAGGCGCAGGGCGCCGAACTGCGCATCTGCCAAGCCTGTGGCGTCTATGGCAGCCACGCCCATCCCGAAGGCTTCGTGGCCTTCCTCGACAACGATGCCGGCGGCATCGAGATCGAGTTCATGCAGGTCTACACGGCCGATGAACTCGAAAAGTACAAGGCCGTGAAGGGTATCTGATCGCCATGTCCGAAGCTAAAACCATCACCGTCGGCACTGCCATCGCAGCCCCCGGCACCGTCGTTCGCGGCGTCATTCCGGTTACCGAACTGGCCGGCGGCACCAAGGTCGAAATCCCGCTGGTCATCGTCAATGGTGCCAAGCCCGGCCCGGTGTTCTGGGTCGATGGCGCCATCCATGGCGACGAGCCGGAAGGCCCGATGGCCTGCGGCATCGCCCTCAAGGAAGTCGATCCGGCACAGCTGTCCGGCACGCTGGTCATGGTGCCGGTGATCAACGTCATGGCGTTCGAAAACAGCAATCGCGGCAATCCGCTCGATACGTTCTCGTTCGACATGAACCGCATCTATCCCGGTCGTGCCAACGGCTATCTCAGCGAGCGCGTCGCCTGGGCCCATTCGGAATGGATGAGCAAGGTCGCCGACCTCGAAATCTCTATCCATTCGGGCGGCGCCCACTCGTTTCTCGCCAAGGCGATTTTCGTCGACGAAACGCCGGCTTCCGTCGAACTGGCCATGGCCATGGGTGAGGGCTGGGGCTGCATCATGAGCAACTTCCTGCCGAAGGGTTCGCCCATGGCGCAGATGAAGGAAATCGGCAAGACCGGCATCACCGTCGAACTGGGCGGCCGCTCCGCCACTTCGCCCGAAAAGTTCGCCGAAGTCTCGCGCCACCTGGCTGACTCGATCATCAACATCCTGCGCCACTACAAGATGTACCCCGGTACCCCGACCTATCCCAAGGCCGCCACGCGCGGCCAGCAGGAGGCATTGCTGGCGCCAGTTTCCGGCATTTTCGTACCGACCCCGGGCGTTGATTTCCTCAAGCCGATGAAGAAGGGCGATAGCCTCGCCAGGATCATCAACATCTTCGGCGACGAACTGGCCCATATGGTCGCCCCCGCTGACGGCATGTTCTTCGGCCTCCGCGCCCTGCCAAACGTCAACACCGGCGACTGGTGCTGCTTCTTCAACAAGGTGGAAGGACCGCGTGCCTGGACGCCGTGAGGCACCGGGTACAAGGGAGCAAACACATGCGCGACTTCGTTGGCTACGCAGACCGACCGCCGACCATTCGCTGGCCCAACAATGCCGGCGTTGCAGTCAACTTCGTACTCAACTACGAAGAGGGCTCGGAGTATTCGATCGCCAATGGTGACGGCCGCTCCGAGACCGCGCTGCTTGAGGTCAACGCCGCCCGCGTGCCAGCCGGAAGCCGCGATCTGGCCTCCGAAAGCATGTACGAATACGGCTCACGCGTCGGCTTCTGGCGCCTTGCCCGGCTGTTTCGCGAACGCGATCTGCCGCTGACTGTGTTTGCAGCGGCCCTGGCGCTCGAACGCAATGCGGAAGTCGCCAAGGCTATCGCGCAGACCGACTGGGACGTGGTGGCGCACGGCTACCGCTGGGTCGAGCACTATCACCTCGACGAAGCCACCGAGCGTGAGCACATCGCCAAGGCCTATTCCAGCATCGAGCAGAGCGTCGGTCGTGCGCCACAAGGCTGGTATTGCCGCTACAGCCCCAGCGAACACACGCGCCGCCTCGTCGTCGAGCATGGCGGCTATGGCTATGACAGCGACGCATACAATGACGAAGTGCCCTATTGGCTCAGTGTGAACGGCACGCCGCACATGGTCATTCCCTATTCGCTGGTGACCAATGACGCCAAGCTACTGGCCGGCGGTGGCATCGAAAACGCCGCCGACTATGCCCAGTTCCTGATCGACAGTTTCGACGTGCTGGCCGACGAAGGCCGCACCACGCCGCGCATGATGTCGATCGGGCTACATCCCCGCGTCATCGGCCATCCGGGCCGCATCGCCGGGCTGGTCAAGTTCGTCGACCATATCGCCGGCCGCGACGATGTCTGGGTCGCTCGGCGCTCCGACATTGCCGCCCACTGGCGCGCCGTCATGCCCGCTTTGGGAGACGCCGCATGAGCCAGAGCGTGGTCATATCCGAGAGCTATGCTGCCGAGGACTTCGCGCGATTTGGCACGTTCATCGATCGTCCGACACAGGCTGGCCAGCGCCAGTTCTATTCCGACTGGCTCGGCGCCGACGGCCTCGTACCGGTTTTCCACGTCAACAATGTGCCGTCGACCACCTTGCCGCTGACCCTGACCAGGCTCGAGCGTCACCCCCACGCCGCGCAATGTTTCGTGCCGCTCGATGTCAGCCGCTATCTGGTCAGCGTCGCGCCGTCTTTGCCCGACGGCTCCGCGGACCTGTCAGGCCTGAAGAGCTTCCTGCTGCCCAGCACCGTCGGCGTCATCTATGCGCGCGGCGTCTGGCATGCCGGCGCCAGCGTGCTCGATCGGGCAGGGGCCTTTGCCGTGCTGATGTGGCGCGGCGCCAATGACGACGATGTGTTTGCCGATATCGCCCCGACCCTTTTGATCTCGCAAGGACCAAGCGCATGACGCGGACCCCCAAGCTCTACGTGCCCGCCATCACGCCCTTCAAAGCCGATCTGCGCATCGATACGCAGCGCTTCATTACCAATTGCCTGGCCCTGCTCGCCGACGGCGCCGATGGCCTCGCCCCGTTCGGTACCACCAGCGAAGCCAATTCGATGAGCGTCGACGAGCGGATCGAACTGCTCGATGCGCTGCTCGATGCCGGCGTCCCCGCTAACCGCCTCATACCCGGCACCGGTTGTTCTGCCTTGCCCGACACCATCGCGCTAACCAGGCATGCCGTGTCCCGCGGTGTGCTCGGCACGCTGACACTGGCGCCCTTCTACTACAAAGGCGTCCCCGAGGATGGCCTGGTCGATAGTTTCTCGGCGATCATCGACGCGGTCGGCGACACCAGGCTCAAGATCTTTCTTTATCACATCCCCCAGATGACCGGGGTGCCGATCACCCTGACGCTGATCGAAAAGCTTCTCGCAAAGCATCCCGGGGTGTTTGTCGGGCTCAAGGATTCCTCGGGCAACTGGGACAATACCCACGCGGTGATCAAGGCCTTCCCCGAGCTCGAAACCTATTCAGCTTCCGAAGCCCTCATTCCGCAGAATGTGGCGGCTGGTGGCGCCGGCTGCATCAGCGCCTCGGCCAACGTCAATGCCCGCAACATCGTCGCCCTGATGCATGCTTTGGGCACGCCCGAGGAAGCCGAAATCGCCGCTGGCGTGACCGAGCTGCGCAAGATTTTCGAGGGACTGCCGTTGGTCCCCGCGATCAAGGCAGCCACCGCCTTGCGCCACGCTGACCCCGCCTACGCCATCGTCCGGCCGCCCTTCGTCAAGCTGGCCGGCACCCATGCAGCCCAGATCGAGCGAGCGGCCGAACTGGCCTTTGGTGGAGCACAGTGAGATGATCATCGAGCCCCAGGTCACCGATATGGCCCGT
Organism: Devosia psychrophila; assembly: GCF_000971275.1. Lineage (GTDB taxonomy): Bacteria > Pseudomonadota > Alphaproteobacteria > Rhizobiales > Devosiaceae > Devosia > Devosia psychrophila. The sequence goes on along the minus strand of NZ_LAPV01000090.1, from coordinate 20,484 downwards.
ATCGAAAACGTGCCGCTGCGTGTTTCGGTCGCCGATATCATCCGGCAGGCCATCCTCAACGGTACGATGCGGCCCGGCACGCCAGTGGTCGAAATGGCCCTGGCCGAGCAGCTCAACGTATCCCGCGCTCCGGTGCGCGAAGCGATCCAGATCCTTGAGGCCGATGGGCTGATCGAAAGCGAGCCTTACAAAGGCAAGCGGGTCAAGCCGCTGACGCTGAAGGAAGTCGAAGAGCTGTATAGCCTGCGCGAGCAGTTCGAGGCCTTCGCCATCCGTCGCATCGTGGAGCGCCAGGTCGACGTCTCCGAACTGCATACCCACTCCGATACGATGTTTGTGGCAGCTGAACGGAGCGATCTTGCGGCGCTCAACGTCGCCGACGAGGCGTTTCACCGGGCACTGATCCGGCTGGCGGATCACGGCCTGATGCTGTCGCTGTGGGACAATCTCTATCTTCGCATCCGCCAGATCATGGCTCTGCGCAACAGCGCCAACCGCGACCTGCGAGCCGTGGCGCGCAATCATCCACCCATCATCGCAGCGATCGAAAAGCGCGACATGATCCTCGCCATTTCGCTGATCTCCGACCATACGCGCTCCGCCTCGCAGATCGCCCCCGAAGAACTGGGGATTGCCCCGTGACGCGCACCGTCCTCATTACCGGCGCAGGTGGCTTTGTCGGGTCGCATATGGCCGAAGGCTTTTGCGCCATGGGCGATACGGTCATCGCGCTAGACAGCCAGTTCGACGCGGCAACGCGCGCGCGCCTGGCGCACGCGGAACTGGTGCAGGCACCGCTGAATGCCGATGTTCTGGCTACAGGTCGCCAGCTCGACCTCGTCATCCACGGCGCCGCCATCACCACGCCGCCCGAGGATCTCGGCCTCAGTGCCCAGCAGCATATCGACATGAACGTCGGCCTGCTGCGCATCGGGCTGCAGCTGGCCTTGTCGCATGGCGCCGCCGATTTTGTGTTCCTGTCGTCCTCTGGTGTGTTTGCGCTCGAGGATGGCGGAGGCGTGCATCTCGAGAGCACGCAGCCAACCGCGACCATGCCCTATGCACAGGCCAAGCGCGCCGGCGAGGATGCGACGTCGGCCGCCAACAGCCCGTCGCTGCGCGCCATTTCCGCGCGGCTTGGCCCGATTTATGGTCCGCACGAAGTCACCCGCAACAGCCGCCGCATTGTCTCACAAATCAGGCGCTGGCTCGACCGGGTGGCGTCCGATCAGCCAATCATCGTACAGATGCCTGACGAGCGCCGTGACTGGACCTTCGCGCCAGACCTGCCCCGGGCGCTCGATGCGTTGCTCGGCATCGAGCCCAAGATTGCAGGCATCGTTCATCTGACCTCGGCCGGTATCGTGTCCAACCTAGAACTGGCGCATCTGGTGGCAAGCCTTGTCGATGGTGCGTCCATCGACGTCGAACCAGCCAACCAGCCGGCGCGCCTTCCAATGGTCAGCGACCGCCTTGATCTTGCCGTCCTCCATGACTGGACGCCGCTGGCCCAAGGTATTGCGCAAACCTTCGATGTGGAGGCGGCCCGATGAGCCCGCTGCGCATCATCCTCGTCGGCCTCGGCGCCCGCGCCCAATTCTGGATGCGGGTCATCCGCGACAATCCCGATTGTACCATTGTCGGCCTGGTCGATCCGTCCGAAGCCGCGCGCAACCGGGCTCTGGAACAATGGCCCGGCGCTATTGCTGCGGCCGATGTCAGCCTGCTCGGGCAGATAGAGGCGGACGCTGTTTTGCTGGCCACGCCGCCCGGTGGTCGCGAAGCGCAGATGGAAGCCGCCTGCGCCGCTGGTCTGCCAATCCTCGCCGAGAAGCCTCTTGCCGATGGCGTCGAGCTGGCCGCACGCTATGTCGAGATGGCCGAGGCCGCCGGCGTTCCGCTGATGGTGGGCCTCAACTTCCGCTTCCTGCCGGTCACCCAACACGCTATGCGGCTGATGGACGAGACCGTCGGCGCTCCCGAATTTGCCCGCTTTACCTATGAGCGCTGGCGCGACGGCTGGAAGCCCAACTTCAACAAATACCCGCTGACCATGGACCAGCCCATGCTGTGGGAGCAGTCGATCCACCACTTCGACTTGATGCGCTACGTCTACAAATCCGAGCCGGTCCAGGTGTTCGGCAAGACCTTCAATCCAAGCTGGTCGATGTATCGCGACGACGCCAATGTCTCGGCCCTGATCACCTTCGCCAATGGCATTACGGTCAATTACCAGGGGTTATGGCAGTCCAACTGGCAGGCGCCCGGCTTCCAGTGGCGCAGCGAATGCGCCAAGGGCGTCGTGATCCAGAACGACCAGTTCGGCGACCTCAATTATGCGCTTCATGGCGACGCAGCGCTGACCAGCGTGCTGCTGCCGTCCTATGAGCAATGGATCAATGACGCGGTGGCACTGCTCGCCGCGTTCGTCGCCGCTCTGCGCGGCACAGCCCCCCTGCTGTGCTCCGGCCGCGACCACCTCAGTTCGCTTCGCATGGTTCAAGCATGCATCCTGTCCAGCCAACTTGGCCAAGCGATCAATCCTGCCGATCTCGACTTTGGTGCGAAGCGAGAGATCGGCAATCCCTCCAACCCCACGGCACTCCAGCAAAGGACGTCCCTATGAAGACCATGAGGCATCTTCTGATGGCAGGAACGGTGGCGCTTATCGCGCCGCTGGCCCCTGCTTTCGCTGCCCCGCCTGCAGATACCCTGGTTGTCGGCATCTCCGCTGACGCCTCGACCTTTGATCCGGCCAATATCAGCAGCCGCGACAACTCCAATATCGCCAAGCACATCTTCGGGACCCTCTATGAGGTCGATCCCGAAGGCCGCATCGTGCCGCAGATGGCCGAATCCTACGTCGAAGCCGAAGACGGCAAGAGCTACACATATACGCTCAAGTCCGGCCTCACCTGCGAAGACGGCGAAGCCCTGACGGCCGAAGACGTTGCTTACTCGTTCAACCGCGCTGCCGATCCGGCCAATGCCTTCACGGGCAACACGCCTGGCTTCGTTTACTCGTCCATCGGCTTCGATGGCGCCGAGGTAGTCAGCGATCTTGAAGTCAAGATCAACCTGGCCACCAAGAACCCAGTGTCCTTTGGTCTGATCGCCGAAGTGTTCCTGCACTGCAAGGACAGCTACGAGGCGATGAGCCTTGAAGATGCCACTGCAAAGCCGATCGCATCAGGCTCCTATCGTCTTGCATCGTGGGATCGCGGTTCGCAGGTCGTGCTCGAAAAGATCAAGGATCCCGGCACGTTCCAGAACATTATCTGGCGCATCATTCCGGAAGCCTCGACCCGTTCGGCCGAGCTGATCGCCGGTAACGTAGACATCATCACCAACGTCGCGCCCGACCAGGTCGAAGCCGTGAACACCTCTGGTTCCGCCACGGTCAAGTCCGTGCAGGGTACCCGCCGTATTTATGTCGGCTTCAACATGAAGGACTCCTTCGCCACCGGCACTCCGGGCGGCGCAGCTATCCAGAAGACCGACGTGCGCGTCGCTCTCCAGTATGCCGTCGACGTCGAAGCCATATGCAGCCAGTTGCTGAACTTCGAATGCAAGCGCGCTACGGGCCTGGTCAATCCACCTAACGACAATGAAAACTTGCAGCCTTACGCATATGATCCCGACAAGGCCGAGGAACTCCTCGACGCTGCCGGCTATCCACGTGGCGAAGACGGCACCCGCTTCGAGATCAACTTCCAGGCGCCCCGTGGCCGTTACCTCAACGACGCCAACGTTGCGCTGGCCATTGGCCAGTACCTCGATGATATCGGCGTCAAGACCAATGTCGAACTGATGGAATGGGCTTCGGTCTATGTCCCTCTGATCCAGAAGCACGACGTCGGCCCAATGTTCCTGCTCGGTTCGGGCGGCGGCACCTGGAGCGCGCTCTATGACATGGCCGACCTGTCGGCTGTCGATGCGGGTACTAACTACACCGAGTGGAAGAACCCCGACTGGTTCTCCGGCTGGCCGGAAATCGCTGCGGCGGCTACCGAAGAAGAGCAGCGTGCTGTCATCGATCGCATGCTCGAGGTCTTCTACAACGATCCCCCGTGGCTGATGCTGTACTTCCAGCCTGACTTCTACGGCGTATCCAACCGCGTGACCTTCGAGCCGCGCCGTGACGAAAAAGTCTACCTCTTCGATGTTGCCCTGACCAAATAATCGAACCGGGCACGTGGGGCCAATCCCCGCGTGCCATCCAAGCCGAAACATATCGGCAAACCAGAAACGCTATCGGGAGGCTCAGAAAGGGGAATGACCATGGTTGCCTTTAATCGCTTTGTTTTCGCGGGTGCCCTCACTATGGCAGCCCCCGTAGCGGCAATCGCCGCGCCGCCGGACAATACGATCATCGTTGGCCTGAGCGCCGACGCCTCGACGTTCGATCCGGCTCAGATTTCAAGCCGCGACAATTCCAATATCGCCAAGCACATCTTCGCCACGCTGTTCAAGGTGAACTTCGAGGGCGAGATCGAGCCCGAGCTGGTCGACAAGACCACCATCAGCGACGATGGCCTCGCCTATACGTTCACCATCAAGCCCGACCTCACCTGCGAAGATGGCGAGCCGCTGACCGCCGAAGACGTCGCCTATTCGTTCAACCGCCCCGCCGACAAGGCCAGCGCCTTTACCGGCAACACGCCCGGCTTCGTCTACACGACGCTCGGCTTCAAATCCGCCGAAGTGGTCGATGACCTCAACGTCACCGTCAACCTGACCGCCAAGACCACGCTGGCGCTGGGCATGATGGCGCAGGTCTATATACACTGCCAAGACAGCTACGAGGCCATGACGGTCGAAGAGGCCGCGTCCAATCCGATCGGTTCGGGATCGTATCGCCTAGCATCGTGGGAGCGCGGCTCCGAGATCGTGCTGGAAAAGATCAAGGATCCCGGCACTTTCGACACCATCATCTGGCGCATCATTCCCGAGGCATCGACCCGCACCGCCGAACTGATCGCCGGCAATGTCGATATCATCACCAACGTCGCTCCAGACCAGGTCGGCGCTATCAACGACAGCGGTTCGGCCAAGGTCGCCCAGGTCGATGGCACCCGCCGCATGCAGGTTGGCTTCAACCTCGGCAAGGGCGTCGAAGGCATGCCCGGCGCCAAGGAAATCCAGGATCCCAAGGTCCGCTTTGCCATGCAATATGCCGTCGACGTGCCCAGCATCTGCACCCAGCTGCTGGGCACCGAATGCACCCGCATGACCAGCCTGGTCAACCCTCCCAACGGCAATCCCGACCTCCTACCGATCCCCTATGATCCCGACATGGCTGAAAAGCTACTCGACGAAGCCGGCTACCCGCGCGGCGAAGGCGGCACGCGCTTCAGCATTCGCCTGCAGGGTCCGCGTGGCCGCTATCTCAACGACGCCAACGTGGTCCAAGCCATCGGCCAGTATCTTAACGATGTCGGCATCAACACCGAGGTCGAGTTGCTCGAATGGGCTTCGGTTTATTCGCCGCTGCTGCGCACCAAGGAAATGGGACCGCTTTTCTTCCTCGGGCAGGGCGGCGTCACCTGGAACCCGCTCTATGACATGAGCCTGTTCTCGACACCCGACGGCGCCACCAACTACCAGAGTTGGACCGACCAGCGCTGGTTCGACGACTGGAAGCTGGCCATCGATGCCGACACTGTCGAGGCCGCGCGCCCGGTCATCAACCGCATGCTCAAGCTGTTCTACGACGAAGGCCCGTGGCTGCAACTGTACTTCCAGCCTGACTTCTACGGCGTTTCCAATCGCATCGAATGGACCCCGCGCCGCGACGAAGAAATCGAGCTGTTCGCCGCCACCCTCAGTTAATCCGCTGGATGCGCCGCCCGGTGTGGCGCATCCTACTTTTCTCAAGTTGGGCCGACCGCCATGTGGACCTTTATCATTCGGCGCTTGCTGCAAAGCGCCATAGTCATCATCGGGGTAACGCTCATCACGTTCACGGCGCTGCAGATGAGCGGCGACCCGACCTATCTCTATGTCAGCGAGCGCGCGACCGAGGAGGAAATCCAGCGGACCCGCGAGGCGCTTGGCTTCGACAAGCCGCTGCCCGAGCAGTATCTCACCTTCCTCGGCAAGCTGGCACAGGGCGATTTCGGCAATTCGCTGTCCTACAAGCGGCCCGCCATCGAGGCGGTGATGGACGCGCTGCCAGCAACGCTGGAACTGACGTTTTTTGCCATGATCCTCGCCATTGTGGTGGCCATCCCGCTCGGCGTCATCGCCTCGCTCAATCGCGGCAGCGCCGCTGATGGGTCGGTCATGACCATGGCCATGCTGGGGCAGTCCATCCCCAGCTTCTGGCTTGGCATCATGATGATCATGTTCTTCGGTCTGCAGCTCCGCATCCTGCCCATTTCGGGACACGTGCCGTTCATTATGCCGCTGATCCAGGGCAATTTCATGCAGGCGCTGACCAATCTGCCGCAGTCGCTGTATTACCTCATCATGCCCGGTTTCGCCGTGGCGTTTTACTCCATTTCGCGCAATGCGCGTCTCGTGCGCTCTTCCATGCTCGAAGTGCTGGGCCAGGATTTCGTACGGACCGCGCGGGCCAAGGGCATCAGCGAAAGCGCCGTGGTGATCCACCATGCCTTGCGCAATGCGTGGCTGCCGGTCGTCACCATGATCGGCCTGGAGTTCGGCTTCCTCATCGGGGGCGTCGTCGTGGTGGAGATCGTGTTTTCCTGGCCAGGTCTTGGACGGCTGGTGTTCAACGCCATCAACCAGCGCGATATCCCCGTGGTGCAGGCCGCCGTCGTGACGCTGGCGATGGTGTTCATCGCGCTCAATCTCATCGTCGATCTGGTCTATGCCAAGATCGATCCCCGCGTGAAGCTCTAGGAGGCCGGCATGTCGGTTGAAACCATCCCGTCGACCCCCATCAAGGTCCGCCCCATGTCGCACAAACGGCGCGAACTGCGTCGGGCCATCCGTTCCATGGCGCAGGCGAAGTGGCCGCTGCTGGCACTGTTCGTTCTGCTGCTTGTAGTGTTTGCGGGCATTTTCGGCCCCTGGCTTTCGCCACTTGACCCGAACCGGCAAGACATCATGATGCGCTTGGCCGATCCGCTCACGGAGGGCCGGCGTAACGCCTTCTTCCTGCTCGGAACGGATGGGCTGGGCCGCGACGTTCTGTCCCGCCTGCTGTACGGCGCGCGCATCTCCCTGCTCGTGGGCGTCTGCGCCATTCTCGTCGGCGGCACCATCGGTGTCGTCGCGGGCCTTGTTGCCGGCTATTTCGGCGGCTGGATCGACGACGTCATCATGCGCCTGGGCGATATCCAGCTGGCTTTCCCCTTCATACTTCTCGCCATCATGTTCCTGGTGATCCTGGGGCCTGGCGTGATGAACATCATCATCGTGCTCGGCGTCGGGCAATGGGTGACCTATGCCCGTATCGTGCGTGCTCAAACGCTTTCGCTGCGCGAAAAGGAATATGTCGAGGCTGCACGCGCCTTGGGCGACAGCACCTTCCTCATCATCTTCCGCACCATCCTGCCCAACATCATCGCGCCATTGACCGTTATCGCCTCGTTCAACGTGGCCTCGGTGATCCTGTCCGAAGCTTCGCTCTCCTTCCTCGGGCTCGGCGTACCTCCCAACGTGCCGACCTGGGGCGCCATGCTGGCCGATAGCCGCGATCAGCTGATGGCCAACAAATGGTGGCTCGCCTTCTTCCCGGGCATCGCCATCGTGCTGACCGTGCTGGCCTTCAATATCCTCGGCGACTGGCTGCGCGATTTCCTCGATCCCCGCCTCAAAACCATGGCCTGACCCTCCAATAAAAAGAGCAAAAAAAATGAAAGTTGGTATTGTAGGCGCGAGCTTTGCCCGTGCTGCCTATCTCCCCGCCCTGCGCCATGTCGACGGCGCTGAAGTGGTTGCCCTGGCCTCGGGCCGGCTCGAAAGCGCACAATCGGCCGCGGCTGAGTTTGGCGTGCCGGCCGCCTATGATGACTGGCAGGAAATGCTCAACAAGCACCAACTCGACCTGGTGCTGATCGCGACCCCCACCGACCTGCATGCGCCGATCACGCTGGCAGCCCTCGACAAGGGCGCCCACGTGCTTTGCGAAAAGCCCACCGCCATGGATGTCAATGAAGCCACCGCCATGCTCGACAAGGCCGAAGCGCTCGGCCGGCTGCACATGATCGACCACGAACTGCGCTTCAATCCAAACCGTGCCAAGGTCGCCGCGATGATCGCCAATGGCGATCTGGGCGACATCCGCCACGTCAACATCGCCAACATCGGCGCCTCTTGGGCCAATCCGTCAGCGCGTCCCAAGGGCGACTGGTGGAGCCTTGCCGAACACGGCGGCGGGCGCCTCGGCGCAAACGGCAGCCATCAGGTCGATATGCTGCGCTGGTGGCTCGGGCCAGTCGCGTCGGTCGTTGGCCAGGCGCTGACTGTAATCCCCGATCGCCTCGACAAGGCCACCGGTGAGCCCTGGACTGCCACCGCAGATGATCTGTCCTATTTCACCCTGCAGATGCAAAGCGGCGCGCTCGCCCAGGTGTTCATGAGCGGCGTCGCGGCCAACAACATTGGCAACCTGACTCAGGTCTTCGGCTCCAGGGGCACCATCCTGCTCGACAACGACGACGAGAAACTAATGTTCGCCAAGGCAGGCGGCAGCTTCGAGGACATCACTGCCGCCGATCCTAACGCGGCTTTGCCGGGAGTCAGCAAGGGCGTCTGGAATGTCTCGGTGGTGGATGCGCTGCGCGAACTGTCCGGCGCCATCAACGAAGGCCGCAAGCTGCGCGCCGGCGCAACATTCTTTGATGGCTTGGCCAATCAGCGCGTGCTCGATGCCGTCAAGCAATCCACGACGGCACGGGCCTGGGTAGACCTTCCGGCAGAGCGTAATTGAGCCGACCGCTGGGGGAGCAGACCGTCATCATCACCGGTGCGGGGCAGGGGCTGGGGGCGGCAATCGCTCGCCGCTTCGCCTCCGCCGGGGCGCGGCTGGCCCTGATGGACTATAATGCGGCCGCCCTGGCGGAGACCACGCTAGCCTGCGGGGCGTCAGCCATCGGGATAGAGGTCGACCTGTCTGACCGGGTAGCCACCAATATGGCAATCGCCAAGACCTTTGGGCAGCTGGGGCGGGTGGATACGCTGATCCACAATGCTGCCATTCTGCGTCCCACGCCCTTTGCAGACGAGGATTTCGACAGCTTCTTCCGTGTCGTCAATGTTGGCTTGCAAGCGGGCTTCCAGTTGGCGCGCGCCGTGTGGCCGGGCATGCGTGACAATGGTGGCGGTGCCCTTATCTTCGTGTCCTCGCGCTCAGGTGTCGAAGGCTTTGCTGAAGAGTCTGCCTATTGCGCCGCAAAGCACGCCCTTGAGGGATTGTCCAAATCCCTAGCGCTGGAAGGCGCCCCCTTTAGCATCACCGCCAACACCATTACGCCGGGCATGTACATGCGGACGCCGATGTCTGCCCGGAATTACTCTGAAGAGCTGAAGCAAAAATGGGTCGATCCCGCGCTGCTTACGCCCGCCTTCGTCCTGCTGGCGGAGCAGCGTTTGCAGCCTCAGAACGGGCACCTGCTGGATGCCTGGGTATTGTCGCAGGAGGGGGCGTAGATTGAGAGTTCGCAACGCACCTCTTATGAGACCTGTGCGCGGGTGTCTGGACTGGCTTTTCGAACTGTGATTCCCTCAATCTGAACAATTGATTGGGGGATGCGATGTCACGTCGGCACATTGGTCAGGAAAAGTTTGGCTTTTCCGTTGATCGCGGTCAGCATTGCTCTTTGGATGAGCTTGCCAGGCTGATTGACTGGGTGCCGGTCGATCATTGCCTTTACGTGATTTCCTGCTCTGCGAAGGGCGAGCCTGCCTGGCCGCCAATAGCCTTGTTCAAGGCGATGCTGCTGTCGATCTGGTACGATTTGTCCGACGTGAAGCTCGCCGAGGCGCTTGACGACAGACAATCGTTCCGGCGGTTCTGCGGGTTCTCGACTCAAGAGACGACGCCGGAGCGAACAGCTTTCGTACGTTTTCGAAAAGCCCTTGTGGCCCATGGTCTGGACAAGACCCTGTTCGACGAGATCACCGGCCAGCTCAAGGCCAAGGCGATCCACGTGAAGACCGGTACTCTTGTCGATGCGACGATCATCGCCTCAGCCAGCCAGGATGATGAAGAGGGCCATTGGGTCAAGCACAAGGGCCGACCGGCGGTTCATGGCTTCAAGGCCCATGTCGGTGCTGACGCTGATACGGCCCTTGTCGAGGAGATCGCCGTCACGCCCGCCAACATCAACGACGGCAAGGCCGGTCCTGATGCTCTACCCGACAATCCCGGCGAGGTGTTTGCCGACAGCGCCTATTGCGGCAACCATTTCGGCGACGCGGTGCGCGCCAAGGGCGGAACGCCACGCATCGTCGCCACCGGTATGTGGGGCAAAGACGAAGCGGAAGCACTGGCGCGCCTTGATGCCTGGAACCAACCGATCCACCGCATTCGTGGCCGGATCGAGAAGATTTTTGGCACCTGGAAACGAAGCTACGGCCTTCGCCGGATGCGATGGCGCGGGCTTGCCAAGGCAGGCGTTCAAATACGCCTCACTGCCATCGCCTACAATATGAAACGCAGTTTGAACATCATCGCCATGGCTGGATAGCGGGCAAAACTTGACTGACGCTCACACGGGAGCGTCACAAGCCACAGCCGACGACGTTGGTCGCTGATATCTTTGTGCCATCTATGTCAATCGGACGCCGGATATGTCCGCCTAATGAAAGCCCCCCACCCAGAAAGCCGAAAAGATCGAACAAAATCAACGCCCCCCTCCGCGCACAGGTCTCATAAGACGATCCTCGACGATCCGGTAGGCATGCTCGGAGATATCTCTCCCCGTAAAGCTATCCGAACCAGCAAAGGTCAGAAGAAAGTGGCCGAATGGCTCAAATATCTCGAGAAACGCTCCGCCAATTCCCACGATCCTGCAGATCCGATGGCGACTTACGATTTCGGATGGATATGGCGCGAGCTCAAAGTCCAAAATCTACGGCGTTGAGACCTACCGTATATCTGTGTCCCAATAATGCTCTGGGGCCAATTAGGATATAGCCTGATGAGCAAGACAACGAAAAAGTTTTCTCCTGAGGTGCGCACCTCGTGCGGTGCGGATGGTGGCGGAGCATGGCGGAGAGTATCCGTCGCGCTGGGCAGCGGTAGTTTGCCTTTCCTGCATGTCGAGTATGCTGAAACCTGATCAGCGAGCGCGTCAAATCCGGGTATGCCGCCTGCGAGGCGGACAGAGGCTTGCGCGGTTCAGGCGCTCACCCTGTGCTGAGGCGCCTCCGGCGGCTTTGGTGCGTGACGTTCGCGCCGAAACGTGCGACCGGCATTCCTTTCACGCCAAGCTCCAGCGCGAACAGGCCGCCCTCCTGCGGCCGGGCGAGCAGGTGTTCGGCGGTCATGGTGAAGCGCGCCGAGGTGACGTACAGCGTCGACAACTCGCGGCCGCCAAAGCAGCAACTGGTTGGCCAGGAACAGGGGAGTTCCACAATGCGATCGATCGACCCGTCTGGCAAAGTCCGCGTCAGGCAGGCGCCGCCGGCCACCCGCGCGGTCCAGATTCCGCCCTCAGCGTCAAGGCATGAACCATCGGGCGCTCCGCGGGCAAATCGCTGCTGAAACGGCTGCTGTGGCCCCAATGTACCATCCGCACCAATTTCATAGCCGTAGAGCGCGTTTTTTGTCGTATCGGCGGTGACCAGTCGGTTGCGGCTCGGGAAAACGAAGGTATTGGTAATGCCGAATGTGTCATCGCTCACCTGCTGCAGCCGTCCATCTGCGGTGTAGCGGTAGAGACGGCCCGTCGCCGCCAGCCCATCCAGCGCGCTATCATCGGCGGCGATGTTGTTCTGCATTGTGCCGACCCAGAATGCCCCGTCGGGACCAACCACGCCTTCATTCAACCGGTTGGACGGCAGCAAGGGCTCCACCTCGAGCAGCGGCGCCGGCTCTCCGATCCAGTCCCAGCGACAGATATGCCGCTCCATGCCCACAATCGCGCTGCCATCCGCTCCCAGCCCGATGGAGGTCGGCCGGCCCGAAAGGCGCCAGAGTTGGTGATGCCGGGTTTGCGGGGTGAAGGCCTGAATGCGGCGACCGATTATATCGACCCAGACCAGGCGGTCCCGCCGATCGTCCCAAACGATGCTCTCGCCAACGGTGTCAGCCGCCTGAAAGATCAATTCTGCGCTCACGCCCAATCTCCTCCGAAGGAACTTGACAGTCATGATATGGAGCAATTATGAACAGTTCAAGTTAAACCTATCATACAAGTTGCTGGAGATCGGTATGTCGCTTTATGAGGCAAAGGAGGGTGGGCTGGTCGGCACGGCAATCGGCGCCATCACCCGCCACATTCGTGAGAACGATCTTTTGCCCGGTGACAAATTGCCGTCGGAGGCAAATCTATCCAGGGAACTCAATGTATCGCGCACTGTCGTGCGGGAGGCCTACCGCTCGCTGGCAGCGATGCGGATCATTGAGCTTGCTACTGGCAAACGCGCGACCGTATCGCCGATCGACCATGGCGCCATGTCGCTGATTTTTGAGCATGGCGTTTATACCGATCAGATCAATATCCAGCAGATCTACGATGTCCGCCGCACCATAGAATCGCGCATCGTGGTGCTGGCCAGCATCCGGCGCAGCGATGCCGAGGCAACGGCAATACTGGCCATTGCCCGCGCAATGCGCAAGGCGGCCAACAACCCCGAGGAGCTGATGGAGCAGGACCTGGCCTTTCACCGGGCCCTGGCGGCGGCGTCGAAAAATCCCGTTTTCGCGCTCATCGTCGGTGCGTTTCAGGGTATCACCCGCCAGACCTGGCTGGTGGGCTGGAAAAGCCGGACCACCGCCGAGGCGCGCGAGGCCATGCTCGCCACTCATGAGGGGATCGCTGAAGCCATCGGCGCCGGAGACCCGCAACGCGCTGTTGAACTGATGGGTGTGCATTTTGACGAGAGTGTCCGGGCCCTGCTGTCGGCTGGCCTGTCCTGAGGAAACCATGAAAATTACCGCGCTTGAGACGATCCGCATCGCCGAACGGCCAAACTTGCTCTGGCTGCAGGTGCATACTGACGAGGGGCTCGTCGGCCTGGGCGAAACCTTCTTTGGCGCCGCGACGGTCGAGGCCCATGTGCATGAATATATTGCGCCACGGGTGATCGGGCGCGATCCGCTGGAGATCGACAAGCTCTCCGGCGATCTGGTGGGCTATGTCGGCTTCCGTTCCTCGGGGGCCGAAGTGCGCGGCAACTCGGCCTTCGACATTGCGCTCTGGGACTTGTTCGGCAAGGCGGTTAATCAACCCATTGCCCAGCTCTTGGGCGGTTTTACGCGGCGCGAGATTCGCACCTACAATACCTGCGCCGGCACGGAATATATCAAGAAGGCAACCGGGCAGACGACCGGCAATTATGATTTGGGCGGTGGCCACAAACACTATGATGATCTGAATGGCTTCCTACATCACGCCGATGAACTGGCACACTCGCTGCTCGAAGAGGGCATTACGGCACTGAAGATCTGGCCGTTTGATGCGGCGGCCGAGGCCTCGCGGGGGCAGTATATTTCTGCTCCCGACTTGAAACGAGCGCTGGAACCATTCGAGAAAATCCGTGCCGCGGTTGGCGACAAGATGGATATCATGGTGGAGTTTCATGGCATGTGGCAACTCCTGCCGGCCATGCAGATTGCCAAGGCGCTCGAGCCCTATAATACCTTCTGGCATGAAGACCCCATCAAGATGGATAGTCTGTCCAGTCTGGCGCGCTACGCAGCGGTCTCGCCAGCGCCAATCTCGGCGTCCGAGACGCTAGGGTCGCGATGGGGGTTCCGCGATCTGCTGGAAACCGGCGCGGCAGGCGTCGTCATGCTGGACCTGAGCTGGTGCGGCGGGCTGTCGGAGGCGCGCAAGATCGCCTCGATGGCGGAAGCCTGGCATCTGCCGATCGCGCCCCACGATTGCACCGGACCAGTGGTCCTGTGCGCCTCAACCCACCTATCGCTCAATGCGCCGAATGCCCTCGTGCAGGAAAGCGTGCGGGCATTCTATCGAACCTGGTACCGCGATCTCGTGACCGCGCTGCCAGAAGTGAAGGACGGCATGATTTCGGTCCCCCCCGGAGCCGGACTTGGAATGGAACTGCATCCAGATCTGGATCGGGCCTTTACTGTGTCGAGGAAAATTTCTGACGCAGCCAGCCTGTAAACTAAGCAACGCTCAGGAGGAGCAATAATGAAACTCGTAACGACCACGCTCGCATTCGCTTTGGCGATGACGACCGCAAATGTGGCCACGGCGCAAGATAAGCTACAGATTGTATTTGCGCATCATTCATCGGCTTCCAATACCTTCTGGCAGGCTGTCAAGAAGGGCTTCGAGGACGCCTGTGGCAAGGTCGATGCCGAATGCCAGATGCTGTTCACCCAGACCGAAGGCTCGGTGACTGAGCAGCTGGCCAATATTGAAGCGGCCATTGCCCGCAATCCGGATGCACTGTTGACCACCATCGTCGACAACGAAGCGCTGGACGAGCCGATTCAGCGCGCCCGCGATGCAGGGATTACCGTCATCGCCGTCAACGTCGATGATCTGGAAGGCGCCAAGGGCAACGCTCGGCAGGCCTTTATCGGCCAGGGTTTCCAGGCGGCAGGCTATTCGCTGGGGCAGGCCCAGTCGGCCAATTTCCCCGCCGATGGTCCGATCCGCGTGCTGGTCGGCATTTCCGCACCGGGCCAGAACTGGTCCGAGCAGCGCGGCCAGGGCGTCATCAATTTCCTTGAGGAATACAAGGCCAGTTCAGGCCGCGATATCACCTGGGAGAAAATCGATAGCGGCACCGACCTTGCTGTGACCTCTGACCGCGTCGGCGCCTATCTGGCGGGCCACCCCGACTTGACCGCCTATTTTGACACCGGCTTTTGGCACGCCAGCGTCGCGCGGGTGCTGGCCGACCGGGGCGATGCGCCCGGCAAGGTTCTGCTGGCAGGGTTCGATCTGGTGCCCGAAGTCATCGAGCAGATGAAGGCTGGTTACATTCAGGTTGAGGTGGACCAGCAGCCCTACATGCAAGGCTTCATGCCGGTGATGGAAGTCTATCTGGCCAAGAATTTTGGCTTGGCGCCGACCGATATCGACACCGGCCAGGGCATTGTGAAGGCGGAAGACGCGGATTCGATCATGGATTTGTCCGCCAAGGGGTTGCGCTAGCCCGGCTCTTCCTCCGGGCGCCGCTGTGCGCCCGGAGGGAAACCGTTTGCAAAAAGGATAGGCCGGGATGAGGCGATTTATCAAGATTTCACTGCAAAAGCCTGAACTCGCCGCTGCTCTTTTGCTGGCCGGCTTGGTTTTCTTTTTCCAGATCATGTCGAACGGCGTGTTCCTGAGCCCGGCGAATTTGCGCGGCATCCTTGGTCTGATGCCGGAAATGGCGCTGGTGGCCATCGGTGTGACCCTGTTGATGATCTGCGGCGAGTTCGATCTTTCAGTGGGGTCGGTATTTGCCATCTGCCCCATGACCATGGCGGTCCTGATGGCTGGCGGCTGGCCGTTCTGGCCCGCGATAGTGGCCGGACTGCTGGTCTGCGCGTTCATCGGGTTTCTGAATGGCTGGTTGACGATACGGTTTGCCATTCCATCGTTCATCACCACGCTGGGCATGTTGTTCATGGTACGCTCCCTGACCGTGGTGATCTCGGGCGGATTTCCGCCGCGGCTTCAGGTCGATGCCATTCCGACCTGGCTGTTTGTCGAGTTTGTCGGGCCGGGTAACCTGCTCCGCGCGTCCTTTTTGTGGTTCGTTGTCATCGCTATGGCGGTCAGCCTGCTGCTGTCGAAGACCAATTTCGGCAACTGGGTGCGGGCGACAGGGGGATTTTTGCCGGCGGCGACCGCTATGGGCATTCCGACCGCCAGGGTCAAGATCGCCTGCTTCATGATCTGTTCGGTGCTGGCGGGCTTCGCCGGGAGCATCCAGGTGATGCGCATCGGTTCGCCCCTGCCCTCGATCGGGGAGGGGCTGGAACTGGCCGCAGTGGCGGCAGCGGTGATCGGTGGGGCCTCCCTGCTGGGTGGGATCGGCTCGATCATGGGCGGCATTATCGGTGCCATTCTGATCCGGGTGATCGATAACGGCATGGTGCTGAGCCAGGTGGACAGCAATTGGTTCAAATTCGCCGTGGGCGCCCTAACCATCCTGGCCGTGGTAGGCAATTCGTGGCTGCGCAAGCGCGGCCAGTCCATGAAGGTGGAGACCTGATGATGAACAGCCAGGAACAACCGATTATTTCAGTCCGCAATGTCCACAAATGGTATTCCGGCGTGCATGCGCTGCGCGGCGTCAGCGTGGATTTCAGGGCCAACGAGGCCGTCGGGCTGGTAGGGGACAACGGGGCGGGCAAGTCGACGCTGATCTCGATCCTGGCCGGCCTGCATGCCAAGGATGAGGGCGAAATCTACGTCGAAGGCAAGCTGGCCGCTATCGACAATCCACGTGATGCGATGAATCTGGGGATCGAGACGATTTACCAGTACAACTCGATGGTCCCCAACATGTCCATCGCCCGCAACATGTTCATCGGGCGCGAGCCGCTGAAGGCTTCGTTCATGGGGGTCGGCCTGCTGGACGAGGCCAGGATGCGCACCGAGAGCGTGGCCGCGATTGCCAATGTCGACCTGCATCTGCGCTCGCCGGATGCGCTGGTCGGCGAACTTTCGGGCGGCCAGCGCCAGGGCGTTGCCATTGCCCGGGCCATGCATTTCAAGTCCAAGGTGATGATCCTCGACGAGCCGACGAACCATCTTTCAGTGAAGGAAACCGCCAAGGTGATCGGGTTCGTTCAGTCCCTGAAGGCCCAGAATGTGACCGGCATTTTCATCAGCCATAATTTGCACCACGTCTTTGCCTGCTGCGAGCGGATCGTGGCCATGGCGATGGGCGAGATCGTGCTCGACAAGCCGATTGCCGAGACGTCGATCGAAGAAATTCTCCAGGTTCTATAGGGACAGACAGGATGCCGCTTTCAGCAAGACATGCGCTGGTCACCGGGGGATTGGGCACTATTGGTCGCGCCTATGTGGCGGCGCTTGCCGCCGCCGGCATCCGGGTTACGGTGCTTGACCGCCCCGGCGGCAAAGCCCCGCCAGGAATTGAGTTTTTAGGGGTTGATCTCAACGATCTGGCGGGGACCGAAGCGGCCGTGTCCGAGGCCGTGGCAGACGATCCGATCGATATCCTCGTCAACAATGCGGCTTTGATTATCAACAAGCCGCATGAGGCTTTCAGCCTGATTGAGTATGAGGATCAGATCCGGGTCAACTCGTCCGCTGCGTTCGTCCTGGCGCGGGTCTGCGCGCCGGCCATGAAAGCCGCCGGCTGGGGGCGGATCGTCAATATGACCTCAATCACCTTGACGGGGCAATGGGATGGCTATGTGCCCTATGTAGCCTCGAAGGGGGCCATGCTGGGGCTGACCAAGGGGCTGGCGCGGGAACTGGGCAAATACGGCATCACCGTGAATGCCATTTCCCCGGGCGCCGTGGTGTCCGAAGCCGAAAACCGCGTCTTCGCCGATCGGCTGGCGGAATACAATGACTGGGTGCTGGACCGACAATGTCTCAAGCAGCGCCTGCAAGCCGAAGATGTGGCCAATCTGCTGCTGTTTCTTGTCTCTGATGCGGCACGGATGATCTCCGGGCAGAATATTGCCATCGATGGGGGCTGGTAGGTGATCCAACTCGCGGCAGGCCAGGCGCGCGTGGAGATTTTACCCGAAATGGGCGCAGGGCTCGCCCGATTGTGGCTGGGGGATCGGCCGTTGCTACGGCCTTGGTCTGGAATCAAGGCCGACGGCCCCTTCGCTTTGGCGATGAACCTGCTGGCGCCGTTCTCCAATCGGATCGCTGGCGGCTTTCATCACGACGGCAGCGATTATGCATTGCCGCCGAACCTGCCCGGGGAGCCCCTGCCAATTCACGGCGACGCGTTTCAGCGCCGTTGGCTGGTGACTGAGCAAACGGACAACAGCGTCGCCTTGCAGTTACCCGATGGCTCGTTCGGTCCCTTTCGGTACGGGGCCGCAGTCCGTTATCGTCTGGACGAACATGGCTTGGCGGCTCGTCTGGAGCTAACCAATCTGGGCGTCATGGCATTGCCATTCGGTGCTGGCTTTCATCCATGGTTTCCCCGTTCAAGCCAGACGCAAATTCGGTTTGACGCCAGTGGCTACTGGCCCGAGAACGCGCAGCATTTGCCCGCAACCCGTGCGGCGGTGGCTCTGCCGCCGGACCTGGACTTTGCCGGGCGCAGGGGCCTGCCGCACGGCTGGATCAATGTGGGCTTCGCTGGCTGGACCGGCCAGACGCAGATCGATCAAGGCCCCGACGCCGTCTCGGTGCGCGTCAGTTCCGATGATCTTCACACGGCAATGCTGTATTCTCCCTCCGCGGGGGCCGACTTCTTCTGCTTTGAGCCGGTGTCGCATCCGGTCAATGCCCATAACTTGCCGGGCCGCCCCGGTTTGGTCACCCTTGCGGGTAGCGATAGCCTGAATGTTGGCATGAGGCTGGACTGGGGCCTGAGCGATGATCGGTCCGCCTGAGCCTAAGCTGGGACTCACAGCCTTGGTATGAAGTTTAGGTGCGCGGGTTGGTATTGTGCCGCTCAGCGGATGATCAAAGACGCGCTGACCTGAGCCGGGCGGCGACCCCGAGACCCCTGTCCTCCGCTCAATTGCGTCAATTACCCGCTAGCGAAAGACGGCTCACTTATTGTCCTACCCCCTAGCGAGACTGGCGCGCGGGCAGTGCATATGTTCTGCCGGCACGGGGACCTCGAACGCACCTCCCCGATGCGGATGCTGTAGTATCCTGGATCGGTCGAGCACTTCCGAGACCTCTCCGACGCCGATCGCTGGCAAATCATGAGCACGCTCTGTGCAAGAGCACAGGGGCCAGTTCCCGACACGGTGCTGCGCGGTACGGCTCACGACGGTTTTCACCTTCATCTTGGGGCACGTGAGCCCCAGCTGCATATGGAGGGGAGCGTGGTGGACAGGCTCCACCTCGATTGTACCGATCCAGCGGGCCAGTGCGACTGCCTGGGCAAGCCTGTTCGACCTGCCGCTCGCTATGTCGTTCAACCAATAGTCTGAGACGCCTATCGGACGTTTCCGGTGCGCCGACAACCAACTCGGCGGCTACGAGTTCTAATGGTCATTGACGGTGGAACGGCAATGACGCTTGAGATCGCGTACCCGGAGCGTCACGATATCAAACCATAACGATTGCGGTTTTCTGTTATTTCTGTATATTACAGGAAAATGGAGATTAGGCTCATGCCAACCAAAACGATTTCCTCAGTCGAGTTTGTCCGGCATTTTGGCCGCTACCATGACGAGGCCATGCGCGGACCCATCACCCTGACCAAGCATGGCCGTGCCTCGGTGGTCGTCGTCCCCGTTGAGGAATACGAGCGATTGACCAACCGCAGCGACCCGCGCCGCGTATACCGCACAAGCGAGACGCCGTCAGAACTAGCAGATATGATCCTAGCTCAACTTGAGAAGGATTCCGACGAGTATCGGGCGTCAAGCACCACGCCAAAGACCCCCGCTCTTGACTGATGGATTCCGCCGGGGCGATGTGGTCGGCTATCCCTATTTATGGGGCTGGCAGGACGTACAAGGTCGCGAACACGGCGAAAAAGATCGCCCCGTTTGTCTGCTGTTGACGATGACCGACGCCAACGGCAACACCCATCTTATACTGCTCCCGATTTCCTCAAAACCGCCTTTTGACGGGCAAACCGCCATCGAAATTCCAAAGCTGGAACTCCGCCGCGCCAATCTCACGGGTTATGGGCGAGGCTGGCTTACCGTCAGCGAATACAATTACGACATCCTTGAGCGCTCTTATCATCTCGACGCGAGCGCACCGCCGCGAGGTCGGTTTAGCGAAGTGTTTCTTGAGGCAATCCGCCAAGCTTTTGCGCCACATCTGGCCGCCGGTAACGCCCGGATCGATCGGACAAAATAACGTTCTGTTGCGGCTGGAGCTTAGCCGGGAACGACTCCACCGCGCGTGGCGATGGTCTCGCTGATTTAGAACGATCCCGCATGCTCACTGCTCTGGCCATGGACTGGCATGGATCTCCTGACCGCTGTAGGTGGTTAGGCGCCCGGGCCGATCCCACGGGTCTTCGTTCTTGCTTTATGATGACGTTCGGTTATTGAACAGTAGAAAGTGATTGTTCGCATAATTAACATTATGGAACGAGGCTTCTCCAATGGCCGACTTGGGGTGGAGGCTGTGTGAAAACTCCGGATTATGGTATGATCTGGCACTGCTTCGGAGGTGCCAGATGGGACGTTTTGTCGAGGCTGCTGACCGTGACCAAGCGAGCTTTCTGCCGGCTTGTCTTGAG